>JBKPCO010000072.1:0-3127 GCA_046727415.1 Candidatus Methylomirabilota bacterium
GAGGAACTGGATGGCGTAGGGCGTCACCACGAACAGCGAGAAGGCGCCCCCGCCGATGAACAGCGCCGAGCCGATGATGACGAACGGCGCCGCGTACTTCTTTTCGTGCGCGTGGAGCCCCGGCGCGATGAACGCCCAGATTTGCCAGAGGATGGCGGGCGCGGCGACGAAGACGCCGACGATCAGCCCCACCTTCATCTGCACCCAGAACGCCTCCGCCGGCGCCGTGAAGACCAGCGAGTAGTTCAGCTTCGTCACCGGCGTCGCCAGCCAGTCCACGATGCGCTGGCTGAACGGCAGCCCGATCAGAGTGCCGATGAGGAGCGCGGTGAGCGCGCGCACGATCCGCACGCGCAGCTCGCCCAGGTGCTCGAGGAACGACATCTTGTTGTCGTCAACGGATTTCGCCACGTGCCTACCAGCTCGCCACGAAGTGCCGGAGCGCCCCGACGCCGCGCCCGGCCTGGAACCCCTCGCGGATCGCGGCCGTCACGTAGGCCTTCGCCTCGCTGATGGTGTCGCGCAGGGCGTGGCCGCGCGCGAGGCACGCAGCGATCGCGGACGCGTAGGTGCAGCCCGTCCCGTGGGTGCTGGTCGACGCCAGCCGCGGGGCAGTGAATCGCGTGAGGTCACGCCCGTTCCACAGGATGTCCGTGGCGGAATCGCGCAGGTGGCCGCCCTTCACCAGGACATTCTGCGGCCCGAGCGCTAGGATGCGTCGCGCCGCTTCTTCCATGTCCCGTTCGTTCGCCACGGGCATGCCGGCCAGCGCCTCGGCCTCGTGCAGGTTCGGCGTGACGATCAGGGCGAGCGGCAAGAGCTCCTTGATGAGGGCCGCGCGCGCGTCGGCCTGCAGGAGCGGGTCGCCCGACTTGGCGATCATGACGGGATCGAGCACGATCCGCAGGGGGTCGACGCGGCGCCCCTCTCCGGCAAATGCTCTGAGCCGGTCGGCGACCGCGCCGACGATCGGCGCCGTCGAGAGCATGCCGATCTTCACGGCGTCGGCGCCGAAATCCGAGAGGACCGAGTCGATCTGCCGGGCGACGAACTCGGGCGGCAGGTTGAAGACGCCTTGGACGCCGACCGAGTTCTGGGCGGTGACGGCGGTGATCGCGCTCATCCCGAACACCCGGAAGGCCGAGAAGGTCTTGAGATCTGCCTGGATACCCGCGCCGCCACCGGAATCGGAGCCGGCGATGGTCAGCGCCTTCGGAACGCTCATAGCCACTCGGAGTATACGGGTCGCTCGATGAGGGTACAAACGTCCGTCTCGGCGGTCAGATGTTGACCGGGCGACGGGGCGTCGCTAGGGTGTGTCCATGCGGTCCGTCCCGCGAATGTTTGCCGCGGCACTGGTCGCCCTCTCCGTGGTCACTGCGCAGGCGCAGGAGACTCCGGCGCCCCAGTTCTATCAGCTTCTCCCGCCGAACTATCCATACGCTCTGATCAGGGTGTGCTCGACGCGGTGGGGCGTCTGTGCCATCCCCGCGAGCGTCTTGCCCGGCACGCCGTGCTACTGCCAGGCGGCCGACGGGACGTGGCTACCCGGAGTCTGCCTCCGCTGACGACCTCGCGGCCGGGATCACCAGCGTGAATTCACCTCGTGTCGAGCCCGCGGCCAGCCGCGCCAGATGTGCCGCGGGCGTCGCCGACACGACCTCTTCGTACTGCTTGGTCAGCTCGCGCGCGACCACCAGCTCGACCTCGCCGTAGACCTCGCCGATCGCGCCCAGGGTGGCCGCGATGCGGTGTGGCGATTCGTAGAGCACCACCGTCGTCTCGAGCGCCCG
Organism: Candidatus Methylomirabilota bacterium; assembly: GCA_046727415.1. Taxonomy (GTDB): domain Bacteria; phylum Methylomirabilota; class Methylomirabilia; order Rokubacteriales; family CSP1-6; genus AR31. The sequence goes on from JBKPCO010000072.1 coordinate 1,794, forward strand.
GAGCGCCGTCAGCCGGTTGATCCGCCGGCCGGGTTTCACCGGCAGGAAACCGTCGAACACGAACCGATCGGCGGGCAGGCCCGCCGCCGAGAGCCCCGCGACCAGCGCCGCCGGCCCCGGCACGGGCACCACCGGCACGCCGTGGGTGCGCGCCTCGCGCACCAGCAGCACGCCCGGGTCGGAGATGCCGGGCGTCCCGGCGTCGGTGACGAGCGCGATCGAGCGGCCGGCGGCGAGCTCGCGCAGGAGCTCGCGCCCGCGGGTCAGCTTGTTGTGCTCGTAGTAGCTGACGGTCGGCTTGTGGATGTCGAAGTGCGTGAGGAGCGCGCGCGTCCGCCGCGTGTCCTCGCAGGCGACCAGGTCGGTCTCGCGCAGGACGCGGAGCGCGCGCAGGGTGATGTCCTCGAGATTGCCGATCGGGGTCGCGACTACAAAAAGGGTGCCGCTCAGGCGGTTTGTTCTTTCGCTTCCGAAATGAGGATCGGTCTCTCCCGATTCAGGATGACTTCGCGGGTGATCACGCACTCCTTCAGACCCTGGATCGACGGCAGCTCGTACATGATGTCGAGCATGACCTCTTCCAGGATGGCCCGCAGCCCGCGCGCGCCGGTGCCGCGCTTGAGCGCCTCGCGGGCGATGGCCGCCACCGCGTCGTCGGTGAACTTGAGCCGCACCTTCTCGAGGTCGAAGTACTTCTGGTACTGCTTGATGATCGCGTTCTTCGGCTCGCGGAGGATGCGCACCAGCGCCTGCTCGTCGAGGTCGTGGAGCGTCGCGATCACCGGCAGGCGGCCGACGAACTCGGGGATCAGCCCGTACTTCAGGAGGTCTTCCGGCTGGATCATCGACAGGAGGTCGCCGATGCGGCGCTCGTCACGGCTCTTGATCTCGGCCCCGAAGCCCATGCCCGAGCGGCCCACGCGGTTCTCGATGATCTTGTCGAGCCCGACGAAGGCGCCGCCGCACAGGAACAGCACGTTCGAGGTGTCGACCTGGATGAACTCCTGGTGCGGGTGCTTGCGGCCGCCCTGCGGCGGCACGTTGGCGACGGTGCCCTCGAGGATCTTCAGGAGCGCCTGCTGCACGCCCTCACCGGACACGTCCCGGGTGATCGACGGATTCTCGGACTTGCGCGCGATCTTGTCGATCTCGTCGATATACACGATGCCGCGTTCCGCCCGCTCGACGTCGTAATCGGCCGCCTGCAGCAGCCTCAGAATGATGTTCTCGACGTCCTCGCCGACGTAGCCCGCTTCCGTCAGCGTCGTGGCGTCGGCGATCGTGAACGGAACGCGGAGCATCTTGGCGAGCGTCTGCGCCAGCAGCGTCTTGCC
>JBKPCO010000073.1:0-36565 GCA_046727415.1 Candidatus Methylomirabilota bacterium
TGATCTTCCCCGCCTTGAACACCTCCTGCATCGCGTCGCCGACCTCAGCTTCATTCCGGTAACGTTCCGCGGCGTCGAGCTGACGAAATCCTGCTTCCAGCGCGGCCTTGGTCGCGTTTTTGGTGGCGATAGGGTCAGGAATCAGCGTGCCAAAACCGAGCGCGGGGATCGCACCGGATTTGTTGTTGAGGGGCATCTTCGTGTAGCGAAGGTAATCAGGTCCTACCATTTATGGTACCCCCATCACTTACCAGTTGGACTTCAGCCTACGACTTTCCTGGTTCCTGTCCAGTTAGCGAACGGCTCGGCGCTGAGCGGCCGGCGCTGGCGAGCTTGCGTGCGCAGCGATGGTTGGTGCCGGCCCGCTCAAGCGGCTTGTTACAGCTCCGTCATGGCGCGATCTTGAGTTGCTGAAGTCCCGCACTATAGAGAATGATCGCCATCACCAGACGGGGGACGCCGTCGAGGCGCGCAGGGATGGCGCGGGACCTCGTCACGTGTTCGGACGATGGGGAGCCGCTTCGGGCGCTTAGCGCGTACCAGGTCGTCGACCAGGGCACTCGACGCCCAGCACATGGCGGTACACGAACAGCAGGGCACTCGAGGCTGGTTCTGCGTAGACGCTGCAACTTTGTTCCGAATCGCGAGCGACGTCAGGAACCCGTGATCTCACGAGCTCCATCTCGAGGAAACGGCGGTCGAGATCGGACCCGGCCGCTGGCCGCGTCAACGAGAGGGCGGTATAGAGGTGCAGGGTGAGTCCAGGTTCTGCGGCCGCGCGGCGGTAGAGCGCATTGAGGAGCACGTTCGGTTTGCCGAGCCCGAGCGGAGCCGCCACTCGCAAATCGCAGCCGGCCCACGCCAGGACCCGTTCCACACACGCATCCACACGATTCACTCGCAGGGTCTTTTCCGCCACGCAGTCCTCCCGATCGCCGCGGTCCCGCGCGGTCGGATCGCGCATTGCACTACCGCCGAACGGGCGGGGCGCGGAGGGGGCGAGGAGTTCATCGCACGCGGCCGCGATACTCGTCCGGATCGAAGGCGTCAACTTGGATGGCCTCGTCCCGCGCCGCGTCTGCCGCACGAATTCGCCGGCAGTCCTCGTCAGTGATGACGGCGGCCTCCCGCGCCAGCTCGACCAGTGCGTCACCCGGCGCGCGATCGATCCGGCCCGCGGCTGCGCGATCACGGCTGGGTTGAGGGCCGAAATACAGCCATCGAGGTCCGTTTCGCGGAGGGGAAGACCGATCAGCTCCGTAGGCTGGCGGCTGAGCTCGTTCGGATGAAAGTGGATGTCATCGTCACTTCCACGACGCCAGCAGCCTTGGCGGCCAAGCACGCTACCTCGACGATACCCATCGTCATCGGGTTCACCGCCGATCCGGTTGGGAGCGGAATCGTCGCCAGCCTTGCGCGCCCTGGCGGGAACATCACGGGTTGGACACACTCGGGCCTCGAGTTGCGGGCCAAGTATTTGGACTTACTCAAGGAAGCCGTTCCAGCGGCCAGTCGCGTCGGCGTCCTCTGGAACCCAGCCAACCAGGTGCACGAGCCGTCGTTGCAAGTGATCGAAGCCGCCGCACAGAGACTCCGGGTCGAGTTGCATCTGGCTGGCGCCAGCGCCCCCGAGAAGATCGAGCCCGCCATCTCGGAGTCGGTGAAGAAGGGCGTGCAGGCTCTCGTCGTGTTCCCTGACGGGATGTTTCAGACCCAGACACTGCTGATCATCGGCCTGGCTGCGCGGCACCGCCTCCCGGCCCTCTATGGGCTCAGGGAGTACGCGAAGCTCGGTGGTCTGATGGCCTACGGGGCCAATATCGGCGAGATGCACCGCCAGCTCAGCGCATCTCTCGTGAACAAGATTCTGAGAGGCGCTCAGCCCGCAGACCTTCCTGTCGCGCAACCGACCACGTTTGACCTACTGATCAACCTCAAGACCGCCAAAGTGCTGGGCCTGACGATCCCGCAGACACTTTTACTGCGGGCCGACCACGTGATCGAGTAGGGCGCCCTCGGGAGAAAGCCGCTCGGCCCCATTCCCGCACCGCGTATGACCCCTCTGGCACCCTCGAAGACGCGAGTGACGCCCCGGGGTCCTCTTCCAGTGCCGGATCCAGTCTCCATGCCAGTCGTCTGATCCAGTCGTTTTCCCGGGGTAAGTCCGGGGTAAGTAGCGCAGAACGACTGCAAAGCGCGCGTGGCGACGACGATCGCGTGCTTCAGCTCAGCTCGAGCTGAGCCGCTCGTTTGAAGACCGCCAGCCCGAGCGTGCAGCCGATCGCGAGCGCCGCATACGTCTTCACGAATGGCCCGAGGATCAACCCGAGCGGCGCCACGAGGCCGAGGACGTAGCTGACGAGCAGCGACACCGCCCCGATCGTGAGGAAGATGATCAGCGCCTGCCAGTACACCGCCCCCATGCGGGCGATGGCGAAGATGCCGAGGGCCGGATTCAGCGTGGAGAGTATCCGATCCGTCAGGGCCGCGACGGTCATCGCCGCCGGCGTGTAGATCACGCCCCAGAGACCCGCCAGGCCCACCAGCAGCAAGGCGAGCGGCTGGGGACCGGCCTCGGACGCTTTCGTGAGCCCCAGTCCGAACACGGCGGCAACGCACGGCGCCCAGCTGATGATCATGGCTGCGGAGGCGAGCGTCAGGGGCCGGGCGAGGTCCGACATCTCGCTGAAATCCGGCATGACGGGCCTGAGGTCGCCTTCGGAAACCCTGGAGACGGCGTAGAACACGTAGGAGTACAGGACGCCCTCGGAGAACAGGATGGCGAACCCCCGGCCGAACATGGCGAACCTCGCCGCGAAGGCGAAGAGCCCGATGAAGACGGCGAGCACGACGAAGCCGAGCGGATCGCGCAGCGGATAGCCGACGATCGTCTCGATTTCTGCGCTGAGGGACCGGGCACGCCGCCGCTCGCGGTCCTCGAGCGCCACGTAGTCATCGACCGTAATGGAGAGGTCGAAGCACGTCGGGCAAACCATGGCGTTCTGGACTCGCTTCTCGCAGCTCTGGCAATGACCGATCGTGCACCGTGGGCACACGCTGGTCGACGGCGTCGAAGGATGGTTGACGCAACGTCGCCAGGTGACGCGATACGACGAGCGTGGGCTCGCGGGCACCGCATGAGCGGCGGGCGCGCCGGCGGGTTGGGACGCGGGCGCGGGAGCGGTCCAGCGGGGTCGTGAGGGCGTTGCCGTCGCTTCCGCGCCTGGCGCCGCGGCAGGGGGCGCGACGGGCGCGGCCGAAGCAACGGCAGCCGCCGGTTCCGGTGCTGGCTGAGACGGAGCAGCAGCCGTGGGCAAGCGTTGGGCGGCCCCGAGCACGACGGCCGAGCCGCACTTGCACTTCACCTTGAGCGCCGGCTTCGCTGCCCAGTAGTCGGGGACGTCGATGGTCCGGCCACACCTGGGACACACGATCGTCATGCGCCCTCCTCGGCCGGGCCGCATCCACACCCTGCCGCTCTGTCCGTTATAGCGTCGTGAGGGCGATACCTCGCTGCTTTTCGTGCAGGCCGCGCCTCAGTTGGGAATGCAGGCCGTCACGGTGATCTCGATCAGCAGCTCGCGCGCGTTCAGCGAGGCCACCGTGACCGTGGTGCGCGCGGGCTTGTTGGTCGGGAAATCGCCAGAGCACGGTAAGCACGGCATCGATCTCCCTCCGGAGTCGACTCGGTGCATGAGGTTTCCCGGGGTAAGTCGCGGGTAAGTGGCGCAGAAGGACTACGCACGGCGGGGAGTTACGACGACCGATTGAATCGAGGATTCACTGGGTGGCCTTCGTCATCGCGCACCTCGCCGCCGCACCGGGCGAGTACCCTCGGTCTTGTCTCGGCCCCAGAAGCGCTTGAGGTCGCGGTTGTGGACGAGACAGATCTTGAGGCGGTCGTTGAGGTTGGTGATGACCACGTCGTAGCCGCGTGGCACGCTGTGCATCTTGTTCGTGTCTGAGCGTTTCATGTTAGCCGGCCTCGTTCTCTCTGATCTGTTTTAGCATCTCGCGCCCGTGCGCCGCGAACGACGCGGAGTTATGCGCCCCGAAAGTATGCTTCGATGGCGGACCAATTGTTTCCCACTCAGGCGGCAGATCCTCTAGATAGAATCGACGCTCCCAATTCGTCGTGCCGTGAGCGCTATGGCCAACACAAGCAAGTCCAACATCGCTCTTACGGGCCACCCAGTATCGTGGTGCCTCGTTCTTTGCTGGTGAGCCGAGCCATACGAAGATGACAAAGCTGTTGGCAGGCGCCTCTTGCCAGCGCTCATCCGACGCATGAAGGATGAACGAGGTGGCTCGATCGGGGGTGGCAAGACTTCACCTGGATGAAGCAGTGCCGCGTTCCATCCTTGGCGCCCGCTAGGAGGTCATCATCAGAAAAGTTCTCAGGCAGGAGTGCGTTCGGAATTCCGCGCTTCGACAGCTCGGCTGCCACATACAACTCGCCGGCATGTCCCCCGAGCTTCTTAACCCACTGAGGCGTCGCCATAACTCCAGCCTACGGTCCGGCGTGTCTCGATAAGGAAGAAAATGCGGTCCCGAACGGTCCTGTTCGAGATCGAGGGCCTCGAATCCCCAGGAAAGACAAGGGGTTTGGTATTCTCCCTCTCGTGGTCGTCCATCTGCTCGACGGCACGTACGAGCTATTCCGCTACTTCCTCTCGCCCGCGGCGGCCTTCGACCGGAGCGCGCCGCCAGAGCTGAGGGCGGTGCGCGGGGTCGTCGGGTCGATCCTCGGCATGCTCGAGGGCGGCGCCACGCATGTGGGCGTAGCCACCGATCACATCATCGAGTCCTTCCGGAATGCGCTCTGGCCCGGGTACAAGACCGGCGAGGGGATCGATCCGCTGCTGCTCGCGCAGTTCGAGCCGCTGGAAGATGCGCTGAGAGCGCTCGGCGTGGTTGTCTGGGCCATGGTCGAGTTCGAGGCCGACGACGCGCTGGCGGCGGCGGCCACGATGGCCGAGCGCGACCGCCGTGTCGAGCAGGTCGTCGTGTGCACGCCGGACAAGGATCTGTCGCAGTGCGTCCGCGGCGCCCGGGTCGTCCAGCTCGACCGTCGCACGCGCGAAGTGCGAGACGAGGACGGAGTGCGCCGCAAGTTCGGCGTCTCGCCCGCGTCGATTCCGGACTGGCTCGCGCTGGTCGGCGACAGCGCCGACGGCTACCCCGGCCTCCCGGGCTGGGGCGCGAAGTCCGCGTCCGCCGTGCTTGCCCGCTACCAGCACCTCGAGCGCATCCCCGCGCGGGCCGCGGAATGGGACGTTTCGCTCCGCGGAGCGGAGAAGTTGGCGGCGACGCTCACCGAGCAGCGCGAGCGCGCGGCGCTGTTCCGCACCCTCGCCAAGCTGCGTGCGGACGCCCCGATCGGCGTCGACGTGGACGGGCTGCGATGGCTGGGACCGCGCGCCGACTTCGCGGCGTGGTCGACCCGGCTGGGCGCGCCCGCGCTTGACGAGCGCGCCACGGCACTGGCGGCCGCGCGCACGGTTGCAACGCGCTGAACATCGCGGGCGTGTCTCGGTCTAGAGACATTGACCGACCTGTTCGCCGGCCGCTACGATGCAGGTTATGGCGAGCTATGAGACCCGACGCTTCAGCCGGGCCGAGTACGACAAGCTCATCGAGATCGGCTTCTTCCAGCCGAGCGATCCGATCGAGCTCATCGGCGGCGAGCTCATGGTCGCCGAACCGCAGGGCGCCGAGCACTATACCGCGATCCGCAGGACCGCCCGTGCCCTCGAGGTGGCCTTCGGACCTGGCTGGGACGTGCGCACGCAGGGACCAATCGGCCTGGACGACGAATCAGAGCCCGAGCCCGATGTCGCCGTCGTTTCCGGCAGCCTGGACGACTATGGCCACGCACATCCTTCGCGCCCCGTCTTGACGGTCGAGGTCGCGGTATCGAGCCTCGGCATCGATCGACAGCGCAAGGGTAGCGTGTACGCCCGCGCCGGCCTGACGGACTACTGGGTGCTGAACCTGGTCGATCGCGTCCTGGAGGTTTACCGAGAGCCGGTGACCGATTCCACGGCGCCGTTCGGCTGGCGTTACGCTCGCTCCGAGGTGCTCGGCGCCGACGCGCACGTCACGCCGCTCGCCGCGCCGGCGGCGAGCATTCCGGTCGCGCGGCTTCTTCCCTGACGCCTCAGCCGGCCAGCGGGCGCGGCTCCACGCGAATGCCGTGCTCCAGCGAGAAGTCGATCCGGAGCACGGAGGCTGCGGCGTCGCCGGTGCCCCACTCGATCGCCGGTGCGCCCGCGTAGTGAGCGAGCACGCCGCCCTGGCTGACGTTGGTCCGGGCGTGGTGGTGGCCGAGGGCCAGATAGTCCCAGCCGGAGTCGCGAATCTCGTCGGCGAAGATCGGCGACGAGCGGTCCGGCCGCTGCCGCTCGGCGAAGAAAAATCCATGGGCCATCACGAGTGACCATCGATCCGCGTCGCGTCCGGGAAGCTCGGCGAGCGGCCGGAACTCCGGCGTGTGCTCCTCCATGGCGCGGCCCCACACGACGGCGTCGAGCTCCGGAAGCTCGATCGTCTGCCCGTCGAGCCGGCGGATCACGTGGACGTGGCTCGCCCCGGCCGAGAAATCGTACCGCTCGTAGATCGCGTTCACGCGCAGCGCGTCGTGGTTTCCGGGAAGGATCACGACCGGCTGGCGCACCCGGTCGAGCTCTCGCCGGACGAACGCGATAGTCTCGTCTGACGCCCGGTTGTGATCGAAGAGATCGCCGGCGATCAGCACCAGATCGACCTGGTCGGCCAGCGCGCGATCGACGATGCGACGGAAGAGCTGCCGGCCACGCTCATTGTGCGCGGCCTGTTGGCCAGGACCGCCGCCGTCGCTGTCCAGGTGCACGTCGGCGGTGTGAAGGACGCTGAGGGGCCGTCGAGATGGGCTCACGACCAGCAGCATGCCACATTCCTGGGCTGCGCGGCTCGCATTGACAGGCCGCGGCACCGCCGCATAATGCCGGCATGACGACACCCGCCGCGACACCCCAGGAGTGGCTGAAGACGTTCGAAGCGTTCGTGCGCGCTCGCGACTTCGCGGGCGGCCGCACCCTGTTCGCCGCCGACGCGGTCGCCTTCGGCACCTGGACCCGTGCCGTGGCCGGGCTCGACAATATCGTCCGTGAACAGTGGGAGAACGTCTGGCCGCGAATTCGCGACTTTCACTTCGAGCCGGGCGCTCACGTCCACACGGCGGGTGACAGCGCGTGGATCGCCGGGGGATGGCTCACCGAGGTGACCGGCCCAGATGGTCGGCCGTTCACGCGCCCGGGCCGGGGAACGTTCGTGCTGGAGCGTCGGGGCGGGAAGTGGCTCGCGGTGCACAGCCACTTCTCGCTGCTGCCCTCACAGGCCGAGTCGGCCCACGGGCGGTTGCCCGGAGCCAGGTCCTAGTTCGTCCTCTGTCTATCGCCGCGCCTCGGCCGGCGGGGCCCCAGCCCCGCGACGGCCTGCGGCACGCACTTCGTCAGGTCTGCAGGTCGCCGACGGCCGCGGCCAGTGCCTCGAGCTCGGCGCGCCAGGACGCCGGCGGGACGATCGGGCGCACCACGAACTTCGAGAAGCCGACCGCGATGAAACGCTCGATGGTCTGACGCAGCGCCGGCAGCCCGACCGGCGTGAGCTCGACCGAGCGCGGGCGGCGGGCGGTCATGGTCCGCGCCATGGCCGGGTCGATGGGCGCGCGGGCGTAGCCGATGCTCATGCCGAAGTGCTCGCTGCTGATCGACCGCCCGGCCTTTGCCGCCACCTCTTCGATGACGACGCGTCCGGCCGCCGCCTCTTCGGGTGTGCACTGCGAGGGCAGCCAGCCGTCCGACAGCTGACCGCAGCGCTCGAGCGCGGCGGGCGCCGTCCCGCCGAGCCACACTTCCAGCGGCTGCTGCACCGGAAGCGGCGAGAGCTTGACGTCACGGAAGCTACCGGCCACTCCCTCGTGGCTGACCGTCTCGCCCGCCCACAGCCGTCGCAGCAGAGGCAGCGCCTCGTCGATGACCGCGCCGCGGCGCTTGGGCTCGACGCCGATGGCTTCTCGCTCCGGTGCGTAGGTGAGCCCGGGAACGAGCGTCACCAGGAGGCGGCCGCGGCACAGCACGTCGAGGCTCGCGAGCTGCTTGGCGAGGCGGATCACGTTACGCCCCGGCAGCAGCATGGTGGTCCCGACCTTCAGCCGTGGATTGCTCGCGGCCGCCCAGGCGAGGCCCACCATCGGATCGATCACCGGGCCGGTCAGCACCTCCGAGAGCCAGAGGGAGTCGAATCCCAGATCGTCGAGGCCCGTGACGAGCTCGGCCAGCCCATCCGGGCTCGACGCAGCGCCGGCCGCTCCCACTCCGATGCGAATCTTCATGTCGGCTCCTTCATCGTCCTCGTCACGAGACGGGGGTCGTCGTCACCGACGATTCTACTGCCTCCCGCGATCCGGCGGAGCTATGATCCCGTCGCGGCGTGATCGAGGTGGGCAGCCACGAAAGGAGCAGCGCCATGCGGACGAGACGGGCACTGTGGATGTGCGCATCGATCATCGCGATCGTCGGGGTGTGGGCGGGCTCGGTTCTCACGCTCAGTGCCCAGCAGGGGGCCGGCGGCGCCGTGCGCATCGACGGCAACGCCATCGGCGGCGTCGTCACCGGGCCGAGCGGACCCGAGGCCGGCGTATGGGTGATCGCAGAGACGACCGAGCTTCCGACGAAGTTCGCCCGTATCGTCGTCACGGACGACCAGGGCCGGTACGTGGTGCCCGATCTGCCGAAGGCGAAGTACAAGGTGTGGGTGCGCGGCTACAGGCTGGTCGATTCGGCGAAGGTCGACGGCGAGCCCGGCAAGCAGCTGAATCTCCGCGCCGTGGTGGCGCCGACCGAGACCGCCGCCGCGCAGTACTACCCCGCGATCTACTGGTACTCGATGCTGAAGATCCCGGACGCCGATCAGTTCGGCGGCAAGAGCAACATCCCGGCGAACATCAGTCAGAGTGACTGGCTCGTCGTCGTGAAGAACCGCGCCTGCGTCGGCTGCCATCAGCTCGGGCAGCTCTCGACACGGACCATTCCCGCTTCGCTCGGCCAGTTCGAGACCGGGGAGAAGGCGTGGATCCGCCGCGTGCAGTCCGGGCAAGCCGCCCCGTTCATGCTGACCCCGCTCACCCAGGCGCTCGGCGGTGTCCCGTTCAAGTACTTTGGCGACTGGACCGACCGTGTGGCCAAGGGCGAGCTGCCCCACAGCAAGCCGTCGCGACCGTCCGGCGTCGAGCGCAACATCGTGGTCACGACGTGGGAGTGGGGTGATCCGAAGAAGTACCTGCACGATCTGATCGCGTCGGATCGCCGGTATCCGACGGTCAATGCGTACGGCAAGCTCTACGGCTCGCCCGAATACGCGACCGACGACTACCCGATCCTCGATCCGAAGACACACACGGTGACGACCTTCCGGGCGCCGGTTCGCGACGCCGACACGCCCGAGGCGCTCGGCCCGGGCCACGCCGCGATCGAGAAGCCGATGGCGCCGTCGCCGTACTGGGGCGACGAGAAGCTCTGGGACACCAAGGCCAACAACCACAACGGCATGTTCGACCGAAAGGGCCGGGTCTGGTTCGCGGCGGTGGTGCGCGGGCCCAAGAACCCCGAGTTCTGCCAGAAGGGGTCCGATCATCCCTCGGCCAAGCTGTTCCCGCTCGAGCGCACGAACCGGGCGCTCACGTTCCTCGATCCGAAGACGATGAAGTACACGTTCGTCGATACCTGCTTCCAGACGCACCATCTGCAGTTCGGCTACGACGCGAACGAGACCTTGTGGACGAGCGGTGGCGGCCAGGTGCTGGGCTGGGTCAACACGAAGATGTTCGACGAGACAGGCGACGCGGCGAAATCGCAGGGCTGGACGGCGTTCGTGCTCGACACCAACGGCAACGGCAAACGCGACGAGTACGTCGAGCCCGACCAGCCGGTCGATCCGACCAAGGACAAGCGGATCGCCGGCGGCTTCTACGCCATCATGCCGAGCCCGGTCGATGGCTCCATCTGGGGCTCTGTCGGAGTCTTCGGCGGCACTGCGGCGGTCGTGCGGGTGGTGCCGGGTCCCAATCCGCCGGCGACCGCCCTCGCCGAGATCTACAACGTGCCGAAGCCGTACTTCGGGATCCGCGGCGCCGATATCGACAAGCAGGGCGTCGTGTGGGCGTCGATGGGCTCGGGCCACATCGGCAGCTTCGATCGGCGCAAGTGCAAGGGCCCGCTCAACGGGCCGAAGGCGACCGGTGATCATTGCCCCGAGGGCTGGAGCTTCTATCAGTATCCGGGCCCGGGCTTCAAGGGGATCGGCGAGAACAGCGCCGAGTCGAGCTACTACACGTGGGTCGACCAGCACAACACGTTCGGTCTCGGCGAGGACGTGCCGATGTCAACCGGCAACCTCAACGACGGCCTGATCGCCCTCAAGGACGGCAAGATGATCGTGCTGCGCGTCCCGTACCCGCTCGGCTTCTACGCCAAGGGCTTCGACGGACGCATCGACGACCCGGCGGCTGGCTGGAAGGGGCGCGGCCTCTGGACGACCAGCGGCGACCGCGCGCCGTGGCTCATGGAAGGCGGGAAGGGCAAGAAGCCCATCGTCGTGCACTTCCAGCTGCGGCCGGATCCGCTCGCGTACTGATCGCGGCGGGCGGAAGCCGGCGAGTCACCCCCTCGCCGGCGGTCGCGGGGTGACGTGCCCGCAGCGGCCGCAAGTGCGATGGGCCTCGGAGCCGTAGAACTCTTCGTACGCGCGCGAGACCGGATCCTCGCGATAGTCGGCCACGTGCTTGACGCTCTCGTGGAGCTCCGCGCCGCACTTGGCGCAGTACCACGTGAACCGATCGTGCTCGTCGGGCCGCCGCTTCCGCTCGAGGACGAGCACGAACGACTCCGGCGAGAACCGCGGGGAGTGGGGCGTGCCGGCCGGGCAGTAGATGATCTCGCCCTCGCGGACCACCGCCACCTTCTCGTCGCCGGCGGGGGTCCGGTAGTGCAGCCTCATCTCGCCCTTGATCATGTACATGACCTCGTCGCTCGGATCGCGGTGGAACTCGCTCCGGAACTCGCGACCCCGCGCGACAAAGGCGACGCTGTCGGGCGCCTGCCACAGGACCGTGTTGGGCCGGCCCGAGCCACGAATGCTCGACATGACCTGTCCCAGGTCGACCGCCTTCAGCTCGTCCATGACGAAGGACTCCTCTCTACCAGAGGTGCTGGCTGGCCAGGCGCGCGCCGTCGGCGAGCATGCGAAGCTTCTCCCACATGATGCTCGGGTGCACGCGCGCGGTCGCGAGTCCCTGCGCGAAGCCGCAATCAACCCCCGCGATTACGTTCTCGCGGCCGACCAGCCGCGCGTAGCGCAGGATCCGCTCGGCCACCAGCTCCGGGTGCTCGACGCAATTCGTCGTGTGGGCGATGACGCCCGGGATGAGGATCTTGCCGGCCGGGAGCTTGATGCTCTCCCAGACGTGGTACTCGTGCTCGTGGCGCGGGTTCGCTGCCTCGAGCGAGAAGGCGCCCGCCTTGATCTGGAGAATGACCGGCGCGATCTCCCGCAGCGGCGCATCCGTCGTATGGGGGCCGTGCCAGCTGCCCCAGCACATGTGATAGCGCACGCGGTCTTCGGGCAGCCCAGCCAGGGCGTGATTGAGCGCCTCGATCCGCACCGTCGCGAACCGGCGGTACTCCTCGGGCGACGGCGGCGGGTCCATCGAATCGTACTCGGTCACCATGCGCGGGTCGTCGATCTGGAGGACGAAGCCCGCGTCGACGATCGTCCGGTACTCGGTCTTCATTGCGTCGGCGAGCGCCCAGAGGTACTCCTCTTCCGTCCGGTAGTAGTGATTGGCGCGCTGCAGCTCGATCGTTCCAGGCGCGACGGCGGGAATGAAAGCTTCCTCGAAGGGCTGCCCCTGCAGCGCCGTCTTGAAGTTGGCGATGTCGGTCTGGACCGCCGCGGAGCCGCGGTACGTGATGGGGCCGGTGCACATCGAGTTCGCCATCGACGTCGTACCGCCCTGCGCGCCACCCTCGATCTCGCGGTAGGCGTCGGCGAACCGCCGGCGGTCGCGGCTACGGGTCGTGCCGCCGCCCCGGCCGGGTAGATCGTCGCGAGTCTCGAAGCCGGTAAGTCGATCGGTGATGTACTGGGCAAAGCCCGATTTCGAGTACTCGCCGTCGCTTGGGATGTCGATCCCGCACTCGGCCTGCATCCGCACCGCCTCGGCCACGTGACGAGCAAGCGTCGCACGCTCGCCATCGCCGAACGGCGCACCGTCTGCTTTTCGCCGGAGGATCTCGACCATCTCCGCCGGCCGGACGAGGCTCCCGACGTGCGTCGTGAGGATGCGGCGCGCGCTTCGCTTCATCGATAAGTGACACCCGGCAGGGGATTGGCCACGGCGTCCTCGAGGCTCTTGGCCCGGCGCCACTGCCCTGCCGGCCGGCTCTTGCCGTCGGCGCCGATCTGGTCCATCGACGCGTAGAGCTCGATGTGGAAGCCGTCGGGATCCTCGAACTCGACGCCCGGGTTGCCGCCGGGGCCGCGCCGCCCCTCGTAGACGATCGGCACCCCCTTCGCCCGGAGGAAGTCGCGAATCGCGAAGAGCTCGGAGACGGCGCCGACCTCGAGGGCGCAGTGGTGGAAGCCTGGCTGGCCCTCCCCGGGCAAGGCGCTGGGCGTCTCGGCCGGCACGAGCGCGATGGTGTGATGATCGGACGCGTTGCGCAGAAACACCATCCCGCGCTCATTGCGGTCGGATACGTGAAAGCCCATGATCTCGGTCCAGAATCGGGTGGTGCGCTCGATGTCGGCCACCGTGAACACGACGTGGCCCAGCTTCTTCACCTTGATCGGCGTGGTTTCCGGAGATTCCGCCATCGGTCGTTCCTCCTCCGTCGAAGCGATCGTGGCGGTCATCTTGGGCCCGGGCCGCGGACTTCGTCAACAACTGTCGGATCGCGGGTATACTGCGCCCTGGCTGCGCGATCTGCGGCCGTCGAGCCATCTGCCTGATGCCAAGGAGGAACGCGTGCGAGCGACTGCCGATCAGCTTCGACGTTTGATCAGCGCGATCGTGAGGAAAGGCGGGAGCGCCGCTGCGGAGGCGGATCTGGTCGCCGACCACCTGGTGCGCGCGAACCTGATGGGCCACGACAGTCATGGCGTCGGCATGATCCCGACGTACGTGCGCCATCTGAAGATGGGCCTGGTGGTGCCGAACACACGGGCGAAGGTGGTGAAGGACGACGGGGCGCTCCTGATGTTCGACGGCGGGCGCGGATACGGGCGGCCGGTTGCGGGCCAGGCGATGGAGGTCGCCATCGCGCGCTGCCGCGAGAGCGGCGTGGTGGCGATGGGGCTTGCCAACGCGCATCACATCGGGCGTGTCGGCGCCTACGGCGAGATGGCGAGCGCCGCAGGCCTGGTCTCGATGCACTTCGTCAATGTCACCGACCACCGCGCAACCGTCGCGCCGTTCCGGGGCACCGACGCGCGGTTCGTGACGAACCCGGTCTGCATCGCGGTGCCGGGCACGGACCGCCACGCGCCGCTCCTGCTCGACATGGCAACGAGCCAGGTCGCGATGGGCAAGATCCGCGTCGCGAAGAACGAGGGGAAGCCGGCGCCTGAGGGCTCGCTCATCGACTCCAAGGGACGGCCGACGCGAGACCCCAACGTCATGTATTCCGAGCCGCACGGTGCCTTGGTGCCGTTCGGCGGCCACAAAGGCTACGCGCTCGCGGTGATGACCGAATTGCTCGCGACTGCGCTGACCGGCGGTCCCAGCATCCAGCCGGGCAACCAGCGCATGGGCGGCGTCATCAACAACATGTTCACGGTGCTGATCGACCCGGGCCGCCTCGCGGGGGTCGACTGGCTGCGGCGCGAGATCGACGGGTTCATCGACTACGTGAAGGCGTCGCCGCCGGCCGATCCGAAGCTGCCCGTGCTGGTCCCGGGCGAGCCGGAGCGAATCGCGCAGGCCGAGCGCGGCCGCGCGGGCATCGAGGTCGACGCCACGACGTGGGCGGAGATCGTGGACGCCGCGGAGACCGTCGGCCTGACGCGCGCCGAAGTTGCGACGCTGAGCGCCTGAGCCTACGGCCGCTTCAGCTTCACGTCCTCCAGCGGCGCCGAGTAGGCGAAGCTGCGGACCAGGTTGATCCCCGGCTCCTCCACGCGCGGGCCGACGCCCCAGATGAACGCCAGCTCGTAGATCGGGATGTGGGTCACCCGGTCGTGGAGAATCTGCTGGATCTGGTGCAGCATGGCCTCGCGCTTCTTCATGTCCAGCTCGCGCAGCTGCCGCTGGTACAGGTCTTCGACCTCGGGGATGACGCCGGCCGTGTAGGCGCCGCCCTTGCTCACATACGCCTCGAGTCGCGAGGACGCGTTGGCGCCGGCGCCGCTGATGCCGACGATCAGGTTCTTCAGCTTGCGATCACGCCACGCCGCGGTGAGCGCTGCCCGCTCCATGGTCCGAACCTTCGTCCGGATGCCGACGTTTTGTAGATAAGTGGCCAGCGCCTCGCCCATCGCGAAGTACGGCGGCCACGGGTAGAGATCGCCCGCGTCGAAGCCGTTCGGGTAGCCCGCCTCGGCGAGGAGCCGCCGCGCCTTCGCGGGGTCGAGGGGATCCGGCTCGAAGAACTTCGAGAACTCGAGCGCGCGCGGGATCAGAGAGCCGGTGGGCTTCGAGAAGCCCAGCGTCTCAGCCTGGTTGAGCGCCTGCCGGTCGATCGCGAAGCTCGCCGCCTGCCGCACGCGCAGGTCATGCCAGGGCGATTTCGGGTCCCACTGGTCAGGCAGATCGAGCCAGAAGACCGCCGGTGAATCCTTCCGCGAGACGAGCTTGAATCCAAGCGTACGCTGGACGTCCTCCGCGACCGGCCCGCTCAACAGATACGCGATGTCGACCTCGCCGTTCTTCAGCGCGGCCGCGCGCGTGGTCTCCTCGGTCAGGGTTCGCAGGACGAGCCGTTTGACATTGGGAGTCTTGCGCCAGAAGCCGTCGAACGCCTCCAGCACGAGCTCGATGCCCGGATTGAAGCTCACGAACCGGTAGGGCCCGGCGCCGATCGGCGCTTTCTTGTAGCCGTCGTCGCCGACCTTCTCGACATACGCCTTGGGCACGATCCAGCCGGCGCCGGTGGCGGTCGTGCCGTAGAACGACATGAAGTCGGGCCACGGCTCTTTCAGGTGGAAGCGCGCGCGCGCCGCGTCCACGACCTGGACCTCGCGCACGCGCTCCTTGAGCGTCTTCGCGCCCACGCCCCGGTACCGCTCGAAGGAGAACTTCACGTCGGCGGCGGTGACCGGCTCGCCGTTGTGGAACTTCACGCCCTTGCGAATGACGAACTCGTACGTCAGCCCGTCCTTCGACTGCGAGAACGACTCGGCGAGGCAGGGCGTGTAGAGCCCGCCCGGCATCGGCTTCACCAGGGCATCGTGTAGGGCGTACAGCACCATGAACGGCGTGGCGATGCCTTCGGCGTCGGCGGGGTCGAGCCAGCGCGACGGCACCGTGATGTGGACTCCGTAGGTGAGCGTACCTTCGGGTGCCGCGACCGCCGAGCCGGCAAGGCCGACGACAACGAGCGCGGTGAAGATGATGGCGATGCGCGAGGTGCGCAGCTTCATCAGCGCCTCCCGGTAGATGTTCACGGAAGATTCTCACAAGCGCGCGAAACAGAACAGCAATTCATTCACTCTCGGTGAGGCCTGCCCGCGTGCGACAGTGATTCATGGTCCCTTGTCGTCGCTCCCTTGTGGTGGTCCACTTCTCGATCCTGCTGCTGGCCGGGATCACTTCCGGCGCCGACGACGGGCGTGCGACAGCCGGGGACCCGGTGGATCTCGCGACCGGCATCAACATCCGCGAGCACGACGACATCGTGGTGCACGGGGAGCCGAAGATCGATCTACATCGCACGTTCGCAGGCGGTTGGCCGCGCGCGGGAGCGTTCGGCATCGGTGCCAGCCATTCCTACGACCTCTTCCTGGCGGCCGAGAGCGAGAAGGCAAAGGAAGAGGTCAGGCGCCTATACCTCATTCATCCGAAAGGCTGGCGGTTTCCATTCGTGCGTACCTCGCCCGGTACCGGTCATACCGGGGCCGTGCTGATGCATGAGGGTACCCCGTCGGCATTCCACGGGGCACGCCTGAGCTGGAACGGTGCGGGCTGGGACCTCGATCTCGTCAACGGCAGCCGCTACTCGTTTCCGCCCTGTGACGGCGCGGTCGTCCGCCCCGAGCAGTGCGCGCTCCGCGGCTATCGCGACGGGCAGGGCCGGAGCATTCTCCTGGATCGCGACCCGAACGGTGAGCTGCGAAGTGTCAGCGCCGGCTGGCGTCGTAGGATCAACTTCCGCTACGACTCGGCTCACCGGATCGTCAGGGCCGACACGGGCTGGGGCCTGTCGATGACGACCGTGGACTACGCCTATGACGCCGGCGGCCGGCTGGCCAGCGTCAAGTCCCGGCAGCTGAGCGTCTGGACCGTGCTCTTCGAGCTCATCTACGCCTACGAGACGATGCACCTGCCGTCGCTCGACCGCATGTCGGTCAGATATGACGCGGAGTACACGTACGACGAGAGGCATCGCCTCCGCCGCGTCAGGGAGCCGGGCCTCGAGCTCGACCACGAGTACGACGCGGCAGGGCGTGTGATCAGACAGGACGTGACGGGCTGGGGTTCGTGGACGTTCACCTACACGCAAGGCGCCGACGGAAGGGTGGCGCAGACCGATCTCGTCAGTCCCGACGGCCTGCATCGGCGCGTCATCCTCAATGCCGACGGTTATGTGCTTAGCGACGCCACGGCTCCGGGCCGGCCGGAAGAGCGCGTCACCCTGTACGAGCGGGTGCCTGGCGGCAACGTCATCGCCCGGATCACCGTCGAGTGCCGATCGGTGGTGGGGACTCCGGTGAGCGTGGCCGCCCCGGTCGGGCAGGAACCCCATGAGGCGGTGGAAGCGCGGCTTCACAACCAGTGCGGCAAGCCAGAAGCTGCCTCGAACAGATAGCGCGAGCGGCGTCTAGAGCGCTACCGACAGCCCCGCGTCGACGGTCAGGACCTGGCCGGTGATGTAGGACGCGGCATCGGAGGCCAAGAAGACAGCGGCGCCGACGAGCTCGTCGGGCCGCCCGAAGCGCCCGAGCGGAATGCGGCGCGCCAGCTCGGCGATGCGCGGCTGCGCGAAGAACGGTTCATTGCCGTCGGTCGCGAAGAAGCCCGGGGCGATCGCGTTGGCGGCGATGCCCTTGCCGCCGAGCTCGACCGCGAGCGCACGCATGAGCGCCTCGAGCCCGCCCTTCGACGCCACGTAGGCGGGGTCGCCCTGGAACGATTGCGGCCCGACCATCGAGCTGATGAACAGGAGTCGCCCCCCGCCGGCCGCCGCCATGCGCCGGACGGCAACGCGCGAGAGCGCGTATTGCGATACCAGATTCGTCTCGATCAGCCGGCGGAAATCTTCGGGGGTGATCTCGTTCAGGGGGCGGCGATCGCGGACGGCCGCGTTGTTGACGAGGCAGTCGAGCCGGCCGTGTCGCGCCACGATATCGTCGATGACCGCCGTCGCCGCGTCGAGGTCCGTGATGTCGAAGGGCGCGGCGAAGCAGTTCGGCGTGCGCTTGGCGATCTCCCGCACGTGCTCGGTATCGCGGCCGTTGATCCCGACCACGGCGCCCGCCGCCGCTATGCCGCTGGCGATCGCCAGCCCCAGGCCACGCGTCGAGCCGGTGACCAGCACGATCCGTCCCGAGAGCGAGAAGCGCTCGAGCCCTGCCGCATTCGCCGTGCGCGTCATTGACAGGCGTCTTGCCGGTTCACACAATAGGCGAGTTTCTCCAGGAGTGAAAGCCCGGGCGGCGAGGATGTGCGCGCTGCAGGCCGTCGCGGGGCTGGGGCCCCGCCGGCCCGAGGCGCGCCTACGGATTGAGGAGTCCCACCATGGCCATGAGCGTACGCAAGGACTTTCCGGTGTTCGACTGCGACAGCCACGTCGTGGAGCCGCCGTCGATCTGGGACGAGTACGTGCCGAGCAAGAGCCGCGCGTGGATCAAGACCCAGTTCTGCTTTCACACCGACAGCGATCTCCTCTACATCAACGGCCGGGTGGTCCCCGCCGCGCGCGAGCGCTCGAACGCCGCCGAAGTGGGCTGGGCGCGCTGGGACAAGAGGGAGGTGGGCAAGCTCACCCCCGGCACCGCGGCGTGGCAGGAGAAGTTCGGACGCCTGCTCGGCTGCCGCGATCCGCACGCGCGGCTCAGCGACATGGACGCGCTGGGCACCGATCAGGTGATGTTGTTTCCCACGTGGTTCGTCCGCCTGGCGCTGGTGCGGAGCGCCGAAGCCGCGACGGTGCTGACCCGGGCCTACAACGACTGGGTCCTGGACTACTGCGCTGCGGACCGGCGGCGACTCTTTCCGTGCGCGGTGCTGCCGCTCCAGAGCGTGGAGGCGTCGGTGGCCGAGCTCAAGCGCGTGGCCGCGCTCGGCTTCAAGGCGGCGGCCGTGCGTCCCTGCTTCTGGAACGCCCGCTATCCGACCCTGCCCGAGTTCGATCCGCTCTGGCGTGAGTTCGAGGCCACCGGCGTGGTGCTTGCCATGCACACTTTTCCCTCGCGGGAGGCGCTGACGCCCGACTGGGGCCAGCGCATGGCCCAGGCGCGCGGCCACTCGGGACAGGGGCTCCTGTTCACCGACGAGGCTGTCGTCTACTCGCCCGGCCAGTTCGTTTCGAATATCACCGCGGCGATGGACCCGGCCATCGACGCCTCCGAGACGCTGGGATTCCTGATGGAGGCGATGACCTGGGTGACGGTCGTGGTGCAGACGGGCTGGCTCGAGAAGTTTCCCCGGCTCAAGGCGGCTGTGCTCGAATCGAACGCCTCGTGGCTGCCGCTGATCCTGTCGCGCAGCTCGAACTTCTCGAACCTGTTCGCATTCCAGCGCGACAACCGGCTCATCCGGGATCCCGTCGAAGTCTTCCACGAGCGGTGCTTCATCGGCTTCGAGTCGGACGAGACGATGGTCTACCGGCTCTGGGACGTGTTCCAGGACATCGCGATCTGGTCCTCGGACTATCCGCATCACGACGCCGAGGACGCCTGGGAGAGCCTGCACCACATGGCCGAGCTCGGCGTGCCGGTCGAGGCTCAGCGCAAGCTCCTGGGCGAGAACGCGCGCCGACTCTACGGCATCGAGCCGCTCATGACGGTCAAGGAGCGGATCGAGAAGTACGAGCCGGCGATTCTGCCCTGGTAGCGAAGAGGAGCCGATGTTTTCTCACGAAAATTCCTCCTGGCGCCGGAGCAGGCGTGTCAGCCAGAACACCACGAAACAGAAGGCGCCGAGCAGCCCGAAAGCGAGCGAAAAGCTGTCGGTACGGGAATAGAGGGCACCCATGGCGGGAGCCCCCGCCGCAATCAGCACGAGGCTGATGGCTCCCACGATCCCCACCGCGGCGCCGGGACTCGCCGGCACCGCAGCACTCGCGGTATTCATCACGGCCGAGTAGGGCAGGCCGAGCGCAACGCCCATCACGAGGAGAGCGAGCAGCGCTGCCCACACCGGACGTCCAGGCAAGGCCAACAGCCCGAGCCCCAGTGTCCCCGCAAGGAGAGACGCACGGATCATCGTCTTGGTGAACACCCGGCGCCGGTCGATGAGGATACCGCCGCCCGGCCGCGAGAGAATACCGACGACCAGAACAGCCGAACCAAGCCCGCCGGCCACAGACAACGGGAGCCCCAGATCGCGTAGGAGAAAGGTGGTAATCCACGTCCCCACCAGGATGGAGAGCCCGAAAGTCCCGGTGTGTGCAAGCGTCAGGAGCCAGACCGTGCCGCTCCGCATGGCTAGGGAGAAACGCGCTGGCGGCAGGAGTGCCCGTTGATCGGGGGCCGCACGAACCCAGAACGCGAGTGCCCCTCCGATCAGCCCTGCTGACGTGACGAAGGCTCCCCGTAAGTCAAGGTGCGCATAGAGCAGGGGCATCAGGTAGACCGAGGTCCCCGCGCCGAGCTGAACACAGCCGCCATAGAGCCCTTGAGCGAGATGGACGCGGGAAGGCGCAAAGACCACGGTGACGTAGCGGACGCCCGCAATAAAGGCCAAACCCGCCCCGACACCACCGAGGACTTTGAGCCCCAGCAGCAAAGGAAAGTCCTGGACATAACCCAAACCGATGTCGCTCGCGCCAGCGAGGGCAAGTCCCACCGTGGCGATCTGCTTGGGACCAAGGCGGTCGCTCAGAAGTCCCGCAGGAAGAGCCGCGGCCGACATCGCCAAGAAGAACCCCAAGGAAAGGAGTCCCGCCTCGGTGGGGGTGAATCCCAACCGCTCCATGAACACCGGAATGAGCGGCGCATGGTTCGTATAGGTGGTGGCCAGAGCCCATCCGAACAGGCAGATGCTCGCGAGTGACCAACCGAAGCGATGATTTTCGACCATGCCGACTCTCGTGATTGCCTTGGCGCTCGCTGAGCCTAAGGTTCTGCCGGTGAGCGGCCGGCGCACTCACCGTGGTCTTCCCCGGTACGGCTTGGGCCGGGCCAGGTTTCGATAGCGTGCACGCCTAGACGAATGTGAGCGGCTCGACGTGGGCCTCGCCACGCGCGAATCGCGCGAGGTCGAGCGGCGTGGCGTCCATCGTCACGGCACGGCCGTGCACGAGCATCTCGGCCATGAGCTGGCCGGCGATCGGACCGTGCATGAAACCGTGGCCGCTGAAGCCCGCGATCACGGAGAGCCCCGCCACGCCGGGGACCGCACTCACGATGCCCGTCTGATCAGGGCTCATCTCGTAGAGCCCGGCCCAGGCGCGCATGAGCTCGGCGTCCGCCAGCGCCGGCGCCCGGTGAATCGCGCGCTCGACCACCCGCGGCTCGAGGCTCCGGTCGATCTCGGTGTTGAAGCTGTCCGGCTCGTCGCGGCGGCCGTGACCCAAGAGCAGGCCGGGGCCCTCGCGGCGGAGCGAGAAGTTGCAGTGTGGATCGATGATGAACGGCGTGGCGGCCGGGATGCGCTCCACCGGGAACGCGGCGGTCATGAACTTGTGGCGCCGATGCGGGCGCACCGGGATGTCCACACCGGCGAGCTTCCCCACGACGCCCGACCACGCGCCCGTCGCGATGACGACGGCCCGCGCCTCGAAGCTCCCCGACGCCGTGGTGACGCCGCTCACGCGATCGCCCCGCCGGGTGAAGCCGGTGACCTCGTGCCCTTGCTTGATGCTCACGCCGAGATCGCGGGCGCGAGCGGCGATCGCCGTTGCGCACAGATACGGATCGGCGTAGCCGTCGCGGGGCGTGTACGTGGCCCCGAGCAGATCCTCGCTGTTGAGATACGGGCACAGCTTGCGCGTCGCTGCCGGGTCGAGCAGCTCGACGGTGACGCCCAGGCTCCGCTGGAGCGCGGTGCTCCGCCGCGCGGTCGCCAGCTCCTCCTCCGTCCCGATCAAGATGAGATAACCGTGCTGACGGAAGTTGGGATCGACGCCGAACTCCTCCTGAAAGCGCTCGTACGTGACGATCGCGTGCGTGGTCAGCTCGACGCCCAGCCGGTTGGCGTACTGATGGCGAATGCCGCCGCTCGCGAGCGCCGTGGAGCCGGAGCACACGGTGTCGCGCTCCAGGACGATGACGCGGCCGACGCCCAGCCGCGCTAGATGATAGGCAGTGCTCACGCCCATGATCCCGGCGCCGACGATGACGACCTCGGCCGTTTCCGTCATGAGTCGATCCCTCCCAATGCCGCCTTGATTCGTGGCGCGGTCACGGGCAGCCGGCGGGCGGCCGCGGCGCCGACGGCGGCGGCCACGGCGTTGGCAACCGCGGCGCCGACTCCGGACGTGCCGGCCTCTCCAGCGCCCTTGACGCCCAGGGGATTCGTTGGTGTCGGCGCTTCCTCGATCAGGAGCTCGACGGCCGGCGCGCGGTCGGCAGTCGGCATCGCGTAGTCCATGAACGTGCCGGTCAGGAGCTGGCCGCTCTCGTCGTAGACGAGCTCCTCCGATGTCGCGTGGCCGAGCCCCTGGACGACGGCGCCCACCAGCTGGCCCTCGACGATCGTCGGGTTGATCGCGCGGCCGACATCGCACAGGACGAAGTGCGTCTCCGGCTGGACCCGTCCCGTCGTGACGTCCACGCCCACCACGGAGAGATGCACGCCGAACGAGCCGACGGCGCGGGTGGTCTCGTGACGCCAGTCGGCCTCGAGCGGCCGCCCCGCGAGCGCCGCGATCTCGCGCAAGGAGCAGCGACGATCGGGCACGCCGCGCACGAACGCCGCACCGTCCTCGAGCGTGATGTCGGCGGGGCTCGCCTCGAAGTGCGCCGCCGCAATCGCCACGATCTGCTCCCGGAGCCGTGTGGACGCGCCGTGCACGGCGCTTCCCGCCATGACCGCCGATCGGCTGGCGGAGCTGCCGACGCCTTGAGGCATCCAGCCGGTATCGCCCAGGTGCACCGTGATATCCGCGGGCTGGACCTGCAGCACCTCGGCGCAGACCTGAGCGAGCGTGGTTGGAAGTCCCTGGCCCAGGGCAGTCGCGCCCGTCGCGAGAGCGATCGCTCCCTCGCTGGTCAGGCTCGCTCTCGCGCTCTCGAACGGACCGGTGCCGGACGTCTCCACGACGGCCGCCAGCCCGACGCCGAACCTCATGTCGCCGCCGGCGGCGTTCCGCTCGCGACATGCGGCCACTCGCGCCTCGTACTGACCGGCCTTCAGCGCCTGCTCGAACATCTCGGGGAAGTCCTCGCCCGTGAAGTCGGCCTCACGCCCGGTCACGGCGGACGCCACCGTGCTGACCGTGAACGGCAGGTCCTTGGGGCCATGGAGATTTCGGCGCCGGATCTCGGCGGGATCGAGCCCGAGACGCGCGGCGACGAGATCGATGATCCGCTCGCGCACGAACGTGCCCTCGTAGAATCCCGGCGCGCGCACGGTACCCGTCGGTGTCTTGTTCGTCATGGTGCAGGAGACACGGCAGCGATAGCTCGGCCATCGATACGGCCCGGCCAGGTAGGACGCGGTGAGCCGGGCGGCCCAGACGCCGTGGGTACGCAGATAGCCGCCCAGGACGTTGACCAGGGTGGCGTCGAGCGCGAGGAGCTTGCCGCGCGCGTCGGCGGCGGCTGCGACCGACCATTGCTGCTCCCGCGAGTGGTTGATCGTGAGGAAATGCTCGCGCCGATCCTCTATCCACTTGACCGGTCGCTCGAGCCGGCGGGCCAGGAAGGGCACCAGGAAGTCCTCGGGGTAGAACTCGCCGCGCGCGCCGAAGCCGCCGCCGGCATCCGACTCCACGAAGTGGATACGCGCCTCGTCGAGCTCCAGCATGGTGCCCAGCGCCTGCCTGTTGAAGTAGGGGACCTTCGTCGTGCCCCAGACCGTCAGGCGACTCGCCACCGCGTCCCATTCGGCCACGAGCCCGCGCGTCTCCATCGGCGCGGCGGTCTGCCGGCCTATCGAGAAGCGCTCGCGCACGACACAGGCTGCGTCGCGCAGCACGGTGTCGACGTCGCCGAGCGCGGTGGTCCAAGAGTCGACCACATTCCCGCCGGGAAAGAGGATCGGCCCGCCCGGCCGCTCCGCGTCGGCAGGGTCGACGAGCGCCGGCAAGACGTCATAGTCGATCTCGACCAGCTCGCGCGCGTCGACGGCGGTGGCGCGATCGGCCGCAACGACGACCGCGACCGGCTCGCCCCCGTAGCGAACGGTGTCGCGCGCCAGTGGGGGCTGGAGATAGCCCGTATGCTCTGGCCTGGCCCCCTGGCGGAGCGGGATCGTCGGCACGTCGGCGAGGTCGGCGCCCGTGACGCAGGCGACCACGCCGGGCAGCGCGAGCGCCCGTCGCGGATCGACACGGCGCACGCGCGCGTGGGCGTGCGGGCTTCGCACGACGACCGCGTGCACCATGCCGGGACGGACCACGTCGTCCACAAACCGTCCGCCGCCGACGAGCAGGCGCGGATCCTCGAGCCGCTTGATCGGAACGCCGACGAATTTCACTCGGGGTGGCCGGATTATACAATCCCGCCGGGAGGACCTTCATGATCGGGATCGAATTCACCACGTTCTCGCTGATCGGCCGCTGCGAGCGCACCGGGATGCTCGGCATCGCCATCGCCACGAGCGAGATGGCCGTCGGCTCGCGCTGCATCCACGTGGCGCCCGGGATCGGTGCGGTCGTGACCCAGGCCAGCACCAACCCGCGTCTGGGCCATCTCGGTTTGAATCTGATGCGCGCCGGCTACTCGGCGCCACGTGCCCTGCAAGAGATCGCCGCGAGCGATCAGTTCGTGGAGCGCCGCCAGCTCGGGTGCCTGGACGGAACCGGGCTCACTGCGGCGCGGACGGGCGCCGACAACAAGCCGTGGGCCGGCCATCGTACCGACCGCAACGTGGTGGTCGCCGCCAACGCGGTCGTCAGCAAGGACGTCGCCGACGCGATGCTCGACGTCTTCCAGCGTGGCGCCGACCTCGCGCTGTGGGAGCGACTGCTGCGATCGCTCGAGGCGGGCAAGGGGGCGGGCGGCCAGCCCAACGGTGAGACCTCCAGCGGTCTCTACGTCGTCGATCGCGAGCCGTACGCGATGGTCGATCTGCGGGTCGATCTGCATCCGGAGCCCGTCGCCGAGCTTCGCCGCCTCGCCGACGCGTACTTCCCGCTGGTTCCTTATTACAATCTGCGCCCGCGCGATCCCAACGTGCCGTCGGCGGCCGAGTGGCTCGCCGCGCAGCAGCGCTCCGGCCGCTGAGGCGCCGGGGACGTGCTTGAAGACGAAGGGGATCTCGGCTAAAGAGACTCTACGGAGAGAAAGGAGCACGCTATGCTGGTCGTCGACGCGCAGATCCACATCTGGAGGAACAACAAGCCGACGAACCCGAGCCATCGCCAGGTAATCGACTTCACGGCTGCCGACGTCCTGAAGGAGATGGACGAGGGCGGTGTCGACGCGGCCGTCATCCATCCACCCGGGTGGGATCCCGACTCCAACGCGCTCGCCGTCGAGGCCGCGCGCCAGCATCCCAACCGGCTGGCGATCCTCGGTAACTTTCCGCTCGACAAGCCCGAGAGCCGCACGCTCGTCGACGGCCTGAAGAGCCGGCCGGGGATGAAGGGCCTCCGCTTCGCGCTGCTGCAGCCGCATCAGAAGACGTGGCTGAGCGACGGCACGCTCGACTGGCTCTGGCTCGCCGCCGAGCGCGCGGGGTTGCCGGTCGCGCTGCTCGGACCGGGGCTCCTTCAAGTGATCGGCCGGATTGCGGAGCGCCACGCCGGGCTCAAGCTGATCATCGACCACTTCGGGCGCCCCGACGCCGCCTGGTCGAACCTGCCCGAGCTGGTGGCGGCGGCGAAGCATCGCAACGTGGCGCTGAAGGCGACCGGCGCGCCGAGCTACTCGGCCGAGGCGTATCCTTATCGCGATATTCATGGCCACATCAGAAAGCTCTACGATGCCTTTGGCCCCGAACGGATGTTCTGGGGCACCGACATCACGCGCATGCCGTGCTCGTGGAAGCAGTGCGTGACGATGTTCACCGAGGAGCTGCCGTGGCTCTCGGCGAAGGACAAGGAGCTGATCATGGGGCGCGCGCTCTGCACCTGGCTCGACTGGAAGATTCCGGGATAGGCGAGAGAGCGACGATGGCTGACGACGCGCTCAGAGACGAGGTCGAGCGACTCAAGGCCGAGAACGCCGCGCTGAAGGCTCGGGCCACGCGCGGCGTGTCGATCAAGGTGAGCGAGAAGGGCGGGGTCTCCGTCTATGGGCTCGGCCGCTTCCCGGTCACGCTCTACAAGGAGCAGTGGACCAAGCTGCTCGACATGGCCGCCGACATCCGCGCCTTCCTCACGGAGCACGACGCCGAGCTGAAGACGAAAGAGCCGCGCTGAGATCATATGGCACGGCGCGGCGGCGGTCTCGCCGCCGCGCTGGCGAACGGTCCCATCGCGCGTGGAGCATCGCGACGAACGCGCGCGCCGAGGGCGTCAGCACGGCGTCTCGATGGCGGACGATCGAGATCGTCCGCCGGACTTTCCACCCGGGAAGCCGAAGGGCGACTAGAGTCCCGGCTCGGAGCTCATGCTCGACCGTGAACTCGCTGCAGCCCGCCACGCCGTCACCGCGAGCCACCGCCAGCTTCACCGCTTCCCAGTTCGGTAACGCAAGGTGGCGAGTCGGAGTGATGCCGGAGTCGGCCCAGGCCGCCTCGACGACGGCGCGCGTGGCCGAGCCCTCGTAGGGCGAAATCCACGTCGCGGCCTCGGCGTCCCGCCGCGACAAGCGCCGGCTGGCCAGCCGCGGCGATCCGACCACGACGACCTCCTCCTCGACGAGCGGCTCCGCCTCGATCTCCGGCGCCGCCGCGAACCCGCCGACGACTCCGAGCTCGGCTCGATGGGATCGCAGCGCGTCCATCGTCTGCGCCGATGCCCCCTGCACGATTCTCACGTGGACGGCGTGGTGCGCGCGCTGGAACGCCACGAGAACCTCCGGTAGGAGGTACGTGGCGGGGACCCCCGATGCGACGATCGTCAGCGAACCCGTGGCTCTCTGGCGGAACTCGGCGACGCCCCGGGCGGCCTGGGCGAGGAGCGCCTGCGCGCGGAGCACATGGTTGGCGACGAACTCCCCGGCCGGCGTCAGGGTGCTGCCGTGGGTGCGCCGCTCGACCAGCTTTACGCCGGCGGCGCGCTCGACGTCGGCGACGTGCTTGGACACCGCCGGCTGGCTGATGCGGAGCTCCTGCGCCGCCGCCGAGAAGGATCGGCGCCGGGCGAAGGCCGCGAACGCCCGTAACCGCGCTTCAAGATCCATAACCTGGGATTATACGTCGAGGCTGCTCTATGTATTTCAGTTCTGACCGCACATCTCCGTAGTCTCTCGTCGCGAGGGCCGAGAAGAGGCGTCCGGGTCTAGGACGCCTGAGCCGTGCGACCTTTACAAGGGGGCGGATATGAGTGTGCGGGGAAGATTCCGAACTCTCCTCATCGGGTCGATGCTGGGATTCGCGCTCGGTGCCTGCGCCCCGACGATGCCGACGCCCGCAGGGCAGGGAAAGGTCGGAGGGATCATCCCGAGCTGGTCGGGCTCGGCGTATCGGAACCAGGATCGCGATGACGCATGGCACTTCGCCTATGCGGTGCAGAGCTGGGCTGCGGAGCAGAGTGGGCACGTGGTGATGGTGCCGGCTCGCCACACGATCGTCGTCGATCGTGCGTTCTTCAGCGAGGAGTTCAGCCACATCCCGGTCCGGGCGTTTCGGGGCGTCCGGTCGGATGATCCGAACCGGGTGATGGTCCTCAAGCACATGTGGACGACGCACGCGTCGTCGTGGGACTACGACACCGACATCAAGTTTGTCCTGTATGGTCCGGGGTTCGTCAAGGAAGGCGCCCGGCTCGAGAAGACGACCTTGCAGAATGTCGCTCCGACGTACGCCCAGCTGATCGGGACGACGCCACCGAAGGGATCGATGGGCCGCGTGATGACCGAAGCGCTGGTGCCGACGTCGAAGCGCCCCCGCGTGATCCTCACGATCGTGATGGACGGGGGCGGGCGCTCGCTCTACGAGGCGTGGCCGGACGCGTGGCCCCAGATCAAGGGGCTGGCCGCGCGCGGAGCCGAGTACCTTGACGCGAAGGTCACGCAGCTGGAGACCGCGACGGCCGTTTCTCACGTCGCCATCGGCACGGGTGGTTATCCGATCACGACGCGCATCGTGGGCAACGAGATCTACGATCCGGCCACGAAGCAGGTGGCCCAGTCGTTTCCCGACTTCTCCGCGGAATACATCAAGGCGCCCACGCTGGCCGACGAGTACAGCGTGAGCGCCAAGCACAAGCCGGTCGTCATCGGAACGAGCTTTCAGGATCGGGCGGCGATGGGCATGGTGGGTCATGGCGCGGCCCACGATCCGGGGAACAAGACGCACATCGTCGTGCTCTATGCCCAGCCGAAGCGACCGGCCTGGAAGGCGGAGTTCCCCGGCGGGGACACAGAACATCGCCTGATGACGAACCTCGACCTCTACACGTTTCCCGAGTACCTACGGGGGCGGAGCCCGATGCCCTACGTCCAGCAGCTGACCGGCGGCACCGGCATGTGGATGGATCACAAGATCGACGACAGCTCCAACGTGCGTTTCACGCCGGCGTATGCCGACTTCGAGTGCGACAACATGCTGCTGATGCTGGATCGAGAGCCCATAAACCAGTCGGACGTGACCTCACTGATCTACATGAGCATGAAGCCGACCGACTACGCGGCGCACCGGTGGGGCCTCGAAAGCCTCGAGGCGCGAGAGGCGCTCCGCGCGCAAGACGCCTGTGTCGGTAGGCTGATTCAGAAGCTGAATGCCCGCGTGGGCGAGGGGAACTACGTGGTCACGATCACTGCCGACCACGGGATGATGCCGATGCCGGAGGTGACCGGCGGCCATCGACTTTCGCTCCGCACATTGCTCGAGATGATCGACAAGAAGTTCGGCGCCAAGATCAGTCTGGGTGGAGGCTTCATCAATCTCTGGTTCGACCAGGCAAAGATGAAGGAGATCGGCGTCACGAACCAGGACATCGCCGCGTACCTGCGCTCCATGACCGCCGGCGACTACTATGGCCCGCGCGAGAAGTGGCCTGCTTATCTCGTCTACCGGCCGGACGAGCGCCTCTTCTTCAACGCCTATACCTCGGAGCAGGTCGAGGCGTTCGTGAAGGCGAATCCCCGGCGCTGGATGGCCAACCCTTACGCCGGGGAAGGCGCTCCGGTCGCCCTCCGGCACGAGCTGGAGCGGCTCTACGCGAGCGGCTCAGGCCTGAGCTACCTCGCGTATGGAGCTCATCGCGACGAGGACGTGGCGCGGCTCGACGGCACGCGCTACTTCTATCGAGACGGCCCTGAGCTCGAAGAGGAACGCGAGGCGTTCGAGGCGCTCCTCCCGCGCTGAGTGGTGGCGGCGCTCAGCGCGGGCCCAGGGCGCGCTCGGCGGCGGCGAGCAGGGTCTCGAAGTCCGGCGGCACCTCGATCACGCGTCCGACAACGCCGGGGCTATAGCCCTGCAGCCAGTAGCTGTTGGTCGGGTGACCACCGCCGGCCACGATGACGATGAAGTTGTCGGGGCTGGCGGTGATCGGCCACGGGTCCAGGGCGAGGCTCTCACGCGTCACCTTCTTCGAGTCGATCTCGATCCACGCCGGGCAGCCCGCTCGGCGAAGCTGGTCGGCCGGAATCCGCGAGTGCTCCCAGAAGAACTCGCGGATCGACGCCTTGGTCCAGCCGAGCCCGGCCATGGTCTTTGCCACCACGCCCGGGAGCATCAGGATGCCCGGCGTGCCGTGCTCGTAACCCGAGAGGCCGGGCATGTTGGGCACGCGCATGAAGTCGGCCATGCGGTACATGCCCTGGAGCGCATCTTCCTCGGGCGTTTCCTTCTTGGCTCCGCGGCGCCGGATGTTCGTCACCCCGTTGGCGAAGGCGAGCGAGATCGAGCTCTGGCCCGGCTTGAAGCCATGTCGCTCGACGCCGTGGGCCGTCCAGCCGGGCGGCAGGTTCGCCTCGTCCTCGGCGAACACGACATTTGTGTAGCGCATGCCGCCATAGTTGGCCATCGTGCCGATGCCGGGCAGGGCTCCGCCGAGATTCTGCTGCAGCAGCCGGAGCGCGCGGCCGATGCTGGCACCGGCCGGCCGCTGCGGATCGGGCCCCAGGCAGCCAAAGCCGGCGTTCAGCCGGATCTGTTCGCCGATCGGCCCGTTGACGATGACGACGGGAAACGCGCTACCCGAGGCGGCCTGGAGCTGCTCGCTGCCGGACTCCTCGTCGAGGAACGCTTCGACCGCTGCCACCAGGACCGGCAGATACTCCGGTCGTCCGCCCGCCATCGCCAGCGCGATGGCGCAGCTCTCGATGGTGGTCACGCCACCGCGGGGCGGAAAGGCGCCGAGCTCGCGCCGCCGCGGCTGCGCAGCACCGCGCAGGATCCAGTCTACGCGCTCGTGCGTCGGCGGCCAGACCGGCAGGCCATCGCTCCAGCGGTTGGCCAGCATCACATCGTTCGCGCGGACGAACGCGTCCTCGACGCTCGATGCCTGCACCCGAATCATCGGCGGCTCGCTCGCGGCGTCGCCGGCGAAGGCCGAACGCCACTTCGTGAGCCCGTCGTAGAACTCCTGCTTGCGGATCTCGACCGGGGTGATGTCGCTGCCGGGCAGGAACATTGCGATCGGAAACGTGACCATCGCCGCGTCGGGCGCCAGCCCGAGGCCGGCGACGGCGTTCGTCATGACGCCGACGAAATCCTCGCGGGTCAGCGTGACGGTCGGAATGCCTTCTGCTTCGAGCCTAGCGGCCGCCCGGCCGCATGCAGTGGCGCAGGACCCTCAGGCCGCGTTGCCGATGACGACCGCGTCGACGCCGCTCTGCTTGACGAGAGCGGCGGTCTCTTCCGAGCCGATCAAGGCGTTGCCCTGCGGGAAGGCGTCGATGGGCAACACCTCGATACCTGGAAAGTCCGCCTCGAGCAGCTTCTTGAGGAGCGGTAGCATGCGGTAGGCCTGCCACTGCTCGTTGCTGACGAAGCCGACGCGCTTGCCGGTGAGGGTTGGAATGCGCGGGGCGTGCGGCTGCTTCACCGCGATGACGCCGGACGGATCGTGGAACTCGAGGGTGGCCATAGCCTTGCCTCCTGACTCGGTCATACGCGAGGAGTATACGACCGAGCCATGCCGGGCGTCGTTGATTGGCGTGCCTCGTCGGTCCGCGGCGCGCGCTGGTGGGGCAGGCCGAGCGCCACGAGGATGCCGAGGGCGTTGCCGCCGGCGGCGATCAGGATCGCCGATCCGTAGCCGCCCGTCAGATCGAACAGATAGCCGGCGGTGATCGGCAGGATGATGGCGGCCGCACACCACGCGATATAGATGCGGCTTGCCATCCGGCCGTAGAGCGCCCGCCGCCAGTAGACCGCCACCGCTCCGGCCGTCAGACCGGAGATGACGCCGTAGCCCAGCCCGACCAGCGCCAGCGTGAGAACCGACACGCCGGGACCGGGCCAGAGGGTCAGCGCCAGGTTGCCGGCCAGCGACACTGCGTGAGCACCGGCCGCGACTATCGGAATCGTGAGCCAGTCGACCATCCATCCACCTCCCAGCCGCGCGGCAGCGATGGTGGCGGCGATGAACGTGGTGCCGTAGACGGCGAGCACGGTCGCGCCGCCATACGCGGTGATGATGCCTGCCGCCTGGCTGAGCACCATGAGTCCGGCGGACGCTGCGAGGAAGAAGACGATCCAGAGCCGCCAGAACACGTTTCGACGCCGCTCGGTCTCGTCGGGGACGATGCTCGCGGACGCAGCTCCGAGAGCCACCCCCGAATGCGCGATCAGCCATGCGGCGATCACACCGGTGACGGCAAGCACGGCGGCGAAGCCCCCGAGCGTGGCCCGCACACCGACGGCGCGGATCGCCCAGCCGAAGAGGGGTGCAGCGACCATCGCGCCGGCTGGATAGAGGCTGACGACATAACCATTCACGAGACCATGGCGTCGCGTGACGGCCAGGTTCACCGTCTGCTGCGCGAGGATATAAGCCGCGCCGCCGCCCGCGCCGAAGAACACCCCGTAGCCGAGTGCCAGTTGGAGGAGGCCGCCAGCGGTTGCAGCCACGACAGCGCCGGACGTGCCGGCGAGCGTACAGCCCAGCACCAGCAGCGCGGTCGGCGCCAGGCCGAACAGTCGTGGCGCCAGCAGCATGCCGGTCCCGAACCCGGCCGACGCCAGGGCGAAGACGAGCGCGAGCTCGCCGCGGCTCAACCCGAGCAGCGCTTCGAGGGGCTTGAGAAAGACGCTGAACGCGTACAGCGAGCCGAACGGGAGATTGAGCACTGTGGCGGCGAGAACGGCCCGCCACGAGCTCGGCCGGATGTCAGGGACGTTCACGCGAGATATGATCCGCCCGAGAGGGGATGAAGCGCGGACAGCTCGATTCTCGGTCGGCTGTCAGAAATCGGCGGCGGTGTCGCGGCGTGAAGTCACGGCCTTGTCGTCAGCACCCCAGCGCCACTCCTGGATCTCCGGCATGTCTTCACCGTGCCGGGTGACGTACTGCTTGTGCTCGATCAGCTTGTCGCGGATCGTCTGCTTCGCGTACGCGGCCTTGGCTCGCAGCTGAGGCACCCGGTCGATCACGTCCTCGAAGAGATGGAAGCGATCCATCTGGTTGAGCACGACCATGTCGAAGGGCGTGGTCGTCGTCCCTTCTTCCTTGTAGCCGCGCACGTGCAGGTTCTCGTGGTTGGTGCGCCGGTAGGTCAGCCGGTGGATCAGCCACGGGTAGCCATGGAACGCGAAGATGATCGGCTTGTCGGTCGTGAAGAGGACGTCGAACTCACGGTGCGTCAGGCCGTGTGGATGCTCTTCGCGCGGCTGGAGCGTCATCAGGTTGACGACGTTGATCACCCGCACCTTCACGTCCGGTACGTGCTTGCGGAGCAGCTGCACCGCGGCCAGAGTCTCGAGCGTCGGCACGTCCCCGCAGCAGGCCATCACGACGTCGGGCTCGCCGCCCTGATCATTGCTGGCCCAGTCCCAGATGCCGAGTCCGGCGGTGCAGTGCTTGATGGCCTGATCCATGGTGAGCCACTGCGGCGCCGGCTGCTTGCCCGCCACGATGACGTTGACGTAGTTGCGGCTGCGCAGACAGTGATCGGTGACGCTCAGCAGGCAGTTGGCGTCGGGCGGCAGGTACACACGGATCACCTCGGCCTTCTTGTTGACGACGTGGTCGATGAATCCGGGGTCCTGATGGCTGAAGCCGTTGTGATCCTGCCGCCAGACGTGACTCGACAGGAGGTAGTTCAGCGAAGCGATCGACCGCCGCCACGGGATGTCGTGGCAGACCTTGAGCCACTTGGCGTGCTGGTTGAACATCGAGTCGACGATGTGGATGAACGCCTCGTAGCACGAGAAGAAGCCGTGCCGCCCGGTGAGCAGATATCCCTCGAGCCAGCCCTGGCACTGATGCTCCGATAGCATCTCCATCACCCGGCCGTCCGGCGCCAGATGGTCGTCGTAGGGCAGGATCTCGGCGTTCCAGGCGCGATTCGTCACCTCGAGGACGTCCTGCCAGCGGTTCGAATTGTTCTCATCCGGGCTGAACACACGAAAGTTCTTGTTGCCCATGTTCTGCTTCATGACGTCCCGGATGAACCGGCCCATCACCCGCGTCGCCTCGGCATCCGACGCGCCGGGGCGGGGTACTTCGACCGCGTAGTCCCGGAAGTCTGGAAGCTTGAGATCCTTCAGCAGAAGGCCGCCGTTGGCGTGCGGATTGGCGCCCATCCGCCGCGGGCCCTTCGGGGCCAGGTCGGCCAGCTCCTTGTCGAGCCGGCCGCTCGCATCGAAGAGCTCCTCAGGCCGATAGCTCCTCATCCAGTCCTCGAGAAGCGTCACGTGCGCCGGATTCTCGTGCATCTCGCCCATCGGGACCTGGTGAGAGCGCCAGAATCCCTCGGTCTTCTTTCCGTCGACCTCCTTGGGCCCGGTCCACCCCTTGGGTGAGCGGAGAACGATCATAGGCCAGCGAGGTCGTTCGGCGCGACCTCCGCGGCGAGCGGTCGTCTGGGCGCGGCGGATCTCCTGTACGACGCTGTCGAGAGTGCCAGCCATGAGCTGATGCATCGTCTTCGGATCATCGCCCTCCACGAAGTAAGGCGTGTGGCCGTAGCCACGGAGGAGATGGTCGAGTTCCTCGCGGCTGATCCGGGCCAGCACGCTCGGATTGGCGATCTTGTAGCCGTTCAGATGGAGGATGGGAAGGACGGCGCCATCCGTGGCTGGGTTCAAAAACTTGTTGGAATGCCAGCTCGTGGCCAGCGCCCCCGTCTCGGCCTCACCGTCCCCGACGACGCAGGCGACGAGCAGATCGGGATTGTCGAAGGCAGCGCCGTACGCGTGCGAGAGCGCGTAGCCGAGCTCGCCGCCCTCGTGAATCGAGCCGGGCGTCTCGGGGGCGACGTGGCTCGGGATACCGCCGGGGAACGAGAACTGGGTGAAGAGCCGCTTCATCCCTTCCTCGTCCTGGGAGATGTTGGGGTAGACCTCGCTGTACGTTCCTTCGAGGTAGGTGTTGGCCACGAGCCCGGGCCCGCCGTGCCCGGGGCCGGTCACGTAGATCATGTCGAGGTCGTACTTCCTGATGACGCGATTCAAATGAACATAAATGAAGTTGAGGCCCGGTGTCGTTCCCCAGTGCCCGAGCAGTCGGGGCTTCACATGTTCTTTGGTGAGCGGCGTTCTCAGGAGGGGGTTGTCGTAGAGATAGATCTGCCCGACCGAGAGATAGTTCGAAGCACGCCAGTATGCGTCGATCTTGCTGAGCTCGTCGGCGGAGAGGGGCGTTGGCTGGTCAGCCATCGCGAAGCTCCTTGTTGCCAGGGTTCTCGGTCAATGCACCGACACGACGGCGGGTGTGTCGAAGCGCATCCCCATGCGACTTCTCCTGAGGCCAGTCTCGGCCGCAAGTCAAGCGCGGGACCTCAGTAGGCAGGGCAGGCACTCCACCGCGCGGGACGCGCAGGATCTGGGCGATTGCGCGACTCAGTCGCACAATCGGGACCTTACAGATCGGAGCCTCAGGCCCGACTAGAGCTTGATGCCCA
The DNA here is from genome assembly GCA_046727415.1 of Candidatus Methylomirabilota bacterium. GTDB lineage: Bacteria > Methylomirabilota > Methylomirabilia > Rokubacteriales > CSP1-6 > AR31. The sequence goes on from JBKPCO010000073.1 coordinate 34,705, forward strand.
GGAGCTTCGCGGCCGTCTCGCCGAGGATCGCTCGCCGCTCCTTGTCGCTGAAGCCCGGCGTTTTGAGGACGTGGTCGATCGACTTGTCCTGCCAGGGGATCGGATGGTCGGTCCCGATCACGAGCCGGTTCGACCCGACCTCCGCCGCCAGATGTCGAAGCGCCTCGGAGGTGAAGACGAGCGTGTCGTAGTACATCTGCCGCAGGTACTCCGTGGGCTTCTTCTTCAGCTTGACGCCGGTGTCCATGTCGGGCGCGACGCGTAGGCTGTTGTCGGAGCGGGGCGCGTAGGACGGCAGATAGCCGCCTCCGTGGGCCGAGCAGATCTTGAGCCCGGGGAAACGATCGAGCGTGCCCTCGAAGATGAGGTGAGAGAGCGCGATAGTCGTGTCGAGCGGGTTTCCGATGGTGTTGGCCAGCCAGCCGTTACCCTTCAAGCGCCGGGCGAGGTCGGGTGTGCTCTGCGGATGAATGAAGATGAGCACGCCGAGCTCCTCCGCCTTGGCCCAGAACGGATGAAACTTCGGATCGGAGAATTCGTCGTCGGCGACGCTCGCGCCGACGGCGGCGCCACGGAGCCCGAGCTTCTTGACCCCGTCGACCAGTTGCTGCACCGCCAGATCCGGGAACTGCAGGGCCACCGAGGCGAAGGCGACGAAGCGGTCCGGATACTTCGCGCAGAACTCGGCGAGCCGCTCGTTCTGGATCCGGATCACCTGGGTCACCTGGTCGCGTTCGGCCCGGTACCAGGCGGGGTTGATGCTGAGCGCCTCCATGTCGATGCCCTGCGCGTCCATCTCGCGGATGCGTCGCTCGCCGACCTCGCCGATGCCGGGCCCGCGGTGGTCGTCGACCTTGCGCCCCAGGAGCGCGTACGCCTCCGGGATCACGCAGTGCGCGTGCACATCGATGGTCTTCACGCGGCGACCGCCCACCACGACCTCGCGGCGCCGGCCGCTCGGCACCGCCGCGAGCCGCCGCGAGCCCGACTTCCCGCCGCTCTTTCCGCGCGTGGCTCCGCGCGCCTGGGCTCGCACTTGTGCCCCGGCCGCGACCACTTCACAGGTCGTGAACGCGATAGCTGCTCCCTGGATCGTCATGGGGTCTCCCTCGTTTTATCGCGTGGAAGCGACAGCGGCGGCGCCGGCGAAGGCCGGCATCAGCTCGCGCGCGAACCGGCGCAGCGTCGGGCGCCCTCCGGCGCTGTTGAGCAGCACGTACTCGGCGCCCGCCTCACGCAGCGTCTCCATCATGCGGGCCACCTCGTCCGGCGTGCCGTAGAGGGCGGAGGCGCAGATCTCCTCGTCGGACAGATGCGCGCGGTTTGCGCCCGGTCCGTCCGGACGCAGCGCCAGGCGATCGATGCGCCGCCGGCCCGCGACGCGGTTCTCTCTCGCGCGCGCAAGGTCCTCGGCGGTCGTGACGATGTTGATCGACCGCGTGACGCCGACGCTCACCGGATCGAAAACCCGGCCTTGCCTCTCTACCTCGGCCCTGAACAGCGCGATGCGCTCGCGAATCTGCTCGAACGAGGCGTACTGGTCCAGGAGCAAGTTGTAGCCGAGCGCCGCGACCTTCCGGATGGAGGCCGGGCTGCCCGCGCCCATCCAGAGCGGCGGGTGCGGCTTCTGCGCGGTCGGCGGCTCGACGACCACGTTGTCGAACTGCCAGTACCGGCCGCGATGGGACCAGGGGCGGTCCGACGTCCACGCCCTCAGCATGACCTCCAGGGATTCGTCGAAGCGCGCGTCGGCCTCCTGCATCGGCGTGGCGAAGCCGGCGAACTCGTTGTACCGGTAGCCTTTGCCGATCCCGAAGTCGAGGCGGCCGCCGGAGAGCAGGTCGATCGTCGCGGCCTGCTC
>JBKPCO010000074.1:0-13781 GCA_046727415.1 Candidatus Methylomirabilota bacterium
GTGCTTCACGCGCACGGTCGGGTCGACGCGCGCCACGATGACGTTCGGTCCGGCCTTGAGGTCGAGCAGGATCTCCGATCCGAGCGGCTCGACGACCTCGACGACGGTGTCGAAGCTGTAATCCGCCGAGTCGCTTCCGGACGCGACGCGCAGGTCTTCGGGCCGGATGCCCAGCGTGACGTGCTGGCTCTTGTAGGCGCCGAGCCGGCCGGCGCTCGCCGGCGGCACCTTCACCCGCAGCCCCGCGGTCTCGACCCACAGCGCGCCGCCGGCGTCGGCGACGGTCACGTCGACGAAGTTCATCGATGGCGAGCCGATGAAGCCGGCCACGAACCGGTTGGCGGGCTTCCCGTAGAGCTCGAGGGGCTCGCCGACCTGCTGGATCCAGCCGTCCTTCATGACCACGACGCGGTCACCGAGCGTCATTGCCTCGACCTGGTCGTGGGTGACATAGATGGCCGTCGTCTCGAGACGCTCGTGCAGGCGCTTGAGCTCGACCCGCATCTGGACGCGCAGCTTCGCGTCGAGGTTCGAGAGCGGCTCGTCGAACAGGAACACCTGGGGGTGGCGCACGATGGCGCGGCCCACCGCGACGCGCTGCCGCTGACCGCCGGAGAGCTGCCGGGGCTTGCGCTTGAGGAGCTCCTGGATTCCGAGAATCTCGGCCGCGTCCCCCACGCGCTTGGCGATCTCGGCTTTGGGGAACTTCCGCATTTTCAGGCCGAACGCCATGTTGTCGTACACGGTCATGTGGGGGTACAGGGCATAATTCTGGAACACCATCGCGATGTCGCGGTCCTTCGGCGGCAGGTCGTTGACGATCCGGTCGCCGATCGTGATCTCGCCCGCAGTGATCTCCTCCAGGCCGGCGACCATCCGCAAAGTCGTCGACTTGCCGCACCCGGAAGGGCCGACCAGGACGATGAATTCCTTGTCCCGGATGTGGAGGTTCACGTCCTTGACGGCGTGCACCTCGTCGTACTTCTTGTTCAGGTCCTTCATCATCACTTGGGCCATGAACGCTTCTCCTTGCTCAGAATGCCCGATGGTACACCATTCTCGACCGGGACGTTCTTCAGCCTTTCACCGCCCCGGTGAGGCCGGCGACATAATGCTCGACGAAGAACGAGTAAATGAGCGCGACCGGGATCGAGCCCAAGAGCGCTCCCGCCATGAGCGGACCCCAGAAAAAGACGTCGCCCCGGATCAGCTCGGAGACGACGCCGACCGGCACCGTCTTCTGCTGCGGGGACGAGAGAAAGACCAGGGCGTAGATGAACTCGTTCCAGGACAGGGTGAAGGCGAAGATGCCCGCTGACAGGATGCCCGGCGTGGCGATCGGGAAGATGATCTGGATCATGGCCCGCACACGCGTGGCCCCGTCGATCCGCGCGCACTCCTCCAGCTCCTTCGGGATCGTCTTGAAGTAGCCCATGAGCAGCCACGTGCAGAACGGGATGAGGAACGTCGGATAGGTCAGGATCAGAGACCACGACGTGTCGCCGAGCCGGAAGTCGCGGATGATGTTGGCCAGCGGGATGAAGAGCAGCGTCGGCGGCACCAGATAGGTCACGAAGATACTGGTCCCGAGGCCGCCGGCCAGGGGAAAGCGGAGCCGCGCCAGCGCGTAGCCGGCCAGGAGCCCGCAGAAGAGCGAGATCAGCGTGGACAGGAGCGCGATGAACATGGTGTTCCAGAGCCACGTCGCGAACATCGTCTGCTTGAAGAGATAGATCGCGTGCTCGAGCGTCGGCTGGGTCGTCCAGAACGGCGTGTTGTTGACCGCGCGCCACGGCCGGTAGAGCTCGCCGTCGGGTCTGAACGCGGTGACGAGCATCCAGTAGAACGGAAAGAGCGTACCCACGACGAAGACCGTCAGCGGGACGTGGAAGAACACCCACTTGTGCCAGCGGCTGCCCTCGACCATGCCGGCGCCCGAGCCCGCGCGGCCCGCCATCACGCGCCCTCGACGCGTCGGATGTACCAGAGCTGGATGACGACGATGATGAAGAGCATCGGGAACATCGCGAGCGAGACCGCCGCCCCCTCGCCGAGGAGCCCAGTGTTGATCCCGATCTGGTATGCGTAGGTGGCGAAGAGGTGCGTCGCGTTGGCCGGCCCGCCGCCGGTGAGCACGTAGACGAGCTGAAAGTCCGCGAAGGTCTGGATAACCGAGAAGAGCGTCACCACCATCGTGACCGGCAAGAGGAGCGGCCACGTGATCCGCCAGAAGCGCTGCCACCCGGTCGCCCCGTCGATCGCCGCCGCCTCGTGCAGCTCGGGATTGACGGTCTGCAGGCCGGCCAGGAGCGTGATGGCGTAGAACGGCATCCCGCGCCAGATGTTGACGAGGATGACCGAGCCCAGCGCCATCGTGGGATCGGTGAGCCAGCCGATCCGGGTCTGGATGAAGCCCAGATGGTAGAGGCTCCAGTTCAGCACGCTGAAGGTCGGGTCGAACATCCACTTCCAGGCGAAGGTCGAGAGCACCGTGGGCACGATGAACGGCAGCAGCATCGAGGCCCGGACCAGGCGCTTGCCGCGAAAATGCCGGTTGAGGAGGAGCGCCAGCCACATACCGAGCGCGAGCTTGCCCACGGTGGCGACGCCCGTGTAGACGAACGTGTTCGCGGCCGCGCGCTGGAAGATCGAGTCGTTCCAGATCTTGACGTAGTTGCCGAACCCGACGAACTCGCCCGCGTTGCCGACGGTGGCGCTGGTGAGGCTGAGCCACACGCCCTTCACGAACGGATAGGCGATGAACAGCCCGAGCAGGACGACGGTGGGGAGCAGGAGCAGGGACCCGAGCACGCGCTCGTCCTCGAGCAGGCGCGTGACGGTTCCCATCGTGGACGTCTCTCGGGGGAGCGCGGTGAGGCGGGCGGCCTCCGCGGCCTGGCCCGCCCCGCCTGCGATCACCCGGGAGCGCGTCCTGGACATCAGATCGCTCCTATGCGTAGATCTTCTTCAGCTCGGACTCGGCCCACAGGACGGAATCCTCGGGCTTCATGCCCTGGATGGCCTTGGCGTACATGTCGGTGATGATGTACTTCGACTCCACCTCGGACGCGGCGCGTCCGGGCGGTCCCGCGTATCCGTAGAGGCGGAACGCGCGCGCTGCCGTGCGGTACGGCAACATGACCGGGTCGATCTCCCACATCTTGTGCTTCTCCCAGTCAGTGGTGGAGCCGACGCTGAATCCCTTCTGGGCGACGAACCAGTGCTCGAACTGCTCCTTGCCGTGCAGCCATCGCAGGAAGTCCTTGGCGAGCTTCTGGTTCTTCGAGTAACCCATCACCGCATGGCTGAACGGCGCGTGGAGATGGAACACGCCCGCCGGCCCGGCCGGGTTCGGCGCGTGAAGGATGTCGGTGTGCATCAAGGCGCCCTTCTCGGTCTTGTACTTCTCCTTGTTGCGAAGCGACTCGACGTAGATCGACGCCCCGTTGATGGTGGCCGAGATGGTGCCCGAGAGGAACGCGCGGTTGTTGTTCGAGTCGTCCCAGGCCAGGCCGCCCTCGTCGCAGGCTTCCTTCCAGAACCCGACCGCGAACTTCACCGACTCGAGCGTCTCCTTCGAATTCAGGGCGACGGTCTTGCCGTCCTTCTCGACTTCCTTGCCGCCGAACGCCCACATGAACGAGTACCAGAACACCGGTGCGTCGCCGAAGGTATGTCCGGCCGTCTGGCCGATCGGGTAGCCCTTGGCCTTGAGCTTCTTGCCGACCTCGCGGTACTGTTGCCAGGTCTTCGGAAACTCCTTGGCTCCGACTTCCTCGAACAGCGACTTCCGATAGGCGATCTGGCCTCCGACGATCGCGTGCGGGACGGCGCGCCAGGTGCTGCCGACCTTGCAGAGCTCTGTCATCGCCGGGTAGAAGCCGCCCTGGGCCTTCCCGAGCGCCTCAGCGACGTCGCTCACGTCGACCAGGCTCTTTTCGTATAGATGGGGCCAGTTTTTCAGCACGTGGATGATGTCCGGGCCGCTTCCGGAGGAGATCGCCGCCGTGATTCGCGCCTGGAGATCGTTGGCGTTGATGCGCTCGAGCGTGACTTCGGCACCGAGGGCCTTGGAGGCCTCCGGCATTTGCTTGGCCAGGACTTCGTCTGCGGCCGGAACGAAGTCGTTCCAGCGAAGCAGGTGAAGCTTGGTCCCCTGCGCATAGGCGGGAGCCCGCCGCGCGGCCAGAATTCCCTCGATGCCGACGCCGGCGACCGTCGCCGAGCCCGACACCTTGATGAACTTCCTGCGATTCATCCGATCCATGCGAGAGCCTCCTTGATCGCGCGATCCTCCTCGATCAGGCTTGCGGATAGTGCGACCTAACCTGTCGGAAAGGCGACGAATAAGTACCATTACGGGCTCGCGGGTGTCAACCGCGAACCGGGTGTGGGCCGATCAGCGCGCCCCCGCCACGGCTGGATGCCGCGCGACCGCGGTGCGCGGGGCCCGGAAGGTCAGCGCGAGCACCATGGCCATCGCGCCGATCGCGGCCGAGCCGATGAAGAGCCAGGCGTAGGTGCCCCAGACGTCGTGGATCCACCCGCCGGCCCAGGAGCCGAGCCCCATGCCGAGGGTCGAGACGAGGAACACCGCGCCGTACGCCGTGCCCATGACCTTCTCGCCGAAGTACTCGCGGGTGACCAGCGCGTAGAGCGGCATCACCCCGCCGTACGACAGACCGAACAGGACGGCCGCGGCGTAGAAACCCCAGGCGTCCCGGGTGAAGAGGTACGAGAGCACCATCGCCGCCTGGAAGGCGAGGCCGGCTACGAGGGTCGGCTTGGCGCCGAAGCGATCCGCGATGAAGCCATAGGCGATGCGCCCGACGATCGAGGAGAGCCCGGACACGCCGAGGACCGTCGCGGCGATCATGGCGGCCACGCCCTGATCTATGGCGTGGGTCACCATGTGGAAGATCGGGCCCGCGTGCGCGGCGCAGCAGGCGAAGTGCGTGAGCGCGATGGCCCAGAACTGAGGCGCGCGCAGGACCTGCATCGTATCGAAGTCGCGATGGGGCGCCGCCGCGCCGCCCAGTGCGACCGCGCCCATGTCGGACGGCGCGTTCTTGATGAGCAGCGCGACCGGGATCGTCACCAGCCACGCGAGGTCACCCAGGACGATCATCGCCACGCGCCAGTCGTAGGCGGACGTGACCCAGCGCATGAGCGGCGAGATCAGCAATATGCCGGCGCCACCGCCCGCGGAGACGATGCCGATCGCCAGCCCGCGGTTGGTGTTGAACCATTTGGCCGCCGTCGAGGAGAGCGGCGTCACGAAGGCGCCGGCGGCGAAGCCCACCATCGCGCCGAACGTGACGTGGAAGTGCCAGAGCGCCGTCGCCTGGCTCGAGAGGACCATTCCGAGGCCGAGCAGGAATCCGCCCGCCAGGGTCACGAGGCGGCTGCCGAGGCGGTCGGACACCGAACCCCAGCAGAACGAGCCGGCGCCCATAGCGATCCAGTTGATCATCGCCGTCGTCGAGATGGCGCTACGACTCCAGCGCATCGACTCTTCGAGCGGCTTGAGGAACACGCCGAGCGAGAAGAGCGATCCCTGTCCGAAGGCGACGACCGTGGCCGCGGCGGCAAGCACCACCCAGCCGTAGAAGAGTCCACGCTGACTCATGGGGCTAACTACGATAGCATGTACGGCCATGTGGCCGCTCGCGTGGCCCGCGGTGGCGCTCGTCGCCGCCACCCTCTTCGCGCTGCTCCTTCGCGGTCTCCTCCTCTCCGTGCTCGGCCGAGATTCGGACTCGCCGAACGGCTGGTCGTCGCTGGCCCAGTCGATCCGGGTGCCGTCGATCCTGTGGTCGGCCGTCTTCGGCCTCTGGGTCGCAATCGTCGTGGCGAACGAGACCGAGCGGCTCTCGTCGCGCCTGTCGCAGCCGGCGAGCATCATCCTCGAAATTGCGGTGATCCTGTCGGTCACCATCACGATCGCCAACGTCCTGAGCACGCTCATGCAGCGCGTGAGCGAGCGCAAGGCGCTCGGTCGCCCGATGGCAGGGCTCGGCCAGTCCGTCGCTCGCGGCGTCGTGTACTGCGTCGGGCTCCTGGTGCTGCTCGCGGCGCTCGGTATCCAGATCACGCCGATCCTCGCGGCGCTGGGCGTCGGCGGCCTCGCGGTGGCCCTGGCGCTGCAGGACACGTTGTCGAACCTCTTTGCGGGCATCCACCTGCTGGCCGACAAGCCGATCCGCGTAGGTGACTACGTGAAGGTCGCCGACACGGCCGAGGGCCACGTCGTGGACATCGGGTGGCGCTCGACCCGCGTGCGGATGCTCCAGAACGTCGTGGTGACCATCCCGAACAAGCGGGTGGCCGAGTCGATCATCACGAATTACGACATGCCGGAGCCGCGGATGGCGCTGCTGATTCGTGTCGGCGTCGACTACGGCACCGATCCGGATCTGGTCGAGCGCCTTCTCGTTGAGGAGGCCAAGCGCGCCGTGGGCGACGTACCGGGGCTCCTCGCGGAGCCGGCGCCGACGGCGCGGCTCATCCCGGGCTTCGGCGACTTCTCCCTCGACTTCACGCTCGCCTGCCAGGTCAAGTCGTTCACCGACCAGTTCGCTGTCCAGCACGAGCTCCGAAAGCGCATCCTCAGACGCCTCGTAGCTGAGGGGGTCCAGATCCCCGTCAGGGTGTCCGAGCTTCGCCGGCCCGGAGGCGATCGGAGCCCCTAGCGCATCACCGTCGCCGCCGCGGCCGCTCGCATTGCCCGCTGGACTACTACTCAACTCTTGTATAGTATACGGACACCGATGGACCTCAGGACGCGGGTGACGATTCTTTCCGAGTCAGCGGACCGGGACGGCCCGTCGGGCGCGCCCGTTAGCGCTGGCAATCTCTCGTCGAGGCCTGGATCCCCGGTGGGTATCACCAGGGTGACCTACCCAGGCCACGGGGCTACGCGCCTCATGCGCGTCATGCAGACCAACGCCTGCTCGCTGTCCTGCGGCTACTGTCCGACGTTCTGCGGCGGGAAGGTCCGGCGCACCTATCTCGCGCCCGAGGAAGTGTCGCGGGTGTTCATGGAGGCTCACCGCAGCGGCCTCGCCGACGGCCTGTTCCTCACGTCGGGCGTTCCCGGCCGGCCGGCGAAGATGACCGATCGCATGCTCGCCGCGGTCGATCTCCTGCGCCGCCGCGAGGGCTTCCGCGGCTACGTACACCTGAAGCTCCTGCCGGGAGCCGAGCGCGGCCAGATCGAGGCGGCGGTGCGGCTCGCCAGCCGCGTGTCGATCAACCTCGAGGCGCCCGGCGGCGGTTACGTCCGCGCGCTGGCGCGAGAGAAGGACTTCGACGGAGACCTGCTGCCGAAGCTCGAGCTGGCCGGTCGGCTCACCCTCGAGCGTCGGCGGCTCGATTCGCCGGCTCACTCCCGCGCGATCGGACCGACGACCCAGTTCGTGGTCGGCGCCGCGGGCGAAGCGGATCGTGAAATCCTCGGGCTCGTGGCCCGGCTCGAGCGGCAAAGCCTTCTTCATCACGCTCACTTCAGCGCGTTCCAGCCGGTCGTGGGGACCCCGCTCGAGGGGCATCGAGCGACGCCGGCGGCGCGCGAGCTCAGGCTTTACCAGGCGGAGCATCTCCTGCGGCAATACGGCTTCGAGTACAACGAGCTCATCTTCGGCACCGATGGCAATTTGCCGCTTCACGACGACCCGAAGACCGCCTGGGCCCTCGCGCATCCCGAGCGGTTTCCGATCGAAGTCTGCCGCGCGCCGTACGAGGCACTGGTGCGTGTGCCCGGCATCGGCCCGGCGACGGCGCGAAAGCTCGTGGCCGCGCGCCCCCGCAGTGTGATCCGCTGGTCCGAAGATCTTCGGGCGGCGGGCGTCGACGTGGCTCGCGCCGGGTGGTTCCTCACGCTGAGCGGCCGGCGGCTCGCACATGCGCCACGGCCGCAGCAGTTGCGTCTCTTCGCGCCGGGCGAACACCTCACCCAGGCGCCGTTCCGCACCCCGGTACCGCCGTGCGCCTATCGTTGATGGCGGAAACCGGGAGGGATCACCGTATCATGCGGTGGGAGGAGCGCCCATGCGACTACGGTTGACGATCATCTTCTCCGCGGTGCTCGTCGTTGCGGCCGGCTGCGCGATGCAAGGTCAGGAGACTCCCGTGCAGAGTCAAACGCACGGAGACCATAGCGGCCATGTCGCCGATTCCCGTCCCGTCCTCTACGATTCCCTCGGCAGCTATTCCTACAAGATCACCACGACTTCTCCCGACGCCCAGCGATGGTTCGACCAGGGTCTGCGGCTGATGTACGGGTTCAACCACCACGAGGCGCAACGGGCGTTCAAGGAGGCCGCGCGCCTCGATCCGCGATGCGCCATGTGCTACTGGGGCATCGCCATGACCGAGGGCGGCAACTACAACCACCCGACCGACGCCGAGCGCGAGGCGAAGGCGCTGACCGCCGTAAAACAGGCCCAGGCGCTTACAGCTGGTGCGAGCCCGGCGGAGCGCGCGATGATCGGGGCGGTCGCCAGGCGCCACTCGGCCGATCCCCAGGCCAAGCGCGAGGCGCTCGACCAGGCGTACGCGAACGCGATGCGCGAGGTTGCGCGCCAGTTCCCCAACGATCTCGAGGCCAACACCTTCTTCGCCGATTCGATGATGAACCTGAGACCCTGGAACCTCTGGACGCCGCAAGGCGCGCCACAGCCCGGCACCGAGGAGCTCGTGCAGACGCTCGAGCGCGTCCTCGCCCGGAACCCGAACCATCCCGGCGCGCTTCATCTCTACATCCATGCGGTCGAGGCGAGCACGCAGCCGGAGCGCGCCGAGGCGGCGGCTGATCGCCTGCTGCCCCTCATGCCTGGGGCAGGGCACATGGTCCACATGCCCTCGCACATCTACTGGCGTGTCGGTCGATATACAGACGCCGTCAACTCGAATACGAAGGCGGTGCTGGCCGACCGCGCCTACTTCAAGACGTCGCAGCCGAGCATGATCTATCGGGGTCTCTACTATCCGCACAACATCGACTTCATCTGGCATTCGGCCAGCATGCAGGGGCGCAACGCGGAGACGAATCGCGCCGCGCGCGAGTTCGCCGACAACGCGCCGGCAGAGATGATCAAGGCCATGCCGGACATGGAGACGGCTCCCGCCGCGCCGATCGCGGCGCTGGTGCGCTTCGGCCGATGGGACGAGGTGCTCGCCTATCCGGCCCCGCCCCGCGAATGGCTCTACACGTCCGGTGTGTGGCGCTACGCGCGCGGTATCGCCTTCAACGCGAAGGGGCAGGCCGCCGACGCGGCCCGCGAGCTTCGCGAGCTCGAGACCATTCGCGCGGGTGTCCCGGCCGAGCGCACGGTCGCGTTCTTCTTCCGCGCGAACAACGTTCTTCAGCTCGCGGGCAACGTGCTGGCCGGTGAGATCGCGGCGAAGAGCGGCGACATCGGCACAGCCGATCGGCTCCTGCGCGCGGCGGTGGCCGAGCAGGACACCCACTGGTTCACCGAGCCGCCGCCGTGGTACTTCCCGGTGCGGCAGTCGCTGGGCGCCGTCCTGCTCCAGGCCGGTCGCGCCGCCGACGCGGAGGCCGTCTACCGCGAAGACCTGAAGCAGAATCCGGAGAACGGCTGGTCGCTGTTCGGGCTCGCGCAGAGCCTGAAAGCGCAGGGCAAGACGGCCGAGGCCTCGCAGATCGAGGCGCGGTTCCAGAAGGCCTGGGCCCAGGCCGACGTGAAGCTGACGGCGTCGCGGTTCTAGCGGTGGGGAAGCCCGGAGCACCGCCGCTCCGGGCTACGACCCTTTCTGGATGACCTCGGCCAGCTCCTGAGCCCGCCCGGCGTCGAGCGGCCGCAGCCTCTCCAGCACTCGCCGCGCGTCCTCGAGCCGGCCGAGCTTCACGTACGCCTCGCCCAGATACTCGAGCGCCTCCGGGAAGTTCGGACGAAGCCTGAGCGCCTCGTCGTAGGCCTGCAGCGACTCCGCGTAGCGCCCCTGGTTTCTGAGCGCGAACCCGAGCTCGTTCCACGCCTCGGGGAATTCGGCGCGCTGCGCGATCGCGCCGCGGAAGGCGTCGACGGCCGTCGGCCAGTCCTGGGCGAGGCGCGCGCGCACCCCGCGGTTGAACTCGCTGTCGGCGCTGGGCGCCGTGGTGACGGGCTGGCGGACCTGCTCCGCGGCCGGCGAGCTCGGCTCGGCGAAGGCCACTGGCGGCGGCGAACCGACGACGGCGGCGACGAGGCTCAGAACGGCGGCGAGCCGCAACGCCGCGGAAGCCGCATCGATGGTCCTGAGCGACCCACGCATGCCGTCAGCATAGCGCGACCGGCCGTTGGCGATCATCTCGACGGGGGCGGGCTCCCGGTCATGAGTGCCTCGACCGCCCGCAGATCGGCCTCCGTGTCCACGCCGATCGTCGACGTGACGGTCTCGACGACGACGATGTCGATCCCATTTTCCAGGAAGCGGAGCTGCTCGAGCTTCTCCGTGAGCTCCAGCGGCGAGGGCGGCAGGCGGTGGAAGGCGTCGAGCGCCGACTTGCGATAGGCATAGAAGCCCGGGTGCTTGTAGCGCACCACGCCGATCCGGTCGCGGTCGTACGGGATCGGGTACTTCGAGAAGTAGAGCGCCCGGCCGTCCACGCCGCAGACGACCTTGTTCACGTTCGGGTTGGATTCTTCCTCGGGCGCCAGGCGGATCTTGAGCGTGGTCACCTCGGTATCGGGGCGTTCGCGAAACGGACCCACCAGGAGCCGGATGTGCTCTGGCGTGATCAGGGGCTCGTCGCCCTGGATATTCACGTACACGTCGGCGGGGCGCGTCTGCGCGACCTCCCAGATCCGATCGGTGCCGGACGGGTGCTCGGCGGAGGTCATGACCGCGGGAATCCCGAACTTCGTGCAAGCGGCGACCACCTCATCGGAATCGGTCGCGACCAGCAGATCGGCGAGATCGGGCGCGCGCCGCGCCGCCTCGAAGACGTGGACGATCAGCGGCTTGCCGGCGATCTCGCGCAGGACCTTACGGGGCAGACGCGTGGATTGAAGCCGCGCCGGAATCACGCCGAGGACGGAGAGCGCAGCGCTCAAGGGAAGGCGCGCAGCGTACGGAGCTGCGCCGCGCGCGCGTCGGTGCCGCCGGGCGCGAACGGCACGATGACCGGTTGGGTCAGGCCGGCTCGGGTGAACTCGGCGATGCGTTCCCGGCAGAAGGCCTCGGACCCCACGACGCCGAGGCCGTCGAGGAATCTCGGCGTCACCTGCTTCACGGCGCCGGCGCGGTCACCCGCCCGCCAGGCCGCGTTCACCGCGTTCACCTCGTCGACGAAGCCGGCGCTCCGGAAGAAGCTCGCGTAGGAATCGACCGTCGCGTACCCGGTGATGTCGCGCGCCAGCGCCTCGCGCGCAGCCGGCGCGTCGTCGGTGACGCAGGTGCGAATGAACGACGCGATCTCGAATCCGGCCAGCGTGCGGCCCGCCTTCCCGGCGCCCGCCTCCAGGTGCTCGATCGACGCCGGGACGGTCTCCGGCGGAATCCAGTTCAGGACCACGCCGTCGGCGATCTCGCCGGCCAGCTCCAGCATCTCGGGCCCCAGCGCGGCCAGGACGACGCGGACCGGTTTCGCGGGCGGCGGAGCGGCGAGGCGGAAGTTCTTGACGCGGTAGAACTTGCCCTCGAAGCTCACGCGGTCGCCGGCGGCGACCAAGCGGATGATCTGCACGGCCTCGCGGATCTGCTGGATCGATGGCGCGAAGGCGAGGCCGTGCCAGTCGCCGACGATGACCCGGCTCGAGAGCCCGATGCCGAGCACGACCCGGTCGGGGAACAGGTGGTTGAGCGTCGCCGCGCTCTGTCCGAGGACGACCGGCGTGCGCGTCTGGACCGGCACTACCGCGGAACCGACGTGCATCCGTTCGGTATGGCCGGCGATCGTCGCCATGAGCGTGATCGCGTCGTAGCCCCCGGCTTCGCCTGTCCACGCCATGTGGTAGCCGCGCGCCTCCGCATCGCGGGCGACGGCGACGAACTCCGCCGCCGGTAGCGTGGCGAACGGGGCCAGGACTATGCCAAGGCGGGTCTTGTCGGCTGACATATGTGCGCGCTCGTCGGGCGCCGCGAGTATACCGCCTCAGCGGTGGCCGTGGTCGTGGTGGATGTCGGGGGTGTGCGGATGCTCGTGCTCCAGCGGGCCTGTCGGGTGCGGATGGTCGTGGGGCTCGGGACCTTCCGATCCGTCGTGCGCGTGCTCGTGATGCGCGTCGTGGACGTGCCGGTGGCTGTGCGTGGTCCCCTCGTGCCGGTGCCGGTGCGAATGACGCTCGTGCACCAGGAGCCACGTCGCTCCCGCCATGAGCGCCGCCGCGACGAGGAGGCCCGCGGTCGGAGGCTCGCCGAGCGCCAGGCCACCGGCTGCGCCGAAGAACGGCGCCGTCGCGAAGTACGCGCCGGCCCGTGCGGCGCCCAGATCGCGCATCGCCAGGATGAACAGGACGAGGCTCGTGCCATAGCTCACCGCGCCGAGCGTCATCCCGAGCCCGATCGTTCGGGGAGTGGGCCAGGACTCCCCGATCAGGATCGCCAGGAACGTGTTGACGCTCCCCGCGACCAGGCCCTTGACCTCGACGATGAGCAGCGGGTCACTGTCGGCGATCAGCCGCGTCAAGTTGTTGTCGAGCGCCCAGAAGAGGCACGCGAGCGCGACGACCCCGGCCGCGGCGTTGATCCCCAGGCCCTTCGACGTCCAGCCGAGCGCGACGCCGCCGAGCGCCATGACGCCGGCTCCAATCGCGACGCGCGGGCCGAGGTGCTCGCCGAAGACGAGACCGGCCAGCAGGGCGGTGAACACCACCTCGAGATTCAGCAGGAGCGCCGTCTCGGCGGCGGGGCTGCGCGCGAGGCCCCAGAGAAGCAGCGGCGGCGCCAGGACTCCACCGACCAGGACGACCACGGCCAGGATGCCACGGTCGCGCGGCGTCAGCCGCCGCCCGGCCCTCGGGCGCCGGCGCCACACGAGACGCGTCAGCCCGAGAAACAGCCCGGCGCCGAGGTACAGGAGCCCGGCGAGAAACAGCGGCGACACGACGTCGAGGAGCAGCTTCGAGAGCGGTGCGCTGAGCCCGAAGGCAACGGCGGCGATCAGCGCGTTGAGAATGGGCATGGCGCTCGCGCCGCCATTGTACTCAACGGCGCCTCTCGCTAGAGTGACGCTGATGGCCTCGCCCGCCGAGCGGCCTGCCGCGCCCATCCGCGCCCCGCGCGGCACGACCATCTCGTGCAAGGGCTGGCCGCAGGAAGCGGCGCTCCGGATGCTCATGAACAACCTCGACCCCGACGTCGCGGAGCGCTGGGAAGACCTGGTCGTCTACGGCGGATCGGGCAAGGCGGCCCGCAGCTGGCAGGCGTACCACACGATCGTGGCGACGCTGCGCCGGCTCGAGGGCGACGAGACGCTGCTCGTCCAGTCGGGAAAGCCCGTGGGCGTGTTCAGGACGCATCCCGACGCGCCGCGCGTGCTCATCGCCAACGCGCTGCTGGTGCCGGAGTGGGCCGACTGGGAGCACTTCCGTCGCTACGACGCGATGGGGCTCACCATGTACGGCCAGATGACCGCGGGCTCCTGGATCTACATCGGTACCCAGGGCATCCTGCAGGGCACCTACGAGACGTTCGGCGCGTGCGCGCGCCAGCACTTCGGCGGCTCGCTGGCGGGCCGGCTCGTGCTCTCCGCCGGTCTCGGCGGAATGGGCGGCGCCCAGCCGCTCGCCGTCACGCTCAACGGCGGTGTCGGCATCTTCGTGGAGGTCGATCGC
>JBKPCO010000075.1:0-16009 GCA_046727415.1 Candidatus Methylomirabilota bacterium
CCCAACCGCGACCGGTTTGCGAACGCGTGCCGCGTGGTCGTCTCGACCCCGACGGCGTCCGCTGCGCCGCAGTCGGCCAGCCACCCAGCGCTATCGAGTCCAGAGAGGCCGGTACCGTATAGCGACGACGTCCTCGTAAGCGACCGGGCCTTTGAGAAGGCCGAGCGCCTGAGCGAAGCCGTTCATGATCGTGATGCCTTGCTCGCTGATCGCGGGATCGTAGAACGGCAGATCGCGCTCGACGACCGCCGCGATGATGGACGCGGCCGCCGGCGGAAAGCGGCGCTGCCCGACCTCGGTCGCGCGCGCCGGCTCCTTGCGGAGCACGCCCTGAGCTTTCACGATCGCCCTCACGGCTGCGGCGACACCCTCGGGATCACGGGCGATCAGGGCGTCGGTCGTCGAAAGGGCCGCGAACGTGTACTGGCCAGCCGTGGGCGGGCCGTCGCCCCGGCGGACGTCGACGACGATCTTTCCGACGCCGCGCCGAACGGCCGTCTCGCTTCCGAGCGCGTTCGCCCAGAAGCCGTCGACCAGGCCGCGCTCCAGGGCATCGGCCGCGAGGACGCCGAACGACGCGCCGGGATCAAGGGCGCCCGGCACGGGGGCGATCCTCACGCCGTCGCGAGCGGGATCGATGCCGACTTCCTCCAGCAGGCGCATGAACACCTTGTCGGGCCCGGGCGCGGCGCCGATGCGAAGCCCCTTCACCGGGGCGAGGTCACCGCGTCGCACCGGCAGATCGGAGCGCAGGACCAGAAGCCACGGCGTCCCCTGCGACAGCGCGACGACCAGCTTCGCGCCCTTCCATCCCGGAAACGCCAGGAGCATCGAGTGGGCGCCGCCGGCCACGAAGTCGACCGCGCCGTCACGGAGCGCGTTCACCGCGTCCAGCGACGGCAGGAGCTCGACGTGCGCGTCGACGCCCTCGGCGCGATAGAGACCGAGCTCCTCGGCGGCGAGCGCGGGGAAGTACGAGTTCGTCACCAGGTCGGGCGTCGCGATCTTCATCAGACCCTCGGTCTCCGCTACTTATCGGCGACCACGTAGTTCCTGAGCACGCCGATGCCGCTGATCTCGACCTCGATGACGTCGCCGGGCACCATGTCGCCGTCGGCGCCCTCCGTGCCCATCCAGAGCACGTCTCCCGGGTGGAGCGTCGCGGTCTTGCTCATCTCGTGAAGCCACGTCGCGGTATCCCAGATCTGGTCGCCGGAGGAGAAGTCTTCCCAGACCTTGCTGTTGTGGCGCACGACGATCCGGAGCTTCGCCGGATCGAGATCGGTCACGATGTAGGGGCCGAATGGCTTGAACGTGTCGCAGTTCTTCGCGCGAAAGAGCGTGCGATCCGTCTTCTGCCACTCCCGTTGGCTGACGTCGTTGCCGATGCTGTAGCCGAGGACGCAGCCGAGCGCCTCTTCTCGCGAGACGTTGCGGGCCTTTTTGCCGATCACGACCGCCAACTGGCCTTCCGGCTGGACCGTGCCCGTGCTCTCGCGCGGCACGACAATGTTCTCCTCGGTCGCGATGATCGCGTTCACCGAGCGCAGCTTGGGCTCGGGACGGCTCGGATACTTCGGCGCTTCTCCGCGCCGCCGGGCCATACCTTCGAGGTGGCCGCGGTAGTTGGGGCCGGCTGCGTAGAGGACGCGAGGCTCGATCGGCGGGAGCAGCTTCACCCGGCTGAGCGGATGAGTGGTCCCGGTCACCGCGTGCTCGGCGAACGGGCTGCCCGAGACCTCTCGGATCAGCTCGTCTTCGACCAGGCCGTAGCTGACGCGCTCTCCCGCAAGGAACCGGCACCATTTCATGCGCGTATGTTGACACATCTGCCGCGCGCATGGGAGTCTTCTGACCTTGCCCAAGACGGCTCGAGAGCCCTCGGCGAGACTCCCGGTCCCCCCGGGCGCGGCGATTTTCGCCGGCGGTGGCCTTCTGCTCGCACTCACGGCTCTGCTGATCGCCGACGGAGGCGGTGGCGAATCGCCGTCGGTGCGTCTGAGCGTGCACGTGCCGGACTTGATTCTGTGGGCCGCGGCGACGGCGTTCGCGCTGACCGCCGTGATTGTCGCGACGATCCTGGTCTCTCGCTCCGGCCGCCGCGTCGAGTGGGACAACGATCTGCTCGACCGCTACCGGCGGTTCCTCGAGCTGCCGTGGTGGATGCAGATATTGATTCGCCTGATGTCCATCCTGCCGCTGATCGCGATCGTCGCCGTCCTCGTCTGGGCGTGGCCGGGCCTGGAAGCGTCGTTCCTGGCGTTCAGCCGCCGTATCCTGCAACCCCTCTCCGACGCCGAGGCGCCGGCTCCCGAGATTCCGGTCGTCGCGCTGCCGTGGCTCGGATGGCTCATCGGGCTCGTGGGGCTCGTGGCGGCCCTCGCAAGCCTTGCGATAGCGTTGGTCCTGCTCTTCGCCGAGCGCATTGCCGACTGGCTCGAGCGCGGGAATCGCCTCGCCACGGCCGAGCCATTGCGCGAGGCGGTCGAAGAGAGCCTCGACGACATGGCCGGCGAGACCGATCCGCGGACCGCCATCGTCAGGTGCTATCGGCGATTCGAGCGCTTCGCGGCGCAGGCACGCGTGCCTCGAGCGCCGTGGCAGACGTCGAGCGAATTCGTGCGCGAGGCGCTGACCCGGCTGGCGCTGCCGCGCGCTCCCGTGGAGCAGCTCACGGGGCTGTTCGAGCTGGCTCGCTTCAGCGACCATCCACTCGAGCCGGGTGAGCTGGACGGCGCTCGAGCGTGCCTCGAAGAGATCCGGGTGGCGCTCGAGCCAGAAGGAGGAGCCCGTGTCGGACGCTGAGCCCCGCCGCGCGGCCACAATCGCCGGCGCCGTGGCGCTCGCCGTCGCCCTGGTGGTCGGGATTGCCACGATCCAGTACCTGGTCGACCAGTCATACCGGGTCGCGGCGATCCGTCTCGTCGCCGCGGCGGTTCTGCTCCTCGCGGTAACTCGCATTCGTGCGTTCGCACGCACGGCTGTCGAGTGGCCGTCGCCTTGGGAAGACCGCGCCGGCGAGACTACCTGGGCCCCGCCGACGCACGGCCAGTTCGAGCACTTTCACGACGAGATCAGGTTCAGCGCCAGAAGCCAGCGATACTTCGAGCACGTGCTCTGGCCGCGGCTCAGCGCCCTCGCGAGCCAAACGCCCAACCCGCCGGCGGGGCTCGACAAGCCCGCGGGACGCCGGTTCGGCCGCGGTCCCTCACTCGAGAAACTCGGCGCCCTTCTCGACGTCCTCGAGAAACGCCGATGACAATCGTCCGCGTCACGGAGCGGAGCGGCGAGATCCTCGCGGCCCTCGCGCGCGTGATCGTCGGCAAGTCCGACGTCCTCGAGCGCATCCTGGCCGGAATCCTCGCCAACGGCCACGTCCTGATCGAGGACTATCCCGGCCTCGCCAAGACGCTCATTGCCCGCCTGTTCGCGCAGGCCCTGAACCTGTCGTTCAAGCGCCTGCAGTGCACGCCCGATCTCCTGCCCGCCGACGTCACCGGAAGCTTCCTGTTCAACCAGCGTGAGGCGCGGTTCGAGTTCCGGCGGGGCCCGGTCTTCACGAACTTCCTGCTCGCCGACGAGATCAACCGGGCGACTCCCAAGACGCAGGCGGCGCTCTTGGAGGCGATGCAGGAGGCGC
Source organism: Candidatus Methylomirabilota bacterium (assembly GCA_046727415.1). Taxonomy (GTDB): domain Bacteria; phylum Methylomirabilota; class Methylomirabilia; order Rokubacteriales; family CSP1-6; genus AR31. Next base: position 3,641 of record JBKPCO010000075.1, read on the forward strand.
AGGTGAGCGTGGAGGGCGAGTCCTTTCAACTGGAGCGGCCATTCATCGTCATCGCGACGCAGAACCCGATCGAGCTCGAAGGCACCTATCCCCTGCCCGAGGCACAGCTCGACCGCTTCTTGATGCGCGTGACCGTCGGCTACCCGAGCGCCGACGAGGAGCGGCTCATCCTCGAGCGGCGGCGCCAGCGGCGGCAGGACGAGGCCGAGGTGCCCCCAGTGGCGTCGCGCGACGAGGTCCTGGCGATGCAGCGAGCGCTCGAAGACGTGTTCGTCTCGGACGCGGTGGAGCGCTATGTGGTCGACCTCGTCCAGGCCTCGCGCGCGGACCACCGGGTGGCGCTGGGCGCGTCGCCGCGCGGTGCTTTAGCCCTCCTGAAGCTGACGCGCGCCTGGGCGGCGCTGCGCGGGCGTGACTTCGTCACGCCCGACGACGTGAAAGCCATGGCGGGCGCCGCCCTCGCTCACCGCCTGATCCTGCAGCCGGAGTTGTGGGTCTCAAAGCTGTCCGCGGCCCAGGTCGTGAGCGACCTCCTGACGCAGGTTCCCGTGCCGAAGGCGGAGGGGTGACGCCCCGCGTGACGCCGCTCGCTCTTTCGGTGGTGTCGCTCGCCGCCTGCGGGCTCGTCCTCGGTATCTTTACGGGGCGGCCGGAGCTCGTCGTGGCCGTGGTTCCGCTGGTCTTTTGCCTGGTACGCCGGAGCTCCCTCGGCTCGGGCGACTGGCGTATCACGCGCGCGCTCTCGGCGGACCAGGCGTTCGAGGGCGAGCGCGTTGTGGTGACGATCACGGTGAGCGCCGGCGGACCCGTGCCGGTGCTGGAGCTCTTCGAGCCACTCCCGCCCTCGCTCAGGCTCGTCGCCGGCTCCCACCGCGGCTTCTTCACGCTGGTCCGCGATCAGAGCGTCAGCTGGACGTACGAAGTGGAGTGTCGCCGCCGCGGGCGGGCGAGCCTCGGCGTCGTGCACGCGCGTCTCTGGGACCGGGCCGGGCTCCAGGCCGTCGACAGCGGGGCGCACGCGAGCGGGCCGCTGCGCGTGTATCCTCGCCGGCTTCCGCTGCGGCGCCTGCCGCGCCCGCGCCAGACACAGACCTCGGTGGGCAACTACGTGGCGTCGAGCGTCGGCCAGGGCCTCGAGCCCGGCGACATCAGGGAGTTCGTTCCCGGCGATCGCATCCGCCACGTGAACTGGCGGGCGTCGCTCCGCTTCCGAAAGCTGTTCGTGACCCAGTATCACCAGGAGCGCAACGCCGACGTCATCCTGATGCTCGACACTCTTTCCGAAGCCGGCGCCGCGCCGGAGACGACGCTCGACGCGTCGGTCCGCGCGGCCGCGTCGCTCGCCTGGGCGTACCTCGCACGGAAGGATCGGGTCGGGCTCATCGAGTACGGCGGACCGTTTCGCTGGGTCCGGCCCGGCTCGGGGCGCGGTCAGCGCGAGCGTCTGTTCGAGGCCCTGCTGCGCGCCGAGGTCGTCTTCAGCTATGTGCGCGGCGACGTCGGGCTCGTCCCGCGGCGCGTGCTTCCGCCCCAGGCCCTCGTGATCGCCATCAGCCCCCTCCTCGACCCCCACTTCGAGAAGGCCGTGGCCGATCTGGCCGCGCGCGGCTTCGATCTCGTCATCCTGAGCCCGTCGCCGATTCCCCTGGTGCGGCGGATGATGCCGGAGTCGCCCAGCGTCGTTCTCGCCTGCCGCCTGTGGGCGCTCGAGCGCCGCGCGCGCGCCGCGTCGCTGCAGCGGCTCGGGCTCGGCGTTCTCGACTGGGACCCGCGCCAGCCGCTCGAGCTCGCGCTCGCCGGGTTCAACCGGACCCGGCGTCGCCTGGCGGGCTGACCATGTGGCTGCCGCCTTTCATCCTCGCTGTTGCGGTCCTCGGCTATCCGCTCCTCCTCGCACCGGCGCGCAGCGTTCTGGTCATCGGACTCGCCGCGCTGGCGCTGTGCGCGCTTGGCCTCGTCGTGCGCTCCAGCGCGCTGGTGACCGCGTGCGGTGTGCTCACGCTCGGCCAGTACGCGCTCTCGCTCTGGCTCGCCGCGGGGCCCCCGCGTCTCGCTGGCGCGGCGCTCTTCGGCATCGGCCTCGTCCTTCTGGTCGAGACCGCCGACTTCAGCCGGCGCGTCAGGGGCGCGACACTGGGCCCGGGGCTGGTCGCCTCGCAGGTGCGCTACTGGGTGGGATTCGCCGGGCTCGCCGGTGTAGCGGCGCTCGTCGCCGCCGGGCTCGCGACCGCGGCCAGCGCGGTGCTACGTCTGCCCTGGGCTCCCGCGTTCGCGGCGGGCGGGGCGGCGGCGGCGCTCGTCGCCGTCACGATCGCGCTTCGCCGCGCGCGCGGGTAGCGGGCTTAGACGGTCTTGTAGGGATTGCCCCAGCGGTCCTGGTAAACGATCTCCGCGAGCGGGCCACGGCCGACCGGCCCGAATTTCCCCATGGGGTAGCCGATGGGGAGGATCGCGTAGGAGCGCACGCCGGCCGGCAGACCGAGCGCGGCTTCGGCCTCCTTCTCGTAGAGCAGATGCCGTGTCGTGAGCGTGGCGCCAAGCCCGAGGGCGCGCGCAGCCAGCAGCATGTTCTGCACCGCGGGGTAGATCGACGCGCCGGAGCCGCGCGTGGGCTGCGCGGTGCCTTCCTCGAGGCAGGCGACGATCCACACCGGCGCCTCGTGGAAGTGGTCGGTCAGGTACTCGACTGCGGCGTGCTGCCGGTTGTACTGCTCGCGCGTGACGCCGGGTGGCGGCGCGCTCTTGAGATAGCGCGGACCGACCACCTCGTCGAACGCCTTCTTGTACCAGACCTGCACAGCCTGCTTGATCTTCGCGTCCTTGATGACGAGGAAGCGCCAGCGCTGGGTGTTGCCGCCGTTCGGCGCGCAAGCCCCGGCTATCAAGATCTTCCGGATCAGCTCGTCGGGAACCGGGTCGGGATGCAGGCGACGCATCGCCCGCATGTTCTTCATGATCTCCATCAGGTCGTCGTAGTCGGCCATAGAGCCTCCTCTGCATCGTTCGGCGGAATCATACCCCGACAGGTATGGAGTCGTCACAGGCTGCCGCGATCCGGCGTGACCACGTCGGCGAACCGCTTGAGCAGCGTCGCCTCGTCGAGCGCGCCGGCCCGGGCGAGGGCGCGAACCCTTTCGGGGTCTTCGAGATCCGCGCGGGTGAGTCGAACCATGTAGGCGGCGAGCATGCGGTACGCTTCCGACTCCACATCGACGTGGCGGACTCTGAATCGCCCGGTCTTCGGATCGATCAGATCACGGAATGGAATCGGCACGAATGTCTCGCCTTGTATCGTCACCATGGCATCGGTGCCCCCCTCGACCAGAAACCGCGTCGCCCAGTAACCGAGACCTCGACAGTAGTGGATGTCGAAGCCCCCGGGCGGGGCACAGCGAAGCTCGTAGCCGATGTCCTTCGCCACAACGCTGATCGAAAGCCCGCGCGCGCGCAGATTCGCCACCACCCGCTCCTTGAGCAGGCGTGACAGCTCCAGCTCGGCCAGCCGGACATTTCCGTACGGATCGCGCTCGACGTGGCTGAGCGTGTCCGGATCCAGCCGCTCGATGAGCCCCTCGGCGAGCAGGGCCACGCCGTGCTCGCGGCCAAGGACGCGCCGCTTGATGATCGCCCCTTCGAGCATATCGGCGATCTGGTCGAGGCTCACCGGGCCGGGGGGAAACTCTTCACCGATGATGGTCACTGTCGCACCTGCGGCACTGCCGATGCCCAGGGCGAGATGGCCCGCGTGACGGCCCATGATCGTGACGAAGAACCACTTGTCGGTCGTCGCCGCGTCCTTCATGAGATTGTGCACGAGGTCCTTGCCCACATCGACCGCCGTCGTGAAGCCGAACGTCGGAACTCCGGGCGGCAACGGCAGGTCGTTGTCGATCGTCTTCGGCACGTGGGCGACGGTGAGCTTCCCGCCCAGCACGCGCGCCACGGCCGCAGCGCCGGACGCGGTATCGTCGCCGCCGATCGTCAGGAGGTACGAGGCCCCGAGGCGCTCCAAAGAATCTGCGACGTTCTGGAGCGTCTCGGCCGAGCGTGCCGGGTTCGCACGGGAGGTCCTGAGCACCGAGCCGCCCTCGAAGTGAATCCGCGAGAGGGCGGCGATTTCGAGCTCCTCGACGTGGCTCGTGTCCTTCTTCATCAGCCACTGGTAGCCGTCGTGGCACCCCAGGACCACGAGTCCGCGGTTGCGTGCCTCGATCGTGGCCGCTGCGATGACGGCGTTGATACCGGGCGCCGGTCCGCCTCCGACGAGAATCGCGAGCGCTCCGGCACTCATGCGACCCTCCGTCCGTCGTCGGTCGCCTGGCGAATGGTCTGGTCGCCGATGCCTTTGGTCGTCAGCAACATCTGCCGATAGCCCCGGCTCACCAGAGCGCGTGCCGTAGCTTGGAGCGTCTTCGTCGCCATCGCGGTGGCCTCCTTCCGATGGTTCCAGAGTACCGGGCGAGGCCAGCCCCCAGCGCCAGATTTCCCGTGCCCGAGTCGTCCTCGCCCACTCGGAGGGCGGAGGCTTGCGCCCACCGGCGGAAAGGCGCACGATCGGCGCAACCGCCACCTTTCGCGAACAGAGGAGGAACTCCCCATGGCGACGACCGTCGGAACCGGCACCTACCAGTACGAGCTGAACGAATCGTGGGCGAAGCTGCCGACGGGCTGGACGTGGGGACAGGTGAGCGCCGTCGCGACCGACTCCCAGGATCGCGTCTACGCTTTCCAGCGCAAGGACCCGCCGGTGGTCGTCTTCGATCGCGACGGCAACTACCTGACCTCGTGGGGGCACAGCGCGATCAAGGACCCGCACGGCATCGCCATCTTCGACGACGTGATCTACCTGACCGATCGCGACGACCACGTCGCGCTCAAGTTCACGCTCGATGGCAAGCCGCTGATGGTCCTGGGCACGCGCGGCAAGCCCTCGGACACGGGAGCGACCAAGGACATCGAGCTTCCCCCGCGCTCGGCCGGCCCGTTCAACAAGCCTACCGAGATGGTCCCGGCGCCGTCGGGCGATCTCTACGTCTCGGACGGCTACCGAAACAGCCGCGTGCATCGCTTCTCGAAGGACGGCGGCCTGATCTCCTCGTGGGGTAATCCGGGCAAGGAGGCGCCGGGCGAGTTCCACCTGCCACACAGCCTCTGGGTCGGGCCCGACGGCACGGTGTATGTCTGCGACCGGGAGAACAGTCGGGTCCAGGTCTTCACCGCCGAGGGCAAGTTCGTCTCGCAGTGGCGCGACATCAAGAAGCCGACCGACATCTGGTTCAACAAGCAGCAGGTGGCCTACGTCAGTGAGCAGCGGCCGTCGATCAGCATCCTGGAGCGAACCGGCAAGGTACTCGCCCGGTTCGACACTCCGGGTTCGGGTCACGGGCTCTGGGTCGATTCGCATGGCGACATCTATCTCGCCGAGGCCGGAGGCAAGCGGCTCACGAAGTACGTGCACAAGCACTGAGCTCCGCGTTGGCGAAGGGCAAGGCGGCGCGGCGGGTCAGACCCCGCCGCGCCCTGCCGAAGGACGTCTACCCCGAGTCGCTCTCACGCCTTCCCCTGCTGACGCGCGACCTGCTCGACCAGACGGGGCGACAGCACTACGACATCGTAATGGGGCCTGAGAGCCGCACCCTCGTGGGGCTTCGCGGGCCGAGCGGGATCTGGCTCCACTCGCCCAAGCTCGCCGGCTTCGTCCGGGCGGCTAATCAGTATCTTCGATTCGAGTCGGCGCTGGACCGCCGGCTGACCGAGTTGGCGATCCTCGTGACGGCCCGCGAGCTCGACAGCCAGTTCGAATGGACCGCTCACGAGCCCGCCGCGCTCAAGGAAGGTCTCGAGCCGAAGATCATCGACGTGGTGAAGCGTCGGCGGCCGGTGACCGGGCTAGGAAAGAAAGAAGCGCTGATCGTCAGCTTCGGCCGCGAATTGTTCCGAACCCGAAAGCTACGCGCGCAAACGTTCGCCCGGGGCGTCGAGCTGTTCGGCCGGCGCGGGGTGCTCGAGCTGGTCGCGCTGATGGGGAACTACGCGGGGACGGCCCTCATCCTGGCTGCGGTCGATCAGCAGCTCCATCCCGAGCAGACGCCCCTCTTGCCGCGAGCCTGAGCCGATGAGATCCGCGACGAAGTCCGAGCTTCTGTGGGACAATTGCGCCCACCTGGGAGGGTACACATGGCCTACGACCTGGTGATCAAGAACGGAATGGTGGTCGACGGCTCGGGCTTTTCCCGCTATCGTGCCGACGTCGCGGTGAAGGACAGCACGATCGTGGAGATCGGCAAGATCCGCGGCGCGGCGACGACGACGATCGACGCCGACGGGCTCTTCGTCACGCCTGGCATCATCGATACGCACACCCACTACGACGCCCAGCCCTTCTGGGACAAGCTTTGCACCTCGTCGATCTGGCACGGCGTCACGACCGTGCTGATGGGCAACTGCGGGCTCACGCTGGCGCCGTTGCGGCCCGAGCATCGCGACACGATGCTCGCCACCTTCTGCTGCGTCGAGGACCTGCCGGTGCGCTCGCTGGCGGCCGTCACGCCGTGGAACTGGCAGACATTCGGCGAGTACCTCGACGCGATCGATCACGGGCTCGGCCTCAATCTGATGCCCCTGGTCGGCCACAATCCGCTGCGCCTGTCGGCGATGGACGGCGCCGCCTGGGACCGCGCCGCCACGCCCGACGAGATCGCCCACATGCAGCGGCTGCTCCGCGAGTCGCTCGAGGCCGGCGCCTGGGGGTGGAGCACCACCGACTCGCCGACCCACGCCGGCCCGCAGGGCCAGCCGGTGCCGACGCGCCTGGCCGCCGACGAGGAGCGTGTGGCCCTCGGCCGCACGCTCGGTGAGTTCAACCGCGGAATCATCGAGATCCTCCCGAAGGGCGCGGGCAAGCCGACGCCCGCCGACCTCGATCACCTGCGCGACGTGGCCGTCGCGAGCGGTCGGCCGGTGTTCTTCCTGAGCTCCGACACGAACGCGTGGCCCTACGTCGAGAAGGCGACCCGCGAAGGCGCCCAGATGTTGAATCTGCTGCGGGCCATGCCGTTCAATCCGCGCTTCACGCTGAAGAAGACCACCTTCTTCCACAACCTGGACGTTTGGGACATCGTGATGCAGCTCAGGGCGCCGGAGCGGCTCGCTGCGCTGGCCGACCCGGAGCGCCGCGCCAAGATGCGCGACCAGGCGCTGAAGCCGCAGCGACGCCGGCCCGGTGTGCCGGGACGGCTCGTGCCGTGGCGGTCGATCTTCGTCCGCAAGGTGAAGCTCGCCAAGAACCTCGGACTCGTCGATCAGAGCCTCATGGATCTCGCCGAGAGGCAGAACCGGCACGTCGCCGACGTCATGCTCGACCTGGCGCTCGAAGAAGAGCTCGACACCGAGTTCCAGCTCATGACCCGGTCGGCGGAAGAGGAATCGCAGATCGCCGACATGGTGAAGAGCGGCCACGCGCTACCGACGCAGTCGGACGCGGGCGCTCACCTGAACACCAACCCGTGCACCGCCGGCGAGTCGAGCTACGTCCTGGGCCAGTGGGTGCGCGACCGCGAGCTGATGACCCTCGAGGACGCCATCCGCCGGTTCACCTTCCAGCCCGCTCGCATCCTGGGGCTGCGCGATCGCGGGATGATCCGTGAGGGGCTGGCGGCCGACCTCATGGTGTTCGACCTCGCGTCGATCGGCATCAAGGAGGACGAGATCACCCACGACGGTCCGTCCGGCACCCCGCGCCGCGTGCAGGGCGCCGAGGGCGTGCACCACGTCATCGTCGGCGGGCAGGTGGTGCTGGAGCAGGGCAAACACACCGGGGCGCTCCCGGGTCGCGTGCTCAGGGCCGGCCGCTAGGGCTTCAGAGCACTGAAAAATCGGCGGCGGGCCACCACCCGCCGCCGAATTAGTTCCCGTTACGCGAAGATCTCGGTAGTCGTCAGCTCGACGTCGAGAAACGCCTGCGGCGTGAGCTGGCATACCGGTGACGAGGATTACGTCGCGGTAACGCGTAGCGGGTGAGATGGGGGCGCAATTGCGCCCTCACTGGCTTGTCGGCCTCCGTCAATCCTCGCATCTCGGACGCGCTCGGCTCCACGCATTGGCCCCGACGTCACGACGGCAGCCTCGAGACTAGGGACGCATGTCTCGGGGAAGGCGATAGATCAAGTGTCGTCCGTCGAAACTCGTAAACACGAGCTCGGGCTTCGCTGGATACGACTCCAGCAGATGTTCGAAAAAACTTGCGCTCGACTCTGCCTGTTCGTAACCGTCGAGCGGATCGATGACGAGGTACCGGACGCCCAATCGGTCTAACTCTCGCCGGATCTGGGCGACATCGCCTAGATCCGCGAAGGCGCGTCCGTAAGACGTGGATGGCTTGTACAGCCACGGCAGGACCCCCTGCCGTCCCGTGTACAGGTAGTACATAGGATCGTAAGCCGTTCCCAAAATGTCCCCGGGCGCGGTATTCGCCCGGATCCAACGGAAAGATTCACTGAATCCCGGCCAATAATTCTCATAGCGCTCCCAGGCCGGCCGCACATCGAGATTCGGGTCCGCCCGAACGTACAGGCTCAGCCACACGAACACCAGGAGGACCATCGTGAGGATCGGCACGCGAGGCAACCAAAAGACAGTGCGTGCCGACAAATGATCTTGCCAGACTCTCAGCCATCGTTCTACTGCGTGAGTCCCTTGAACGAGAAAAAGCAATGCGACCGGAATCACCGGCATCATCAAGCGGGTTGGCTGCCACGGCCAGCCAATAATCATGAGTACGTAGAGTGCCACCCAAAGATGGTGCACACCGATGCCCTCTCGGAACGACTCATACATACCCGCGAGAAAGACGAAGCCGACGACTATCCGCAAACCCGGGATCGCGCCCAATAAGAAAAATGCGTCGAGACTCTCCGCGGCGTATCGCAGGTTCGCTTGGACGATCCCCGTGGCCGCAGAGACGTCGGACCACATGACTACGCACGCGTGACTGTGAGGCTCATAAGCGACGTAATACGCGAACAATGCGCTCGCCGACCCCGCCGTGCCCTGCGCATGCTGCCACCACCACCACGGCGAAATGAGAATGCCGGTCACGCCGACGAAGATCAGCAGACTTCGGTAGGACCGGTGCCGAACGAACCAGATCGCGAAGGCAACGATCAGAGCGACGCCTAAGGTTCTGGTCAGGTAGGCTGCGGCTGCCGCGGTGGCCAACCCAATGGTCCCGGCCGTCCCGCGAACCCGCTGAAACGCGAGCGCGCCAATTGTCAGCACGAGAAAGAGCGTGTCGCTCAGGGTCACCCGCGTCAGCGTGAACACTGGCGGACACACCGCGAACAAGAACGCGTAGCAGACGGCATCGAACCCTGAGGGCGTCGCACTACGTCGGAGGAACCGGTGACTCACCAATACGCCGACAAACAACACAATCACATTGAACGCTTTGAGGAGAGCGATATTCTCTGGAAATGACGGCCGGAGCTGCCAGAGAATCGCAAGCACGCCGGGGTAGAGAATAGGATACTTGAGCTGGATCGGTGATGTGGGCAGGCTCGTGAGGCGATATCCTTTGCCGTCAGCCAGCGACTTCGCCAGCGAGATGTAGATGCCATCGTCGTGGAGGATGCCGGCGACGTTGGCATCCATTACCGCGAACTGCGTGAACATCACTCCCGTCGCAACGAGCAACACCAGTGAGGCGGCAACGGGTGAACGAGCGCAACGCTCGCTCGAGCCTAGTGAATCCGCCAGGGCTCAGCTCCTGCCGACGGCGATCAACGACATTCCGAATCGTGAACCAAACACCGCGTCCGCCTTACCATCGAGGAACGGCTGGAGGAGAGTTCGGTACTCTGATGAGTCACAGAAAGGCGGACAGAAGCGGCGCCCCACTCGGCCAGGTGCATGATGAACCAAAGTACCATCCGGCGTTTGGCCGACCAAAAATCACACGCGGCGAATTAGTATTAGTTTTGTATTAGTAATGAACGACGATGAGGCGCTGGCGGCCGTTGCTCGAACGGAATCGCGATACTGTACCAGCTCGGTCAGAAACTATCGATGGTCATGCGACCGCCTGCTCGACAACACGGGCGCATCATCTTGAACGACATTACCCGCGAACTTACCGGGTTTCCTCGTGCGCCTGTCCAGTGATGAGATGCCCAGCTGTGCGGTATGCGGCCCTCTAGGATGCAGCGGGCATGAGCGCAGCCCGGCCGACTAGGGCGTTCTTCCTGAGCAGCTCGTGTGCTTCCTCGGCGCCTTCCAGCGGGAACGTCCGGCTCACGATCGCACGGATGCGCTTCTGGCGCAGGAGCTCGAGCGTCTGGGCGATCTCTGTCAAAGTGACGTAGCGAGAACCGTGGATCTCGAGCATGTGGCCGAGCACGTGACGCGGGTCGATCATGAAGCTCGAGTCCGCGCCGAAGACAGCGGTCGGGCGGCTGCCGATGATGACGAGCCGCCCGGCGCGCGCCAGCGACTTCAGCGAGCTCTCGAGCGTCTCCCGGGAGGCCACGAAGTCGATCGCCGCGTCCACGCCTCGGCCTTCGGTGAGCTTCGCGATCTGCGCGGCCAGATCGCCGCGCCGCGGGTCGACCAGCGCGTCCGCGCCGCACTCCCGGGCCGCCGCCAGCTTGGCATCGGTGATGTCGGCCGCGATCACCCAGCCACCGGAGAGCTTGGCCATCTGCACGGCGTGAATGCCGACGCCGCCTCCGGCCCCGACGATCAAGACTGCATCGCCCGGCCCCACGTGCGCTTCCTCGCGGCAGGCATGGTAGGTCGTGGCGATCGCGTCGGCCGCCACCGCCGCGTCCACGTCGCTCACGCCTTCGGGAATCCGCGTGACGTTCCGGGCCGGGATCGCCATGTACTCGGCGTAGGCGCCGTCGCACGCCATCCCGACAGTGCCGGGTGAGGCCGAACAGAGCGTCTCCCGGCCGCTCCGGCAGAAGCGACAGGTGCCACAGGTGAGATAGAAGTGGCACGTCACCCGGTCGCCCGCCCTCACGTGCGTGACCTCGGAGCCCAGCTCGACCACCTCGCCCGCGACCTCGTGGCCGGGAATGCGCGGGAACGACGTCACCCGGCCGGGGTTGGCGGTCATGATGACGACCGTGAGCCCGACGCCGGCGGCGCGCACGCGGAGCAGAACGCCGTTGGGTCCGATCTTGGGCACCGGAACCGTCGCGAGCCGGAGCGGCGCACCGAATTTCTCGAGGACCATCGCCTTCATCGTGTCGGGACGCGGCATCGGGCTACGCTCCCTTCGTCGGAATGAGCGCTACGCTACCACGCGAGGCGCGCCCCCTGCCACGAGCCGGCGCGGGCAATCGCGGGGGATGCTAGGATCGGGCCCATGATCGGCGAGGCGCATCCCAGGCTTGGTGGTGAGCGGTTCGTGAAGGGTAGCGGCCGGTTCGTGGAGGACGTGCGCGTACCGGACATGCTGCACGGCGCGGTGCTTCGGTCGCCCCACGCTCACGCACGGCTCGTCTCGATCGACACGAAGCGCGCCCGCGATCTTCCGGGTGTCCGGGCGGTCTTCACCGCCGCCGATTTGCCGGCGAGCGCGATCATCCCCAACCGCGTGCCAGCCCCCAAGGGGACCGAACGGTATCTGCAGCCGGCCATCGCCCGCGACGTCGTCCGGTTCGTCGGCGAGCCGGTGGCGCTGGTCGTCGCCGACGACCCTTACATCGCGCGCGACGCCCTGGAGCGGATCGACGTCGTCTATCGTCCGCTCCCGGTGTGCCCCTCGACGTCGGAAGCCCTCGGGCCGGGGGCGGCCCGGCTCTTCGCCGGCACCGATTCGAACAACGTGGCGACCATCACCATGCGCGTGGGTGACACCGACAAGGCTCTCGCGGGAGCGGCGCTCGTGCTGCGCGAGCGGTTCTCTTACCCGCGGCAGACGGCCGCCGCCCTGGAAACCCGCGGCCTCGTCGCGGTGCCGCCCGATCCACGGGGCGGCGAGCTGCACTTGATCGGCTCGACCAAATGCATTCACATCAACCGCACGATCCTCGCGCCGATCTTCGGGATTCCGCTCGGCGCCCTGCGCCTCACCGAGGTGGACGTGGGCGGAGGCTTCGGCGTGCGCGGCGAGCTCTATCCCGAGGACATCCTCGTGCCGCTCGCCGCCATGAAGCTCGGACGGCCCGTGAAGTGGATCGAGAGCCGGCGAGAGAACTTGATGGCGGCCAACCACGCGCGCGAGGTCGCCTACGAGATCGAGATCGGCTTCGACCGCGACGGCCGCATTCTCGGCATCCGCGCGGTGATTCACGCCGACATCGGCGCCTACGTGCGGACCGCGGCGCTGGTGCCCGCGGAGTTCGGCGCCGCCCTGCTTCCCGGTCC
>JBKPCO010000076.1:0-22895 GCA_046727415.1 Candidatus Methylomirabilota bacterium
GCTCACGCTCCACGTCGGTCCGGGAACGTTCCAGCCTGTCAAGACCGAGTCCTTCGAGGACCACGTGGTGCCGCCGGAGCGCGCCGTGATCCCGCCGAGGGTCGCCGACGCAGTGAACCGGGCGCGCGTCGAGGGACGGCGTGTAATTGCGGTCGGTACGACCACGACGCGCGCGCTGGAGAGCGCCGCGGGCACGGACGGCACCGTGCGCCCGCTCGCCGCCGCCGCGACACTCACTATCACGCCGGGCTACCGGATGCGCGTCGTGAACGGATTGGTGACGAACTTCCACCTGCCGCGCTCCTCGCTTCTGGCGCTGGTCGCGGCGCTCGCGGGTCGCGAGCTGGTCCTGAAAGCGTATGGCCACGCGGTCAGGGCGGGCTACCGCTTCTATTCCTACGGCGACGCGACGCTGATCCTGTGAAGTTCGAGCTTGTCGCCACCGACGGTGCGGCGCGCGCCGGCCGGCTCACGACTGCCCACGGAGTCGTCGAAACGCCGATCTTCATGCCGGTCGGCACGCACGCGACGGTGAAAGCGCTGGGACCGGATGACCTCCGTGCAGCCGGCGCCCAGATCGTTCTCGCCAACACGTACCATCTCTTCCTCCGGCCGGGCCACGACCTCGTGAAGGAGCTTGGCGGGCTTCATCGCTTCATGGGCTGGGACGGCGCGATCCTCACCGACTCCGGCGGATTCCAGGTCTTCAGCCTCGCGAAGCTCCGGAAGATCACCGAGGCCGGCGCCGAGTTCCGCTCCGCCGTCGATGGCTCCACCCACTTCCTATCGCCGGAGCTCGCGGTCGAGGTCCAGCAAGCTCTGGGCGCGGACATCATCCACCCGCTCGACGAATGCCTCGCGTATCCGGCGACCCGCGAGGCCACCGAGCGCTCGCTCGCGCTGACGCTACGCTGGGCCGCGCGCTCGAAGGCGGCCCACGCGGCCGGCGCGACAGGCCAGGCGCTGTTCGGCATCGTCCAGGGCGGGACCGACGAGGGGCTGCGGTCGGAGGCGGCGCGCGCCACGGTCGACATGGGCTTCGATGGCTACGCCATCGGGGGCATGGCCGTCGGCGAGCCGAAGCCCATGATGTACGACCTGACCGCGCTGGTGGCCGGCCTTCTGCCGTCGAACCAACCGCGCTATCTCATGGGCGTCGGCAAGCCGGAGGACCTCGTCGCGTCGGTCGCGCGCGGCGTCGACATGTTCGACTGCGTGCTGCCCACGCGCAACGCGCGCAACGGCCAGGCCTTCACCACCGACGGGCCTCTGACGCTGAAGCAGGCGCGCTACACGAAAGACGAGGCGCCGCTGGACGCCGAATGCGCGTGCTACGCCTGCCGTGGCTTCTCGCGCGCCTACCTGCGCCACCTCTTCATGTCGAGCGAGCTCCTGGCATATCGCCTGCTCACGCTCCACAACGTGACGTTCTTCCTCCAGCTCGCGCGCGACATGCGCGCGGCGATCGCGGCGGGCGCCTTCGGGCCATTCCAGGCTCGGTTTTTCGCGCGTTATGCAGTATCATCCGTTGATGTTTCGCGCGACTAATATCTCCGGAGGCCTCCGAGTCGATGCTCTTTGCTGATCTCGCCTACGCGGCCGCGGCGCCGCCCGGCGGCGGCTCGCAAAGCATGTTGCCCACCATCGTCATGGTGGCGTCGATGCTCGCCATCTTCTACTTTCTCCTGCTCCGTCCGCAGCAGAAGCAGAAGCAGGAGCGCGAGCGGATGCTGGCGTCGATGAAGAGGGGCGACCGCGTGGTGACGACCGGCGGAATGTACGGAACCATCACGTCGCTGAACGAGCACACCGTCGTCTTGCGCGTGGCCGATCAGGTGAAGCTCGAATTCGACCGCTCCGCCATCGGCCGGGTCGTGGCGGGGCAGGGCGAGAAGGATGCCTAGGCACCTCCGGGTGCGGATCGCGTTCGTCCTCCTGGTGGTGGCGGTCTCGGCCTGGTATCTGTACCCGCTCAAGCACGCCCTCAACCTCGGCCTCGATCTGCAGGGCGGCATCCATCTGATGCTCGGCGTGGAGGCGGACAAGCACGTCGCCAGCCAGACCGACCGCACGGCGGAGGACATCAAGAAGGCGCTCGAGCGGAAGGGCATCGGCGTCCAGCGGGTCGCGCGAGAAGGCAACTCGACGATCGAGGTGGAGCTGGCCAGCCCGCAATCGTGGAACGACGCGCTGACCGCGGTGGCCGAGTTCTCCACCTTTATTCGGCGCGACGAGAACCAGGCGGCCGGCCGCTTCAAGCTCGTGATGGTCGACCGGCAGATCAGCCAGCTTCGCGACGACGCCGTCCGCCAGGGGCTCGAGACGATCCGCAACCGCGTCGATCAGTTCGGCGTGGCCGAGCCGACCATCACGCGCCAGGGCGCCGACCAGATCCTGATCCAGCTGCCGGGGATCCAGGATCCGGCGCGCGCGAAGGCCCTCATCGGCAAGACCGCGCTCCTCGAGTTCAAGATGCTCGACGACCAGACGTCCGTCGAGCAGGCGCAGGCCGGCCAGCTTCCCGAGACATCCGAGCTTCTGTACGGGCGCGAGGTGGACAAGCAGACCAAGGTCGAGCGCAAGGTGCCCTATGTGATCCAGAAGCGGACCCTGCTCACCGGCGCCGAGCTGACGCGCGCCGAGGTGCAGGCCGATCCGAACTCGCTCGGCAACTGGCAGGTGGCCATCGAGTTCACGTCGGCCGGCACCCGCATCTTCGGCGAGCTTACGGAGCAGAACGTCGGCAAACGCCTGGCGATCATCCTCGACGGCAATGTGTACTCGGCGCCGCGCATCAACGAGCGCATCCCGAGCGGCCGCGCGGTCATCACCGGCCACTTCACGGTCGACGACGCGCGCGACCTGGCCATCGTGCTGCGCGCCGGCGCCTTGCCGGCGCCGGTTGTGCTCCTCGAGGAGCGGACGGTCGGCCCGTCGCTCGGCGCCGATTCCATCCGGCAGGGGCTGATCGCCATCACCGCCTCGGCGATCGTCGTGTTCGTCTTCATGCTCGTCTACTACCGGCTCTCCGGGCTCATCGCGGACGTCGCGCTCGGCCTGAACCTCCTGATGCTCTTCGCGTTCATGGCGGCTATCCGCGCGACCCTGACCCTGCCGGGCCTGGCCGGCATCGCGCTCACGATCGGAATGGCCGTGGACACGAACATCCTGATCTTCGAGCGAATCCGCGAGGAATTGCGGCTCGGTAAGACGCCGCGCTCCGCCATCGAGGCTGGATTTCGGCGCGCGTTCCGGACGATCGTCGACACGCATTTGACGGTCATGGGGACGGCCATCATCCTGCTGTCGTTCGGCACCAGCTCGGTCAAGGGCTTCGGCGTCTCGCTGTTCATCGGTCTGGGCGCGAGCCTCTTCACCGCGTACTTCTTCACGCGCCTGCTGTTCGATCTCGTATACATGGGACGGCGCAAACTCGAGCAGGTCTCGATTTGATCGAGCTCTTCCGGAATCCCAACTACGACTTCATCGGCAAGCGGAAGTGGGCGTACATCATCTCGATCGCCATCACGCTCATCGGACTGATCTCGCTGGCGGCGCGGGGCGGGCTGCGCTACGACATCGACTTCACCGGCGGCACCCTCATCCAGGTGCGCTTCGAGCGCCCGCCCACCATCGCGCAGATCCGGACGAGCCTGGGGACGATCCATCTGGGCGAGAGCATCATCCAGCAGTTCGGCGACGCCCAGGAGTTCATCATCCGGCTGCCACTGGTGGCGGTCGGCTCTGAGGAGATTGCCCGGCGCGTCCAGGGGGCCCTGGGCGCCAACGACAGCCTGGGCAAGTTCGAAATCCGGCGCGTCGAGTTCGTCGGCCCGCAAGTGGGGCGGGAGCTGCAGCTCCAGGCACTCTACCTCGTGCTGGCCGGCCTCATCTGGATCGCGATCTATCTGGCCGTTCGCTTCGATCTGAGGGGCGGAGTCGCTGCCGTCGTCGCGGTCCTGCACGACGTGATCGTCTGCCTCGGCGCCCTGTCGCTCACCAACCGCGAGTTCTCGCTCCCGGTGCTGGCGGCGCTGCTGACCATCATCGGCTACTCGGTCAACGACACGATCGTCGCGTACGACCGGCTCCGCGAGAACCGCGGCAAGTTCGTCCCGAAGGGACGCACCTTCGCGCAGCAGATGAACGACGCGGTCAACCAGACCCTGTCGCGGACCATCCTGACCTCGCTCACGACGTTCTTCTCGGCGGCCGTCCTGCTCTTCTTCGGCGGCCGGACTCTCGAGGACTTCGCGTTCGTCCTCTTCGTCGGGGTCATCACCGGGACGTATTCCACGACCTACGTGGCGGCGGCGCTGGTGGTCGACTGGACGAACTACGTCGAGGGGCGGCTACGTCGGGGCAAGAAAGCGGTGGCGAAAGCCTGATCAGCGTGTCAAAATCAGTGGTTAACCAATGGTTTTGGCGCCATGACCCAACTCGAGACGTTGATCGAGGCGATTCCGAAGTATCAGCCCGGGGCTGATCTCGACGTCCTGGCTCGCGCCTACAAATTCTCCGCCGCCTCGCATCAAGGTCAGCAGCGCGCCTCTGGCGAGCCGTACCTCAGCCACCCGCTCGAGGTCGCCACCCTCCTCGTCGACTTCAAGATGGACGTGACCACCGTGACGGCCGGTCTTCTCCACGACGTCCTGGAGGACACGGCCGCGACCAAGGCCGATCTCGTGCGCGAGTTCGGCAGCGAGATCGCCGAGCTCGTCGACGGCGTCACGAAGATCGGCAAGCTCGCCTTCTCGTCGCGCGAAGAGCGCCAGGCCGAGAATTTCCGGAAGATGCTGGTGGCGATGGCGCGCGACCTGCGCGTGCTCATGATCAAGCTCGCCGATCGTCTCCACAACATGCGCACCCTCGACTACCTGCCGACCGACCGGTCCCGGAAGATCGCGCAGGAGACGCTCGACATCTACGCGCCGCTGGCCCACCGGCTCGGCATGGCCAAGGTGAAGGCGGAGCTCGAGGACCTCGCCCTCCGGAGCCTCAACCCGGGCGACTATCTCGATCTTCAGAAGCGCGTCGCCAAGCGCCGCCTCGAGCGCGAGGCGGACATCAATCAGGTCATCGCGATTCTGCAGCGCAAGCTCTCCGAGGTCGGCATCGATTCCCAGATCCGCGGCCGCCCCAAGCATTTCTACTCGATCTGGAAGAAGATGCACGACCAGGGCCGCGAGTTCGACGAGATCTACGACCTCACGGCCGTCCGCGTCATCACCGCTTCGGTGCGCGATTGCTACGGCGCCCTCGGCGTCATCCACTCCCTGTGGAAGCCCGTCCCGGGCCGCTTCAAGGACTTCATCGCGATGCCGAAGGTGAACATGTACCAGTCGCTCCACACGACGGTGATCGGACCCAAGGGCGACCCGGTGGAGATCCAGATCCGCACCCGTGAGATGCACCGCATCGCCGAGGAAGGTATCGCGGCTCACTGGCTCTACAAGGAGCGCAAAGCGGGCAAGGACAAGCTGGACGAGTCGCTGGTGTGGTTACGCCAGCTGATCGAGACGCAGCAAGAGACGAAGGACCCGCGGGAATTCATGGACACGGTCCGGGTCGACCTCTTCCCGGACGAGGTGTACGTGTTCACGCCCAAGGGCGACGTCAAGGCGCTCCCGGAGGGCGCGACACCGCTCGACTTCGCCTACGCGGTGCACACCAAGGTTGGCGAGCACTGTGTTGGCGCGAAGGTGAACGCCAAGCTCGTCCCGCTCCGCTACACGCTGCGCCAGGGCGACATCGTCGAGATCGTCACGTCGCCCAGCCAGCACCCGAGCCGGGACTGGCTGAAGATCGTCAAGTCCACTCGCGCGCGGGCGAAGATCAATCAGTGGCTCAAGGTCGAGGAGCGGGCCCGATCGATCGAGCTCGGCCGCGAGCTGTTCGAGCGCGAGGCGCGGAAGTACCACCTGAACCCGACGCCGCTCCTGGGCGGCGATGAACTGAAGAAGGTCGCGGCAGACTTCGGCTTCCCGGGATCCGACGACCTCCTGGCGGCGATCGGCTACGGCAAGAGTTCGGTCCATCAGGTGCTGAACAAGCTCGCGCCCAACGCGCTCCTCGAGCAGCCGGAGCGGCCGAAGGCGACCCAGACCCGGCCGGCGCCGACCGAGGGCGTGCGGATCCGCGGCGTGGACGATCTGCTGGTGCGGTTCGCCCGCTGCTGCAATCCGCTGCCGGGCGATCCGATCGTGGGCTTCATCACCCGCGGTCGTGGGCTGACGGTGCACGCGCGGGACTGCCTCACCGTCGCCAAGAGCGTGCTCGATCGGGAGCGGCTGATCGACGTCGAGTGGGACGTCGCCGAGCCCGGCAAGCGCCCGGTCAGGATCGCGGTCTACATCGGCCAGGACAGGCCGGGACTCCTCTCGGAGATCACCGGCGCCATCTCGGCGCGCAACGGCAACATCACGAAGGCCGAGGTGACGGTGACCGACGACCGGCGCGGTATCAACAACTTCGTCGTCGAAGTCGCCGACGTCCGCCAGCTGCAGGACATCATCCAGTCCATCCGCGAGGTCAAGGACGTCATCAACGTCGAGCGCGTCCGGGGGCTCTAGTGCCCGCCGGCGGGCCGGTCCGCCGCCGATCATGACGCGCCGCCAGTTCGAATCGCTCGTCGAGAAGGCGATGCGCCGCCTGCCCAAGCGGTTCAAGGACAAGATCGCCAACATCGCCGTAGTCGTCGAGGACTGGGCCGACGACGAGACGCTGGCCGACGTGGGCATCGAGCCCCCGGATACCCTCTACGGCCTGTACCGCGGCATCGATCTCACGCGTCGGGATTCGGGCTACGGCAACGTCCTGCCCGACACGATCACGATCTATCAGGGGCCGATCGAGGAGGACTGCGTGGACGAGGCCGAGATGGCCGAGCTCGTCCGCGATACGGTCATCCACGAGCTCGGCCACTACTTCGGCCTCGACGACGAGACCATGGAGCGTATCGAGGGCTCAGAGCCCTAGATGAGCCGGGGCCGGCGCCTCGTGGAGGCCCTGGCGGCGGCGGCCCCCCGCTACTCGCCCGAAGACCAGAAGCAGAAGTGCCGGCTCCTCGAGAGCCTCGAGCGCTGCGCAATCCGCCACCCCGGCGCGCTTGTCCGATTCCACGAGGCGCTTTGCTTCCTGCAGGCGTATCCAGACGACGCGCGCGTCCTCGAGCTCGTCGACAAGGCACTCGAGAGCTTCGCGAGCCGGGTGGCGCGGCTCGGGCCGTCCGCGCGGCGGCTCCACGATTCCGGGATCGGCGGCGCCACGCTCGACTACCCGTTCGGCTACCCGATGGCCCGGTGGCTCGCCGAGCGCTTTCCGCGCGACACCGAGATCGCCTGGAGCCGATTGGACGACGCCGATCGTCTCGACGAGACGTTGTCGCTGCTCGCGACCGCGGCGGAAGGCGACGCGTTCAGCGAAGGCGGCATGGGCTGGCGGCAGTGGCTTCGCGAGGCGAAGGGCGGCCGCCGGCTGAGCGATCTCGCGGTGGTGCTCGAGCTGTTCGCGCGCACCGGGCTGCCCGAGGAGACGCGCGACTGGCTGTTCGAGAGCGTCGCGCTGCCGATTCTCTGGCGCCCGCGCGGCCCCGGCGCGTCCCGGACGCTCGCGCGACTTCCGTGCCGGCAGGTGTTCTTTCATCACGCCGGTCTGGACCGGAGCCCCGGCGATCTCGTGGAGGCGCTCAGGCGGCCGCCGCCGCTCGCCCGCGCGCGCCGCGACCGGGGCGAGGCGATGATCGAGGCGGCCCGCGTGGCGATGGCGACGCGCCAGCGCGAGCTCCACGCGTTCTCCCATCCGAACCCTGACGACGTGCTTCTCGTCGACGCCGGCCGCGGACTCACGCTGGTTTTCATCGGGATGGCACCGGACTTCCGCCTACCGCTCGAGGGCTACTACGGCTTTCTAGTTCTCAAAAATGGCGTGCCCGTTAGCTACGGCGGCGGGTGGGAATTGTTCGGAACGCTCGACTTCGCGGTGAACATCTTCGCGTCGTTTCGCCAGGGCGAATCGGCGTACCTCGCGACGCAGCTTCTGCGGGCGTACCGCCGGATCTTCAACATGCGCACCGTCGTCGTCGACCGCTATCAGCTCGGCCACGAGAGCACCGAGGCGCTGCGCTCGGGTTCGTTCTACTTCTATCACCGCCTCGGATTCCGTCCCCGCGATCCGGCGGTCGTCCGCGTGCTGGCCGGGGAGCGCGCGAAGATCGCCGCCGACGCGAGCTACCGCTCGCCGATCCCGGTGCTCAAGCGCCTGGCCGCCGACGAAGTCTACCTGACGCTGTCGGGCGGCCTGGCGGCTCCCGAGACGCGCCTGCGCGCGACCGACGTCTCGGCGCTCGTCGCGCGAATGATCGCGCGCGAGTTCGGCGGCGACCGGAGCCGCGCGACACGCACGTCGACCGAGCGCGTCGGTCGCGTCCTCGGCGCCGCGCGCCGCGACGGGTGGCCTGTCGCCGAGCGGCGCGCGTTCGCCCGGATGTCGCTCGTCGCCGCGCTCATCCCCGATCTCCGCGCGTGGTCGTCGGCGGAGCGCCGCGCGCTCGTCACCCTGATGCGGGCCAAGGGCGGCGCCAGCGAGATGGATTACGCCCGACGGCTCGACGGGCACACTCGCTTGCGGCGTAGCCTCGCAGCTCTTGCGCGCGACTCGATCACCAGATAACTCTTCTACCGATTCGTCGGTAAGTTTTGGCTTGACAGGCTCTTTCAGTCGTCGGTAATGTTTCAGCAGATGCTGAAACAACCGGAGTCAGAGAAACATGTTGAAATCCGGGGAGGTTCGGAAGCAGGTCGGGCAGCGGCTGCGGGAGCTTCTTCCTGCGGCCACGGGCTGGCAGGAAAGCGCCGACTTCAGAATCGGCAGTCAGACCGCGGACTTGGTCTCGCGCTTCCAGCTCGCCGGCCAGGAGCATACGATCGTGGTTGAGGTCAGCTCGCTCGGCCAGCCCCGGCAGATCCGGGCGTCCGTGACGCGCCTCAACGAGATTCGCAGGGAGCTCCCCGGAGCGCATCCAGTCGCGGCGGCCGCCTACATCGGCCCGCAGAGTGCCCGGATCCTCAAGAACAACGGCCTCGGATACGTCGACCTCTCCGGCAACTGCTACCTGGCCTTCGGGAACGTCCTGATCGAGAAAGAGGGTAAGCGCAACGTCCGGCCCTCGACGCGGCCTCTACGCTCGCTGTTCGCTCCCCGCGCGACCCGTGTCGTCCGGGTGCTCCTGATCGAGCCTGCCCGCACGTGGCGGCTCGAGGAGCTCGGGAAGGCCTCGGGCGTGAGCCTCGGGCACTCGTACAACGTCGTGAAGCGGCTCGAGGAGCTGGCGTGGGCCGAGCGCGACGCGGACCAGCGCATCCACCTGTCGAAGCCGGCCGACCTGCTCGAGGCGTGGTGTGAGTCGTACACGTACCGCGCGAACGGGATCACGTCGTACCTGGCGCCCGAACGCGTGACGCGGAAGTTCATGGGGGAGATCGCCCGCGCAGCAGTCGCCGCGTGGCGCCCCTACGCCTTCACGCTCAACGCGGGCGCGGCGCTCCTCGTACCGAGTCTCCGGCTGCCGACCGTCCACTGCTATCTCGAGGGCGATCCCACGCCGTTCGCGCAGGGCCTCGGCCTGCGCCCGGCGACCGAGGCCGACGGCACGCTCCACATTCTCCAGCCGTACGACCCGGGCGTGCTGCACGGCGCGTACGAGAAGGGCGGGCTCAAGGTGGTGTGCCTGCCCCAGCTCTACGCCGACCTCATCCACTACGAGCGCCGCGGGCCCGATCAGGCCGAGCACGTGCGGCGCGAAGCGATGGGTTACTGAGCGATCGCGGGGGGAGGTGATTTGGTGAAGAAGAAGGCGACGAAGAAGAAGAAGGGCAAGTAGCGTGAGCGGTCGCGAGACTCTCCAGGAAAGGGGGTGAGACGCTCGATGAAGAAAAAGGCCAAGAAGAAGAAGAAGTAGCGCTGTCGTTCTACGGTGGGGGGTGGCAGCCTCCCACCAGGCTTCCGGGAGGGGGCCCGGCCCCCTCCCGTTCGGGCATGTGCTTAAATGACCTTCGTGACCTTACCGGCCTTGAGGCAACGGGTGCACACGCGCACGCGCTGGGCCTTGCCGCCTACCACCGCCCGCATCGAGACGAGGTTGGGAAGCCAGCGCCGCTTCGTCAGCTTGTGCGCGTGGCTGATCGTGTGACCGACAGAGGGACCCTTCCCGCAAACATCGCAGCGCTGCGCCATGAACGCTCCCTGGACTCCGGTTTTCGTGGACTGGACCGACTGGAATCTATAGCACGCCCGCGTCCTTGAAGCAAACCGACTCACCGGGCGGTCTCCAGATGGCCCTGCAGTTCGTCAAGGGCGTCGGGCCGCAGCGCGCTCGCCAGCTCGAGAAGAAGGGGCTTCGCACCGTCGAGGACGCGCTCTTCTTCGTCCCCCTGCGCCACGAGGACCGGACACTGCTGACTCCCTTCAACGCGCTCGTGCCGGGCCAAGCCGCGACATGCTCGGGTGTCATTGTCGGCGTGAGCCCGCCGCCGCCCGGCCGCTTCCGCATTCCGTTCACCGTGATGCTCCGCGACGCGAGCGGCTATGCCACCGCCAGCTGGTTCGGCTGGCGGTACCTGGCTCGGGTGCTCAAGCGCGGCCAGCGACTCGTCCTGCACGGCCGTGTCGGGCGCTACAAGGGCGCGATGGTCATCCAGCAGCCGGATTACGAGATCGTCGAGAACGGCGAGGACGAGCGGCTGCACACCGGCCGGCTCGTGCCGGTCTATTCGCTCACCGAGGGACTGCCCCAGCGCGCCCTCCGCTCGCTCATGTGGCGGCTCGTCGACACGTTCAGCGCCGAGGTGAAGGAAGTGCTCCCCGACACTGTGCGCGCGCGGCGCGGCCTGGTGGGATTGGCCCAGGCGGTGCGCGACGCGCACTTCCCGGAGACCGACGGAGCGCTGACGGCGGCGCGCCGGCGTCTCACGTTCGACGAGGGGCTCTTGCTGCAGCTCGGCATGGCCATCCTCCGCTCGCGCGTCGCCCGCGAGCGCGGGCTCTCGATGAACCCGCGCGGCGATCTCGTCGCCCGGCTCCGGGCGAGCCTGCCCTGGAAGCTCACGGGCGCCCAGGAGCGCGTGTGGGAAGAGCTCCGGCGCGACATGGCGGCGCCGCATCCGATGCACCGACTACTCCAGGGCGACGTCGGATCGGGCAAGACGGTCGTGGCCGCGCTCGGAGTCCTGACGGCGATCGAGTCCGGCTATCAGGCGGCGGTGATGGCGCCGACGGAGATCCTGGCCGAGCAACACTTCATGACCTTTCGCCAGCTCCTGGAGCCGCTCGGCGTGGAGCTGACGCTCCTGACTTCCTCGCTCAAGCCGAAAGAACGGGCCGCCCGCCGCGCGGGGCTGGCGGCGGGCAGCACCGCGTGCGTCGTGGGCACCCACGCGCTCGTCCAGGAGGGCGTCGAGTTCCGCCGGCTGGGGCTCGTGGTGGTCGACGAGCAGCACCGGTTCGGCGTCGAGCAGCGCGCGCGACTCAGGAGCAAGGGCGAACATCCCGATCTCCTGGTGATGACGGCGACACCCATCCCGCGCACGCTCGCGCTGACCATCTACGGCGACCTCGACGTCTCGGTGCTCGACGAGCTGCCGCCGGGCCGCCGCCCCGTGGTCACGGTCGCCCGCACCGAGGCCAAGCGCCGGGAGATCTACAAGTTCCTCAAGGAGCAGGTCGGCGCCGGGCGCCAGGTCTACGTCGTCTATCCGCTGGTCGAGGAGTCCGAGGCGCTCGACCTGAAGGCGGCCACCGACATGGCGCGGCACCTCGCCGACGAGGTCTTTCCCGACCTCACGATCGGGCTCCTGCACGGGCGCCTCGGCTTCGAGGAGAAGGACGCGATCATGCGCCGCTTCAAGGCCGGCGAGATCCATGTGCTCGTCTCCACGACGGTTATCGAGGTCGGCATCGACGTACCCAACGCCTCCGTCATGCTGATCGAGCACGCCGAGCGCTTCGGCCTCTCGCAGCTCCACCAGCTCCGCGGGCGCGTCGGCCGCGGCGAGTGGAAGTCGTACTGCATCTTGCTGACCGGCGGGAACCTTGGCGAGGATGCCCAGCGGCGGATCGACGCGATGACGGCGACCAACGACGGCTTCCGGATCGCCGAGGCCGATCTGGAGCTGCGCGGCCCGGGGGAGTTCTTTGGCACGCGCCAGTCCGGCATCCCGGAGTTTCGCGTCGCCGAGCTCCTGCGCGACACGGCGCTGCTGGAAGACGCGCGGCGCGAGGCCAGCGGGATGGTCTCGCGCGATCCGGAGCTGACCGATCCCGCTCATCGCGCGCTGCGCGCGCTGCTGCTCGCCCGGTGGCGGGGCAAGCTTGCTCTGGCGACGTCGGGTTAGCGCATCGGCGCGTCGCGCCGACGCGAGCCAATGCGGATAATCGCCGGCGTGTTCAAGGGGCGGCGGCTGGTGACGCCGCGGGGCGCGGCAACGCGCCCGACCGCCGATCAAGTGCGGATCGCCTTGATGGACACGCTCGGGCCGCACCTGCCCGACGCGCGCGTCCTCGATCTGTTCGCGGGCTCGGGCAGCGTCGGCCTCGAGGCGCTCTCGCGCGCCGCCGCGCACGCCACCTTCGTCGAGCGCGACCCGCGCGCCCTCGAGGCGCTCGAGGAGAACATCCGGACGCTCGGCGTCGAGTCCCGCGCCGTCGTGGCGCGCGGTGACGTCGCGCGCCAGCTCGGGCGGCTCGCGACCGGCGGGCGGCGATTCGAGATCGTCTTTCTCGATCCGCCATACGCGCTGGACCTCGGCGAGCAGGCGCTGGCCGCGCTCGGCGCCGGCGCGCTCGTCGCCGAGGCCGGCGTCGTCGTCGCGCAGCACTTCACCAAGCGTCCGCCGACCGCTGAATACGGGGTGTTGCGCGCGTTTCGCGCGCGCCGATTCGGGGAGACGACCTTGACTTTCTTTCGAGCCGGAGGGTAGCCTACCGCCGTGGCCAAGCGCGCCGTCTATCCCGGCATGTTCGATCCCGTGCACAACGGCCACGTCGACGTCATCCAGCGCAGCCTGCAGATCTTCGACGAGCTGATCGTCGCGGTGGTGGCGAATCCGGGGAAGCAGCCGCTCTTCTCGATGAAGGAGCGGCTCGAGATGATCGACGAGGCCACGTCCGGGCTCAGCAATTTCCGGATCGTCGCGTTCGACGGGCTCCTGATCGATCTGGTGGCGCGCGAGCGCGCCGATTGCATCGTGCGCGGCATCCGCGCGGTGTCGGACTTCGAGTACGAGTTCCAGATGGCGCTGATGAACCGTAAGCTCCGCAGCACCGTCGAGACGGTCTTCTTGATGCCGCACGAGAAGTACACGTACATCTCGTCGCGCCTGATCAAAGAAGTGGCCAGCTTCGGAACGTCGGTGGCCGGTCTGGTCCCGCCGATCGTCGAGAAGCGACTGGCCGAGAAGTACCCGCCCCGTTAGCCCGGCGGCCTGCCGCCGAACAAGGAGCCACCGTGCTGGCCGATCGCCTGAAGACGCTTGCCCCATCGTCGACCCTGGCCGTCCAGGCCAAGGCGCAGGAGCTGCGGCGCCGCGGCGTCGACGTGATCTCGTTCGGCGCGGGCGAGCCGGACTTCGACACTCCGGAGCGGATCAAGGACGCCGCGATCCAGGCGATGCGCCGCGGGCGAACGAAGTACACGGAGGTCGGCGGCGTTCCCGAGCTGCGGGCGGCGGTGTGTGGCAAGTTCAAGCGCGACAACGGGCTCGACTACGAGCCGGCCGACATCCTGGTCTCGTGCGGCGCCAAGCACACGCTCTTCAACATGGTCGTCGCCCTCCTGAATCCGGGCGACGAGGTGCTGGTGCCGAGCCCGTACTGGGTGTCCTACCCGGAGCAGGCGCGGCTCGTCGGCGCGGTGCCCATCGGTGTTCCGACGCAGGAGTCCACCGGGTTCGACCTCGATCCGGAGCGGCTCCGCGTCGCCGTCACGCCCCGGACGAAGGCGGTCATCCTCAACAGCCCGAACAATCCGACGGGTGCGGTGTTCTCTCGAGCCGCGCTCAACGCCGTCGCGCAGGTCGCCGTCGAGCGGAACCTGGTCGTCGTGTCCGACGAGTGCTACGAGGCGCTGACCTTCGAGGGGAGGCACGTGTCGATCGCCGCGCTCGACCCGGAGGTGAAGGCGCGCACGCTCGTCATCAACACGTGCTCGAAGGCGTACGCGATGACCGGCTGGCGCATCGGCTTCGCGGCCGGCCCGCGCGAGCTCATCCGGGCCATGACGGACGTGCAGAGCCAGGTAACGTCGAACCCGGCCTCGATCGCGCAGTGGGCCGCGGTCGAGGCGCTCAGCGGGGCTCAGGACGAGGTGGCCAAGATGGCCGGCGAGTTCGACCGGCGGCGCCGGATCATCGTGCCGGGCCTCAACGCGCTGCCGGGCGTGTCGTGCGTCATGCCGAAAGGCGCGTTCTACGCGTTCGCGAACGTCTCGAAGCTGTTCGGCCGGCAGTGGAAGAGCGCGGACGGCCCGCGCACGCTCAAGGGGTCGGTCGACGTCACTGCGTTCCTCCTCGAGGAGGGAAAGGTCGCGGTCGTTCCCGGCGTCGACTTCGGCTCCGACGACCACGTGCGCCTGTCGTACGCGACCAGCGAAGCGCTTATCCAGGAGGGCCTGGCCCGCATGGCCACGGCGCTCTCGCGCCTGGCCTGATCGGCGGTCGCGGCTTGACAGCCCGCGCGACGTTCTCTACTAAGGAGAGTCACCGATGAAGCTCGAAGGCTCCTACGAGGTCAAGGCGCCCCGCGAGAAGGTGTGGAGCGCGTTTCTCGATCCGGAAACGCTCCGGAAGGCCATTCCAGGCTGCGAGAAGCTCGAGATGATCGGCCCCGACGAATACAAGGCGACGCTGAAGATCGGTGTGGCCGCGGTCAAGGGGACGTTCGAGGGCAAGGTGCGGCTCTTGGACAAGAAGCCGTCCGACTCCTACCGTCTTGCGGCCGAGGGCAGCGGTGGACCCGGGTTCGTGCGGGCCGACACGCTCATCTCGCTCGCCGACATCGACGGCGGCACGCGCGTCTCCTACACCGCCGACGTGCAGGTCGGCGGCCTCATCGCCGGCGTGGGCCAGCGGATGCTCGGCGGCGTGTCGAAGATGATGGCCGATCAGTTCTTCAACCGGATGAGCGAGCAGCTGTCGACCGCCTGACCCGCCGCCGGATGGCCTCTCGCTACCTCGAGCCGCGGCTGGAGCGCGCGTCACGGACCGAAATGACGCGGCTGCAGACCCGGCGCCTGCGCGCGCAGCTCGCGCACGCAGCCAGCCACAGCCCGTTCTACAAGAGGAAGCTCAAGGCGGCCGGCGTCAAGCCGGCGGCCGTCCGCACGCTCGACAATCTCCGGACGCTGCCCTTCACGACCAAGGACGAGCTGAAGGAAAACCAGGCCGCGCGGCCTCCGTGGGGCGACGTGCTCGCCGTGCCGCTGGACGACGTGCTGCGCATCCACATGACCTCCGCCACAACGGGCCGGCCGCTTGCGTTCCTCGACACACCTGACGACTGGTACGGCTTCTATCACTCCTACGCCCGCGCGCTCCACGCTTTCGGCGTGCGCCGGCAGGACTTTGTCATGGCGGCTTTCTCGTACGGGCCGTGGATCGGCTACTGGTCGGGCTTCTACGCGGCGCAGGATCTGGGCTGCCTGGTCTTCCCGGTCGGCGGGCTTTCCACCGATCAGCGGATCGACGTGCTCCTGAACTATCCGATCACGGTGCTGGGCTGCACGCCCTCGTACGCGCTCTTCCTGGCCGAGGCGGCGGCGAAGAAGGGCGTCGACCTCGCCAAGGACACGAAGGTGCGCATCACCTGGCACACCGGCGAGCCCGGCGCGTCCATTCCGGCCACCCGGGCGAAGATCGAGACCGCGTTCGGCGCGAAGGCCTACGACCTGCCCGGACTCACCGAGATCGCGGCGTGGGGCTTCGAGTGCGACGCGCGTTCCGGGCTCACCCACGTGAACGAGGACTACTGCTATCCCGAGATCCTGGACGAAAAGGACCAGCCGGTGCGCCCCGGCGAGCGGGGCGAGCTGGTCTTCACGAGCCTCTACCGGGAGGCGATGCCGCTCATCCGCTATCGGACGCGCGACCTCGTCCAGCTGGCCGACCGGCGGTGTCCGTGCGGGCGCACGCTCGTCGCGTTCGAGGGCGGGGTGCTGGCCCGACTCGACGACATGAAGAAGGTGCGTGGTGTCATCGTCTACCCGCGGCGCGTGGAGGAGCTGGTGCGGCCGCACGCCGACGTCGACGAGTTCCAGATCGTCTTCCGGCGGCACGAGGGGCTCGACGACATCCTGATCCGCATCGATCCGTCGCCGGCCCTCTCGCTCCCCGAGCGCGACGGGCTTCGCGCGAAGCTGGCCGACGACATCCGGATCGGACTCGGCATCCGCGTCACTGTCGAGATCGGCGAGCCCGGATCGCTCCCGCGGTGGGACCACAAGGCCCGGCGCGTCAAGGACGAGCGCACGGAGGTGCCGTTTTGAAGGCGGCGCTGTTCCGCGAGCACGGCGGCGCCGAGAAGATTCTGTACGAGGATTATCGAGACCCGGCGGTCGGCCCCGGGGAGGCGCTGGTGCGCGTGAAGGCGTGCGCGCTCAACCAGGTCGACATGCTCCTGCTCGACGGCCGCTTTCCGCCGCCCGAGGGGCTACCGCACGTCAACGGCTGCGAGGTGACCGGTACGATCGAGGCGACCGGCGCCGGCGTCACCGGGCTCCGGCAGGGCCAGCGGGCGATCGTCTTTCCCGGCTTCTCCTGCGGAAGCTGCGAGTACTGCGTGCGCGGCGAGCGGACGGTGTGCGTGCGCTACGGCTACCTCGGCGCTCACAAGGACGGCGGCTACGCCGAGCTCGTGAAGGTGCCGGCCGCGAACGTCCTGCCGCTTCCGGAGGCCATCTCGTTCGAAGCGGGCGCCGCGGTGCCGCTGGCCATGCTCACCTCGTGGCACGCGCTGGTCGCGCAGGCCGAAGTGCGGCCGGGGCAGACCGTGCTGGTCCAGGCGGCCGGCAGCGGCGTCGGGAGCGCGGCGATCCAGATCGCGCGCCTCTGCGGCGCCCGCGTCATCACGACGGTCGGCTCCGACGACAAGATCGAGTTCGCGCGCTCGCTGGGCGCCGAGCAGGTCGTGAACTACCGCGCGCAGGACTTCGTCGAGGAGACGCGCAAGTGGACGGGCAAGCGCGGCGTCGACGTAGTCGTCGAGCACATCGGCGGCGAGACGTTCGAGCGGTCGGTCTACGCGCTCACCCGGCTCGGCAAGCTCGTCACGATCGGCTCCCACGATACCCACTGGGGCCGGCTCGATCTCCGCCACGTCTACTCGAAGAATCTCCGGGTCCTGGGCACGAACCTCGGCTCGATCGTCGAGCTCGGGACGGTGCTCGACCACGTGGTGCAGGGCCGGCTGCGGCCGGTCGTCGACCGCGCGTTTCCGCTGAAGGACGCCCGCGCCGCCGTGCAGCACGTGCTCGATCGCAAGAACAAGGGGAAGGTCCTCCTGGTCTCGTGACGCTCGGCGACCTCCTCGGGCGCGCAGCGCTCCGCCGGCCCGACGCCGAGGCCGTCGTCGACGGCCGACAGCGGCTCACCTACGCCGATCTGGATCGTCGCGCGCTCAGGGTGGCGCTGGGCTTCGCCCGCCTCGGCGTCGCTCCGGGCGACCGCGTGCTCCTCGCCCTCAAGAACCGCCTCGAGCACGTCGTGGCCTACTGGGCGCTCCAGAAGCTCGGCGCGGTTGCCGTCCCCGTCAACTTCCGCCTGGCCGCCAACGAGCTCCGCTACCTCCTCGACGACTCCGGCGCGAAGGTCGCGCTCTACGAGGACTCGACCGCCGCGACGATGCTCGAAGCGACCGGCGGCACTGCGATCCGGCGCGTGTTCGTGGGCGACACCGCGCCGGCGGGGACGAGCGCGTTCGCCGAGCTGGAGCGCGAGGCCGCCGGCGTGCGCGCGCTCGAGCCGCCGAGCGAGGACGATCTCTCGCTGATCCTGTACACGTCGGGGACGACCGGCCGACCCAAGGGCGTGCCGCGAACGCACAAGAATCACTACGCCGGGGCCATGGCGCACGTGATCCAGTGCGGCTACGAGTGGGGCGAGCGCACGCTGGGCGTCATGCCGCTCTATCACACGATGGGCATTCACGCGCTCACCAGCATGGCGGCGATCAACGGCTGCTTCGTCTGCCAGCCCGATTGGTCGAGCCGGGCCGCGCTCGAGCTGATCGCGACCGAGCGGCTGACCGCGCTCTACCTAATCCCGACGCTCTTCTGGGAGCTGACGCACGCTTCCGAGCTGGCGCGCACGGACGTCGCCTCGGTGCGCAAGCTCGCGTACGCCGGCGCGCCGATGCTGGCGCCGCTCACCGAGGCGTGCGCCAAGACATTCCACCCCGACGTCTTCGTGAACCACTACGGCTCGACCGAGATCTACACGTTCTCGATCTTCCCCGACGTCCGGGCCAAGCCCGGCTGCGCGGGGCGGGCCGGCATCCACTCGGCGCTTCGGCTGGTGGTCGCCAGCACCGAGCGGCGCGTCGGGCCCGACGAGGCGGTGCCGGCCGGCGAGCGGGGCGAGATCATCGCGAGCCTCGCCTCGGACGAGGCGTTCTCCGGCTACTGGAATCGCCCCGACGCCGACGCCCGCGCGCTGCGCGAGGGCTGGTACTTCACCGGCGACATGGGCTGGGTGGACGCCGACGGCGACCTCTGGGTGGCCGGCCGCGTGGACGACATGATCATCAGCGGCGGCGAGAACATCCATCCCGTCGAGATCGAGGCTGTCCTGGCCCGCTACGACGGCGTGAACGACGTAGCGGTGATCGGCGAGCCGGACGAGAAATGGGGCGAGCGGGTGGTGGCGTTCGTCGTGGGGGC
The DNA here is from genome assembly GCA_046727415.1 of Candidatus Methylomirabilota bacterium. GTDB lineage: Bacteria > Methylomirabilota > Methylomirabilia > Rokubacteriales > CSP1-6 > AR31. The sequence goes on from JBKPCO010000076.1 coordinate 18,926, forward strand.
GCCCGGGCTCACCGCCGACACGCTCGACCGGCACTGCCGGGCCAGCGGCGATCTCGCCAACTTCAAGCGCCCGCGGCGCTTCGTCTTCGTCGCTGAGATCCCGAAGACGGCCTCGGGCAAGATCCTTCGCCGGCTGCTGCGCGACGGCCGGTACACGGAGGTGCGGCCATGAGCGAGTTCCTGCGCGTCGAGCGCGCCGGCGCCGTCGCGACCATCTGGATCGACCGCCAGGCGAAGATGAACACGATGACGGTCGCCATGCGAAACGAGTTTCCGGCGATCTTCGCCGGGCTCGAGCGCGACGAGTCCGTGCGCGTCGTGATCATCCGCGGCGCGGGGGGCAAGGCTTTCAGCGCGGGCGGCGACGTGTCCGAGTTCCTCACGCTGGCGCCCGCCGATCTCGAGCTGTGGGGCGACACGCTCACCGCCGCCGAGCGGTGCCGGAAGCCGGTCATCGCCGCGATCGACGGGTATACGATGGGGGCCGGTCTCGAGCTGGCCGTCGCGTGCGACTTCCGCGTGGCCACGCTCCGGTCCGAGTTCGCGTTCCCGGAGGTGCGGCTGGGCATGATCCCCGGCAGCGGCGGCACCCAGCGCGCGCTCCGGCTCATGGGCATGACGCGCGGAAAGCTCTTCATGATGACCGGCCAGCGCATCTCGGCCGAGCGCGCGGAGGCGTGGGGGCTGATCACCCGGGCCGTGCCGAACGAGGGGCTCGACGAGGCGGTGAACGGACTGGCCGGCGAGCTGGCCGAGCGGGCGCCGCTGGCGCTCCGCACCCTGAAAATGGTACTCAACCGGGGCGCCGAGGCGCCGCTCGAGACGGCGCTGGAGCTCGAGCGCAAGGCGTACGCGTGGCTCCGCTCGACGCACGACTACGCGGAAGGCGTGACCGCCTTCCTCGAGAAGCGTCCGCCGAACTACACAGGGAGGTAGCCGCCGTGAAACCGTCGTTCGGACTGATCGTGGCCAATCGCGCGGTCGTGCTCGGCGCCGTCAAGGTGGCGGATCTCGTCGACCTCACCGCGCAGGCGGAGCGCTCCGGCTTCTTCGATGCCGTCTGGGCCGGCGACAGCCTGCTCGCCAAGCCGCGCCTGGAGTCGATCACCCTGCTTTCCGCGCTCGCCGGCGTGACCACCAAGCTGCGTCTCGGCGTCGGATGCATGGCCACGTTCGTTCACCGCCACCCCGTCATGCTGGCCCATCAATGGGCGAGCCTCGACGTGCTCTCCGGCGGCCGGACCTTGCTCGCGGTGTGTCTGGGCGGGCCGAGCGACGCCAACAAGGCGCAGGCCGCCGAGCACAGTGTCATGAGCATCCCCTCCGCCGAGCGCGTCGGACGCCTGGAAGAGGGCATCGACATCCTGCGCAAGCTCTTCGGCGGCAAGAACGTTTCGCATCGGGGCCGGTTCTACTCGTTCGAGGACGTGACGCTCGAGCCGCGGCCGATGCAGCAGCCGTGTCCGATCTGGATCGCGTCCAATCCCACCGGTCTCACCTGGAAGGGCGGCGCCTCCGCGTCCGACGGGGTCGTGGAACGCTCCTTCCGGCGCATCGCGCGCTACGCCGACGGCTGGATGACGAACAAGCTCACGCCGGACGAGTTCCGGCAGCAGTGGAGCCGCATCGCGGCCATGACCCGTGAGGAAGGGCGCGACCCCACGAAGCTCGGCAGTGCGCTCTATCACAACATCAACATCACCGAGGACCGCCAGATGGGGCTCGAGGAGACGAAGGCGTTCCTCGACAAGTACTACACGTCGAATTTCTCGCGCCAGTTCGTGGAGCAGTGGACCATCGCGGGCGCACCCAAGCAGTGCGGGGAGGAGCTCCGCGCCTACTTCGACGCCGGCGTCGGCCACATGGCGCTGCGCTTCGGCTCGTGGGACCAGGTGGGTCAATTCAAGCGCTTCCTCAACGAGGTCGCGCCGGCGCTCGTCCGATGAGTTTCGTCGATATCCGCGAATGGATCGCGCGGCTCGACAAGGAAGGCGAGCTGCGACGGGTCACGGCCCCGGTCGACTGGGACCGGGAGCTCGGCGCCATCGCGCGCCGCGTGCTCGAGAAGAAGGGGCCCGCGCTCCTGTTCGAGAACATCAAGGGCTACGAGACCGGGCGGTGCTCCAAGCTGCTCGTGAGCGGGCTCGGCAGCGTCGGCCGTCTGGCGCTGGCCCTCGGGTTTCCGCGCGAGGTGTCGAACCGCGAGCTGGTCCAGCACGTCATGAAGCTGAACCGGCAGACGATCGCGCCGCGAATCGTCACCACCGGGCCCGTCAAGGACGTGGTCGTGCGCGGCAAGGACATCGACCAGACGGAGTTTCCCGTCCCGAAGTGGCACTACCTCGAGGGCGGGCGCTACATCCACACATTCTCGGGCATCGTCACCCGCGATCCCGAGACGCGCGTCATGAACGTGGGCATCTATCGCGGCATGATCGGCAAGAAGAACACGACGCCGTTCCTGCTCATCAAGGGCGGCCAGCACTGGGGGCAGCACTTCCTGAAGTACGCGGCCCGCGGCGAGCCCATGCCGGTCGCCTGCGTCATCGGCTGGGATCCGATTATGCCGTTCCTGGCCGGCTCGCCGATTCCGCCGGGCGTCTGCGAGTGGGACGTGATGGGCGCCTACCGCGGCGAGCCGGCCGAGCTGGTCCGCTGCGAAACGGTCGATCTGGAGGTGCCGGCGAGCGCCGAGATCGTGATCGAGGGGTTCATCAGCGACGACCCTGCGACCTACGAGACCGAGGGGCCATTCGGCGAGTTCACGGGTTACGTTTCCGACATTCCGACGCCGCGCCCGACGATGCAGATCACGTGCATCACGCATCGGCGCGATCCGATCTTCCGCGGCTGCCTCGAGGGCACGCTGCCCGGCTCGTACAGCGAGAACAGCGTCATGTCGTCGGTGCAGCGCGCGGCGATCGCCTGGAATATCCTGACGAACGCTGGCATTCCCGCGATTCGTGACGTCTTCGTCCCCCCGATCACGAACGGCGTGAACATCGTGGTCCAGATCAAGAAGGCCTATCAGGGACAGCCCAAGCAGATCGCCGCCGCTCTGTGGGGCGCCAGCGCCGCCCAGTTCCGCTACAAGCACGTCACGGTCGTCGAGGAGGACATCGATCCGTCGTCGTACGAGCAGGTGGACTGGGCGTTCGCCCACCGCGTGAACGCCGGCCGCGACGGCATCGTCATCTTCCCGGGAATCTTCGGCTCGCCGATCGACCCGAGCACGCCGCTCGAGGACCGGGACGTGGCGCAGCTCGGTACCGGGCTCTGGAACCGCGTCCTGATCGACGCGACCCGGTCGTGGCAGCTCGAGCGCCGCAAGGAGTGGGGCGGGGAGCGATTCCCGCCGACCGTGCGGCCGGCTCCGGAGGACGAGGCGCGGGTGCGCGCCCGGTGGGAGGAGCTCGGGCTCGGCGATCTCTGAGATGAAGATCACCGAGGTTCGCGCCTTCCCGCTCGCCATCCCGCTGCGCCAGGTCGATCCGCCCTCCTCGTGGGCGGCCGGGGCCGGTAAGCAGATCCTCGTGCGCCTGACCACCGACGAAGGGCTCACCGGCTGGGGAGAGTGCTTCGCCTACGGCGCGCCGGTGGCGGTGATGAGCGTCGTCGACGACGCGCTCGCGCCGCTCGTCCTCGGCCAGGACCCGACCCAGATCGAGGGCTTGGTCGACCGAATGCACCGGGCACTGATGATCTGGGGCCGTCGGGGCCTCGCGATGATGGCGGTGAGCGGCATCGAGCTCGCGCTGTGGGACCTGGCCGGCAAGGCGCGCGGGGTTCCGGTCTACGAGCTGCTGGGAGGCCTCTGCCAGGGGCATGCCCACGCGTACGCGAGCCTGCTTCGCTACGAGACGCCTGCCCAGGTCCGGCAGGCGGTGTCGGCGGCCCTCAAGCAGGGCCACACGGCGATCAAGCTCCATCAGATCGACGTCGAGTCGGTCGCCGCCGCGCGCGAGGCGGC
>JBKPCO010000077.1:0-39990 GCA_046727415.1 Candidatus Methylomirabilota bacterium
CCTTCTCAGCGACAAAGTCATGAATTTCGACTTCAGCGAATCCGAAGAGGCGTTCCGCAAGGAGGTCCGCGGTTGGTTGGAAGCCAACCTTCCGGACGACCTGCGCGGCCGCGCCTTCGCGGCCTCGCGCGCGGACCGCGACGAGGTGCGGCGGCTGCGCGCGTGGCAGAAGCGCCTGTGGGAGGCGGGCTACGTCGGGCTCGACTGGCCGGTCGAGTTCGGCGGCCGTGGCGCGACGATCGTGGAGATGGTCATCCTCTACCAGGAGATGGCCCGCGCCGAGTCGCCGCAGCTCGTCAACCGTGGTGGCGTGTCGATGCTCGGTCCCACGCTGATGAAGTACGGTACGCCCGCCCAGCAGAAGCGCCACCTCACGAAGATCCTCACGGCCGAGGAGCTCTGGTGCCAGGGGTTCTCCGAGCCCAACGCGGGATCGGACCTGGCGAACTTGCAGACCCGCGGCGTCCGCGACGGCGACCACTTCGTCGTGAACGGTCAGAAAGTCTGGACCAGCATGGCCCACGTGGCCGACTGGTGTTTCCTGCTCGTGCGCACCGACCCGGCGGCGGTGAAGCACAAGGGCATCAGCTTCCTGCTGGTCGACATGAAGACGCCGGGTATCACGGTGCGGCCGCTCCGGCAGATCACCGGCGAGGCCGAGTTCAACGAAGTCTTCTTCGACAACGTGCGGGTGCCGGTCGAGAACCTGGTCGGCAAGGTGAACGAAGGCTGGTCGGTGGCCATCACCACGCTGGCGTACGAGCGCGATATCCTGACGTTCATCCGCCACATCTCGCTCAGAAACGCGCTGCACCGGCTGGTGCGTCTCGTGCGGCAGCGAGAGCGCGGCGCCGACCCGATTCTCCGGCAGAAGGTGGCCGCCCTCTGGATCGCCGAGCAGGCGCTCCAGCTCAACGGCTATCGCAGCCTCACCAAGATTCTGCGGGGCGGCGCGCCCGGGCCCGAGGGCTCGACGTCGAAGCTCTTCTGGAGCCAGGTCGATCAGGAGCTGGCGCACGTCGCCACCGAGGTGATCGGCCCTTACTCGCAGGTCGCCGGCGAGTCGGCGTGGGCGCCGGACGGCGGTCAGTGGGAATTCTACGAGCTCCTCGCGCGCGCGAGCGGAATCCGGGCGGGAACCTCCGAGATCCTCCGCAACATCCTCGCCGAGCGCGTGCTCGGCCTGCCGAAGGACTAGTCGAAAGGACACGCCGTCATGAGTGACCTGCTCTACGAGGTGAAGGACAAGGTCGCGACAATCACGCTGAATCGTCCCGACAAGCTCAACGCGTTCACGCGCGACATGATCGACGCGTGGGCGAAGGCGCTCAATTCCGCGCAGACCGACGACAGCGTGAACGTCATCGTCGTGACGGGCTCCGGCCGCGCCTTCTGCTCGGGCGGCGACGTGGGCCGCATGCGCGAGGGCGAGCCGAGCGCCCTCGACGGCAAGAACACCCTCTGGGAAGGCGTGCACCGCGTGCCCAAGACGCTCGAGACGGTGGACAAGCCGGTCATCGCGATGGTCAACGGCCTCGCCGTTGGCGCGGGCATGGGCATGTGCGTCATGTGCGACATGCGCGTGGCCGCCGAGTCAGCCCGGTTCTCCACCGGCTACGTCCGCGTCGGTCTGGTGCCGGGCGACGGCGACACCTACTTCCTGCCCCGCCTGGTCGGCGCCGCCAAGGCGCTCGAGCTCCTGTGGACCGCCGATTTCATCGAGGCGCCGGAGGCCCACCGCCTGGGCATCGTGCAGCGCGTGGTGCCGGACGCGCAGCTGAAGGACGCCACCTACGCGCTGGCGCGGCAGATCGCCGACGGACCGCAGATCCCGATTCGGATGATCAAGCGGCTCGTCTACCAGAGTCTCCGGCTCGATCTGCGCACGCACCTCGACCTGGTCTCGTCTCACATGTCGATCGTGCGCCAGACCGCCGACCACGCCGAAGGCGTCGCCGCGTTCAAGGAGAAGCGCCCGCCGAGGTTTCAGGGGCGCTGAGGCGCCGCGCGAGCGGGGAGCGTAGCCCCGGTAGTCGTCAGCAGGGCTGGACCGAGGCTTTGTGGCGCTGCGCTAGCGCCTGGTAGCCTTCCGGGTTCGCGCGCACCCAGCGCTCGGCCGGCGTGCCGGCGAGCGGCCCGCGGATCTTGGCCGGCGAGCCGAGAGCGAGCACGCCTTCGGGAATCTCCGTCTCGGGCGTCACCAGGGCGCCGGCGGCCACCATGGACCGGGCGCCGATCCGCGCGCCGTCGAGCACGGTCGCGCCGTTGCCGACCAGGCATTCCTCGCCGAGCGACGCGGCGTGGATCGTGCAGTTGTGGCCGACGGTCGAGCCCGCGCCGATGTCGGTGCCGCCGCCGGGCGTGACGTGGACGACGGCGCAATCCTGCACGTTGGCGCCGCGCCGCACCACGATCGGGTTGAAGTCGCCGCGAAGCACGGCGTTGTACCAGACCGATGCGCGCTCCTCGATCGTCACGTCGCCGATGAGAACCGCGGTGGGCGCGACGAACGCCGTCGGGTGCACCTTCGGGCTCTTGCCCTCGAAGCTGAACAGTGGCATCGGCTGGACCCCCGCAGTATCCTCGAAATTGGTTTCTCATCTTACTCGAACGCGGAATCGACCGGAGGTGAGAATGCCGTTCGCGAAGATCGCGGCCGTCGCCACCGCGACACCGCCGCATCGGTTCACGCAGGCGCAGATCCTCGCGCTCGCCGGCTACGCCGACGAGGAGCGACGCGGCTTCTTCCGGCGCAGCGACATCGACGGCCGGCATCTCTGGATCGATCCGGCGACCTTCCACCCGGACGAGTCGATCGACGAGCTCAACGATCGCTTCCGCGACGGCGCCCTGAACCTCGGCGAGTCGGCGGCGCGCGGCGCCCTGGCACGGGCCGGCTGGGACACGCGCGACGTCGATTTCATCGCGACCACGACGTGCACCGGACGTCTCACGCCGAGCCTCGACGCGCACCTGATCAGCCGGCTCGGCTGCCGCTCCGATATCCAGCGCGTGCATGTCGGCGACACCGGCTGCGCCTCGGCGATGGTGGCGCTCCAGCAGGCCGCAAACTACGTGACCGCGTTCCCCGGACGCCGCGCGCTCGTCATCGCCGTCGAGATCTGCTCGAGCGCCTACTTCCTGGACGACCGGCTCGAGAGCGCGGTGGCGCACGCGATCTTCGCCGACGGCGCCGGCGCGCTTGCCGTGACCACCGGCGGTCCGGGGCCGTCGATCGTCGCCCACCGCACGCTCTTTCACTCTGAGCACCTCGGCGCGATGGGCTTCGAGTATCCGGCCGGCCGGCTACGCGTGATCCTCTCGAAGGACGTGCGGCGCATCGGCGGCACGATGATGCGCGAGATGGCGACGATCCTGCTGGCAACGCAGGGGCTCAAGCGTGAGGACATCCGTTACTGGGTGCTGCACTCCGCGGGCCGTCGCGTGATCGACCGCGCGCGAGCGCTCCTGGACTTGAGCGAGGAGCAAGTGGCCCATTCGCGCGCGGTCCTGCGCCGCTACGGCAACATGTCGTCGGCGACGATCCTCTTCGTGCTGGAGGAGACGCTCCGTGCCGAGGCGCCCGTCCCGGGCGACTGGGCGTTGATGATCGGCCTCGGCCCCGGCTTCGCGGCAGAAGGCGCATTGCTGCGATGGTGACAGGACGAACCGCGATGCCACAACCGGCAAGAACGGGCGCGTCGAAGCGGACGAGAACGCCGCAGCGGGTAGGAGCGGGCGTGTCGGAGCCACTCGCGCCTATCTCAGGCCACCCTCGGATCAAGCCGTCCTCATGGCCCCCGCTCCAATGAAACGGGCCGCCGGCGCGCACGAGGTGCTGGACGGCTCGCTCGCCGCGAGCGAGCTCGCCGCGACCCTCGGCGATATCGACCGGCTCAACGCCTGGTTCGGCGGGCATGCGCTGACGCGTCATCAGATCAACCGTCTGACGGCAGACGTGCCGCATGATCGGACGCTGAGTGTGGCCGATGTCGGCGGGGGCACCGCGGCGTTCGCGGTGCGCCTGGTCGAATGGGCGCGTCGGCGCAGGCGGCCCATCCGCATCGTGGTCATCGAGCGCGATCCGACGACGCTCGCGCTGGCCCGCCGGGTCGTCGCCGCGTACCCCGAGGTGCTGCTGGTTCGGGGCGATGCGGCCGCGTTGCCATTTCACGCGCACACGGTCGACATCGTCGCCAGCAGCCTGACGCTCCATCACCTCGAGCCCGAGCAGGCGGTGGCGGGCCTTCGCGAGATGACGGCGGCCGCCCGCATCGCCGTCGTCGTGAACGACCTCCTCCGCAAGCGGCTGTCGCTCGGCCTGGTCTGGCTGGTGACGCGCCTCCTGCGCTGTCACCCGATCTCGCGCCACGACGGGCCGCTCTCGGTCCGCCGCTCCTACTCGCGTGACGAGCTGCGGGGGCTCGCCGAGCGCGCGGGCGCGCGCCGGCTGACGATTCACGAGTATCCGGTGCTGGGCCGCCTGCTGGCGGTGCTCTCGTGAGGACCGACGTCATCGTCGTCGGCGCCGGGCCGGCCGGCGCGGCCACGGCCATCTTCCTCGCCGAGCACGGCCTGGCGGTCCGCCTCCTCGATCGCGCGCGCTTTCCGCGCCCGAAGATCTGCGGCGAGTACCTGAGCCCGGAGGCGCCGCGGCTCCTGGACCGGCTCGGCGCGCTCAAGGCGGTCGACGCCGTCGCGAGCCCGCTGCGTGGTATGCGGATCACCGCGCCCGATGGCCGGAAGCTCGTCGGCCGGTATCACGCCATCGGATCGTGGCGCCCCTATCGGGAGCACGCGATGGCGCTATCGCGCGAGGTGCTCGACTCGATCCTGGTCGATCGTGTGCGCGCGCTGCCGGTCGAGCTCAGCGAGGGTGTGCGCGTCACCGATGTCGTGGTCTCGGGCGATCGAGTGGGGGGCGTCGAGGCGGTCGAAGCCGACGGCCGCCGCCTGACGCTGCTGGCCCCGCTGACTGTCGCCGCCGACGGCCGCGCCTCGGTCGTCGCGCAGCGCCTGGGCCTCCGACGTCCCCATCGCCTCCGGAGGATGGCCCTCGTCACCTACGTCGAGGACGTCCCCGACCTCGGGCACTTCGGCGAGATCTTCGTCGACCCGCCGGACTACGCGATCCTCAACCCGATCACGCCGGGCCGCGCGAACCTCAGCATCGTCGTGCCGCTGGCGCACGCGGCGCCGTGGAGCGGGAGGCTCGACAGCTTCTTCGACGCGCGCGCGAAGCACCTGCCGCACCTGGCCCGGCGGATCGCCGGCGGCCGGCGTGTCGCCCCGGTGCGGGCGATGGGTCCGCTCGCCTACCGCGTCGATCCGCCGCGGACCGGCGGGGTGCTGATGGTGGGCGACGCGACCGGCTTCTACGACCCCTTCTCGGGCGAGGGGATCTTCAACGGCCTGCGCAGCGCCGAGCTGGCGGCGGAGACCGCCGTACGCGCGCTTCGCCGCGGCGATCTGTCGGCCGCCGCGCTGGCCGGTTACGACAGCGCCCGGCGCCTGGCCGCGCGCGACAAGGAGCGCGTGACGCAGGTGCTCCACTTCCTGATCTCCCATCGCGCGCTCGCCAACCTGACGGCGCGGGTCCTGGCGCGCCGTCAGGGCCTGCTCGATCTCCTGCTCGGTGTCCTCGGCGACTTCGTGCCGCCCCGCGCGCTCGTGAGCGGCGTTCTCGCGCGCTGAGATCCTGACCACCCGCTGCCCGGACGAAGGAGAGACTCGATGAGCCGGAGCGACAACCTGCCTCGCCGTTTCGCGCGCATCTACACGGCGGCGATCACGGACGTCATGGACGAGATGGGCCTCAAGCGTCAAACGCTGCCCTCGACGATCCAGCCGCTCGCGGCCGGCATGCGGACGGCCGGCTACGCGTTTCCGGCGCGCGGCCGGTCGCACGCCGGCTCGCCGCGCGAGCGGGATCAGACTCTGCGCCGGTTTCTCGCGATGCTGGGCGCTGCGCCGGCCGACTCGGTGCTGGTGCTCGCCGCCCACGACGAGGCCGCGGCGCATTTCGGCGAGCTGAGCGCGTCGTGGTTCCGCGTTCGCAAGGTGCGCGGCGCCGTCATCGACGGCGCGACCCGCGACACCGCGCTGATCATGCGGATGGGATTCCCGACGTTCGTGCGCTATCGGAGTCCACAAGACTCGGTGCCGCGCTGGCGGGTGGCGGACTGGGGCCAGCCGGTGACGATCGGCGGTGTGCGGGTGAGCCTCGGCGACCTCGTCGTCGGCGACCTCGACGGGGTCGTGGTCGTCCCGCGCCGCGCCGCCTACGAGGTGCTCGGGCGCTGCGAGAAGCTCGTCGGGACCGAGGACAAGGTGCGCTCCGCGGTCCGGCGCGGCATGACACCGCTGGCCGCCTACGAGAAGTTCGGCGCGTTCTGAGGGTGATCGCAGCCGAGGCGGTGCGGAAGCCTATCGCGCGCGGCGGCGCTGGGGCTGGGGACGCGCGGGGGCGGCCGGCTCCTCGTCTCGAGCCTCGGCGCCGGCGATCTCGGGCAGCCCCGCCTCCTTCAGCGGCTTGCCGATGTGGTCGCGGATCCATTTGCCGTCCCACCACTCGAGCGGCGTGACCGATACGCCGTTGACCAGCACCTCGTAGTGGAGGTGATCGCCGATCGCGAGCCCGGTCGAGCCGGTTCGTGCGATCTCCTGACCTTTCTCGACGGCGTCGCCGACCTTCACGGCCGTGCTCGACAGGTGCGCGTAGAGCGTCTGCAAGCCCAAGCCGTGATCGATCACGACCGTGTTGCCGTAGATCGTCAGGGGCTCGGCGAAGACGACGACGCCCTTGTTGGCGGCCGGGACCGGCGACTGCCGCGTGGACGCGAGGTCGTAGCCGAAGTGCACCTGGCGATCGATCTCGCGGCCCGAATAGACGTAGGTGCGGAGCTCGGCGAAATTCGCGAACACTTTGGAATTCCGCGGCTGGACGAACGCCCCCTGCCAGAGCGGCTTGCCGGCCGAGGTGGCGCCGACCTTCCGCTTCGTTTCCTCGGCCTGCTTCCGGAGGTCGCGGTTGATGATCAGGAAGCCGTCGGGGAGCGGGTCGCTCGCCGGGCGCTGGGGCAGGAGCTCAGGGACCTTCGTCTGGAGGAACGCATCCTTGATCTCGATCGTGTCGCGGGGGAACTTGCGCGGTTTGATCTCGGCGGGAACGCCGCGCGACGCCGCGTTGCCGGCTTCGTCGGTCGACCGGATCGCCAGAGCCGCCGCCGGGTCGAAGTCCCACGGAAGCGCGATCAGCGCGACGCGCGCGCCGCGATCTTCGGGCCCGTAGGCGAACGACGGAAACACCAACGGGCCCGCGCTCACGTCGGTGCGCGCGGCGCCGGTTACCCGGAACACCACGAGCCCGGTGCCCCCGGGCGACAGATAACGGGTGGCGGCGAGGAGCTCGATCTTCGGCGGCGTGAGATCGACGGTGACCGGATAGCTGGCGATCGCGCGATCTGCGCGCCGCCACGGCCGCCAGAAGTCATCGCGCGCCCAGACCTCGAGGGTGGCGTTGCCCTCGCGGAGCCCGAGGGCGCTGCCTTCCACCACGAGGGGAATCTCCACACGCCGGCCGAACGGGCCCTCCTGCTTGGTCACCGGCGTCGGGGTGCCCGACTGCACGACCCGGACCTCGACGCGCGCCACGTTGCCGCGCCGGGCCTCGAGCACGAGCGGGAGCGTTGTCTTCTGGCCGAGGAACCGCGGCGGCGTCGACAGGACCTGCACCCCGGGGACCGTCTGGCGCCAGCCGAGATACGAGACCGAGCCGACCACGGCGAGGAGCAGGATTACGACGAGGAGCACCCAGACTTTCGCGCGAGACCGCTGGGGCACGAAGCGGATGATACCACGCCGACCGTGCCAACCTTGACACCCGCGGCAGGCGCTCAGTAGCATGACCCGGTGTCGACCACCCTCTGGCTGATCCCGGCCTGTCCGCTCGTCGGCGCGCTCGTCAACATGTTCTTCGGCGGCGTCATTGGCCGGCGGGCGCACTGGATCGCGGTGCCGGCGCTGGCCGCCTCGTTCGTCGCGTCGTGCTCGCTCTTCTCCGCCGTCGCGTCCGGCGGCTCGTTCACCACGACGCTCTTCAGCTGGATCGTCGCGGGCGACTTCGAGACCGCGGTGAGCGCGCACGTCGATCAGCTCACGGTTGTCATGCTGCTGGTGGTGACGGGCGTGGGCGCGCTGATCCATCTCTACTCGATCGGCTACATGCACGACGATCCGAGTTACGCGCGCTACTTCGCCTATCTGAACCTCTTCGTCTTCTCGATGACGATGCTGGTGCTGGCCGGCAACTTCCTGCTCCTCTACGTCTTCTGGGAGGCGGTCGGCCTTTGCTCGTATCTCCTGATCGGCTTCTGGTACACCCGGCCGGCCGCGGCGCAGGCAGGAAAGAAGGCGTTCATCGTCAATCGCGTCGGCGACTTCGGCTTCGGCCTCGGCGTCATGTGGCTCTGGACTGCGGTGGGCACGCTCGACTACACGGGCGTGTTCGCGGCGGCCGGCGACCTGGACGGTCGGACGGCGACCGGTATCGCGCTGCTTCTGTTCATGGGCGCGTGCGGCAAGTCGGCCCAGCTCCCGCTCCACACGTGGCTACCGGACGCGATGGAAGGGCCCACGCCGGTCTCGGCGCTCATTCATGCTGCGACGATGGTCACCGCCGGGGTGTACATGGTGGCGCGCAGCCACGTGCTCTTCGAGCGCGCGCCGGCCGCGCTCGAGGTGGTGGCGTGGGTCGGCGTGGCCACGGCGCTCTTCGCCGCCACCGTCGGCCTCATCCAGACCGACATCAAGCGTGTGCTCGCCTATTCGACGGTGAGCCAGCTCGGGTACATGTTCGCCGCGGTCGGCCTCGGCGCGTACGCTGCCGGGATCTTCCATCTGGTGACGCACGCCTTTTTCAAGGCGCTCTTGTTCCTCGGCGCCGGTAGCGTCATCCACGGCCTCGGAGGCGAGCAGGATCTCCGGAAGATGGGCGGACTGTCCTCGCGGATGGTGCGGACGACCATCACCACCACGATCGGTGCCCTGGGCCTCGCCGGCCTGCCCGGGCTGTCCGGGTTTTTCTCGAAGGACGAGATCCTCGCCGCGGCGTTCACGAGCGGGCACCGATGGATGTGGGCGTTCCTTCTGCTGGGCGCGTTCCTGACGGCGTTCTACACGGCGCGGATGCTGTTCCTCGCCTTCTACAGCGGCCCGCGGATGACCAAGGAGGCCGCCCATCACGTGCACGAATCGCCGGGGGTGATGACGCTGCCGCTGATCGTGCTGGCGATCCTCACCGTGGTCACTGGTGTGGCCGTCGGCATCCCGTCGGAGCACGGCACGCGCTTCGAGCGCTTCCTGGCGCCGGTGTTCCCGCTGCACGAGGGCGCGCACGGGGGCTTCGCCGCGCTGCTGATCCTCGTCCTGGCGGTGCTCGTGTTCGCCGGCGGCTTCGCGCTGGCCTGGTTCATGTACATGGCCAACCCTGTCCGCCCCGCCGAGATCGGGCAGCCGAAGACCGGGGTTCACGCGCTCCTGCTCAACGCCTACTATGTCGACACGCTCTACGAGCGGATGATCGTCCGGCCGCTCCTGGCGCTCTCCGTGTTCCTGGCGCGCGTGTTCGATCTCCGCGTGATCGACGGCCTCGTCAACGGGATCGGCCGCACGGTGGTGGCGTGGGCGGCGGGGATGCGCCGGATCCAGACCGGCTACACGGTGAACTACGCCCTCACGATGCTCGCCGGCGCGGTCGCGATCGTCGCGTTCCTCCTGAGCCGATGACCCGCGCGACGCCGCGGCCCGCGCCATGATCCCGCTCCTGTCGCTAGTCACGTTTCTCCCGGCGGCCGCCGGACTCGCGCTCCTGTTCGTCCCGCGACGGTCGGTCGGCGCCCTGCGCTCGCTCTCGCTCGCGGTCACCGTGCTCACGTTCGCGTGCTCGCTGCGGCTCTACTTCGGCTTCGACGCCGACGCGATCGGTTACCAGTTCGAGGAGAATCGGCAGTGGATGCCGACGCTCGGCGTCGCGTATCACGTGGGCATCGACGGCATCAGCCTGCTGCTCGTGCTGCTGACGACCTTCCTGACGCCGCTGGCGCTCGTCTCGGCGTGGGGCTCGATCGAGGACCGGTTCAAGGAGTTCACGGCGACGATGCTCCTGCTCGAGACGGGCATGCTGGGTGTCTTCGTGAGCCTCGACCTCTTCCTCTTCTACGTCTTCTGGGAGGCGATGCTGGTCCCGATGTATTTCATCATCGGGATCTGGGGCGGGCCGAACCGTGTTTACGCGGCGGTCAAGTTCATCCTGTACACGATGGTGGGCTCGCTCCTCATGCTGGTCGCCATCCTGGGCCTCTACTCTCAGTACGGCGCGGCGACGGGCCGTTTCACGTTCGACGTGCCGGTACTGGCGCAGTACGTGATGGCGCCTGGGCCGCGGCAGAACCTCATGTTCGTCGCCTTCGCGCTGGCCTTCGCCATCAAGGTGCCGCTGTTTCCCTTCCACACCTGGCTCCCCGACGCCCACGTCGAGGCGCCCACGGCCGGCAGCGTGGTCCTCGCCGGGGTCCTGCTCAAGATGGGGACGTACGGGTTCCTGCGCTTCTGCCTGCCGTTTTTCCCGGACGCGAGCCTCACGTTCGGGCCTCTGGTGTTCTCGCTCGCGGTGATCGGCGTGATCTACGGCGCCTGGGTATCGACGGTGCAGCCGGACATGAAGAAGCTGGTCGCCTACTCGAGCGTGAGCCACCTCGGCTTTGTGACGCTCGGCATCTTCACGCTCAACCAGCAGGGGCTGGTGGGCGCCATCATCCAGATGGTGAACCACGGCCTGTCGACGGGCGCGCTCTTCCTGATGGTCGGGATGATCTACGAGCGCCGCCACTCCCGGCTCATCGCCGACTTCGGCGGACTGTGGCGTGTCGTGCCCGCCTTCTCGGCCCTCTTTCTCGTCGTGGCGTTGTCCTCGCTGGGGCTTCCCGGGCTGAACGGGTTCGTCGGTGAGTTCCTGATCCTGGTCGGCACGTTCCAGCGGAACGTGTGGCTCGCCGCCGTCGCGACCAGCGGAATCATCTTCGCGGCGGTCTACCTCCTCTGGATGTACCAGCGGGTGATCTTCGGCGAGATCAGCCATGAGGCGAATCGCGGACTCCGCGACCTCACACCCCGCGAGTGGGCGGTGCTGGTGCCGGTGGTGGCGCTCATCGTGTGGATCGGCGTGTACCCGACGACCTTCACCGGCAAGACCGAGGCGACGGTCGAGGCGCTGATCGCCCAGGTGGACGCGAAGACCGGGGTGAACCGCTGATGGACGCGATCGTCTTTCCGCCCATCGCGCTGATGCCGCTCCTGCCGACCCTGATCGTGCTGGGGGCGGCGATCCTGGTGATGGCGCTGGAGCTCGGCCCGCGCGCCATCCCGCGCGAGCTCGCGGCGGTGGGCGCGCTGGCCGGCATGGTCGGCGCGCTCCTGGCGACGCTCGCGCAGTGGGGCACCTCGAGCCGCGCGTTTGGCGACATGATCCTGCAGGACAACTACGCGCTCTTCTTCAACGTGATCATCTGCTACTCGGGCGCGCTGGTGGTGCTGCTGTCAATGGACTACCTGCGGCGCCGCGGGAGCGACTCCGGCGAGTACTACGTGCTGGTGCTCTTCGCGACCGCCGGCATGATGCTCCTGGCCGCGGCCGGCGACCTGGTCGTGGTGTTCCTGGCCCTCGAGATCATGTCGCTCTCGCTCTACGTGCTGGCGGGCCTGTTCAAGCGGGAGCTGGCCTCGGGCGAGGCCTCGATGAAGTACTTCCTGCTCGGCGCCTTCGCCTCGTCGTTCCTGCTCTACGGCATCGCGCTCATCTACGGCGCCACCGGAACGACGAGCCTAGACCGCATCGCCGCGACGATGACCGGGCGCCCGCGCGACCCCCTGTTCATCATCGGTCTCGGGCTGGTGCTGGTCGGCTTCGGGTTCAAGATCTCGTCGGTGCCGTTTCACATGTGGGTGCCCGACGTCTATCAGGGAGCGCCCACCAGCGTGACCGCGCTGATCGCCACCGGCTCGAAGGCCGGCGCCTTCGCGGCGCTGATCCGGGTGCTGGCGGTGGTGCCGCGGGGCCTCGCGCCGGACGGGGCGGCGCTCCTGTGGGCCGTCGCCGCCGTCACGATGACCATCGGCAACGTGGTCGCGATCGCGCAGTCGAACCTCAAGCGGATGCTCGCTTACTCATCGATCGCCCACGTCGGCTACATGCTCGTCGGCCTGGTGGCGGGAGGCGCCTCCGGGACCGGCTCCGTGCTCTTCTATCTCCTGGTCTACGCGTTCACGACCGCCGGCGCGTTCGGGGCCATCACGCTCTGCGAGCGCTCGCGCGACGAGGCGGTCGAGGTCGCGGACTATGCAGGGCTCGCCCGGCGCCATCCGCTCCTGGCGGCGACGCTCGGCCTCTTCCTGCTGTCCCTCGTCGGCATTCCGCCGCTGGCCGGCTTCGTCGGTAAGTTCTACGTGTTCGGCGCCGCGGTGCGCGCCGGCTACGTCTGGCTCGCGGTCATCGGCGTGCTGAACTCCGCGGTCGGGGCCTACTACTATCTGCGCGTGGTCGTCTACATGTACATGCGCGAGCCCGAGGGCGCGGCGACCGACTACGCGCCCTCGCTGGCCGGCGGGCTGGCGCTGGCGGTGGCCTTGCTCGGCATCGTGCTCCTCGGCGTCGTGCCGGCTCCCTTCGCCGATCTCGCCCAGGCCGCCGTCGCGCCCCTCGTTCGCTAGGTGCCGCCGACCTTCGCCCTGCCGCATCGCGGCTGGCTCTTCGATCTCGACGGCACGGTATACCGCGGCGAGGCGCTCGTTCCCGGCGCCGCCGACGCGATCGCGGCCTTGCGGGCGGCCGGCCGGCGGGTCGCCTTTCTCTCCAACAAGCCGATCCAGACGCGCGGGGACTACGCCCACAAGCTGACGCGCCTGGGAATCCCGACTCCGGCGGACGACGTGATCAACTCGTCCCTGGTGCTGGCCCGTCATCTGGCGCGGCTCGATCGCGGGGCCCCGGTGTTCGTCATCGGCGAGCCGCCCCTGATCGGTGAGCTGCGCGACCACGGGTTCGAGGTGCGCACGGACCACCGCGTGCGCTGGGTGGTGATCGCCTTCGATCGCACCTTCGACTACGCGAAGCTGAACACGGCGCTGCAGGCGGTGCGGCAAGGCGCGCGGCTGATCGCGACCAACCCCGACCGGACGTGTCCGACCGAGTCCGGTGAGATTCCCGATTGCGCCGGCATGACCGCCGCCGTCGAGGCGGTGACCGGGCATACGGTCGAGGTCGTCGTCGGCAAGCCGTCGCCGATCATCCTCGAGGTGGCGCTGGCGCACCTCGGCGTGACCGCCCCCGAGTGTGCGATCGTTGGCGACCGGCTCGAGACGGACATCGTGATGGGCAAGCGCCTCGGCCTGGCCACGGTCCTCGTCCTCACTGGGATCACCCGCGCCGGCGACCCCCGCATCACCGAAATCGGCCCCGACCTGGTCCTCCCCTCGCTGCGCGACCTCCTCCGCTGACCCGTCTCGACCCCTGCGACACCCCGGCCGCCCGCTCCCGCCGGCAGGGGAAGCGCGGAGAAGGTTGACGGCCCGGCTAGCCGAGAAGTACGGTGTGACCGGGCCAAGCAGGCCGAGGAGCGGAAATGGGAAAGACCACGCCGGAGTGGGCGGAAGAGATAGGCCGTCGCGTTGACGGCATGGTGGCGCTGAGGCGGGACTTTCATCGCCATCCCGAGCTGTCGTTCGAGGAGCGCCGGACTGCGGAGATCATCGCCGAGCGCCTCTCGGCGGCCAAGCTCGAGGTGCGCACCGGCGTCGGACGCACCGGCGTTGTCGCCGTGCTGCGCGGTGATCGGCCCGGTCGCACCATTGCGTGGCGCGCCGACATCGACGCCTTGCCCCTCACCGAGACGCTCGATCTTCCGTTCAGGTCGGCGACGCCGGGCGTCATGCACGCGTGCGGGCACGACGGGCACACCGCGATCGCGATCACGCTGGCCGAGATGCTGGCGGCGCGCCGCCGCGAGGTGCCGGGCACCGCCGTCTTTCTCTTCCAGCCCGCCGAGGAGATCTTCAGCGGCGCAAAGCCCATGATCGAGGACGGCGCGCTCGACGATCCCCGGGTGAGCGAGGTCTACGGGCTTCACCTGACGACGCAGACTCCGGTGGGCCGGGTCAGCGTGCGGCCCGGCCCCGCGATGGCGTCAGCCGATTTCTTCGATGTCGAGATCACCGGCCGCGGCGGGCACGGCGCGTACCCGCACCTGTCGATCGATCCCATCACCGTGGCTGCCAACATCCTGCTCGGCATGCAGAACCTGGTCTCGCGCGAGGTGTCGGCGCACGAGACGGTCGTCCTCACGGTAGGACAGATCGTGGCCGGGACGAAGCACAACATCATCCCCGCGACCGCGACGATGCGCGGCTCGCTGCGCACCTTCAGCCCAGCCGTGCGCGAGCAGGTGAAGGAACGCTTAGGCGCCTATGCGCGCGACATCGCCCGTGCCTACCGCGCCGAAGCGACGTTGGGTTTCATGGGCGAGGGATGCCCCACCGTCGTCAATCACGAGCGCGAGTCCGCGCTGGTGCGGGCGTGCGTGGTCGACGAGCTGGGCGCCGACGCGGTGGCGGGCGAGAGCCTCGTGATGGCTAGCGACGACATGAGCCTGTTCCTGCAGGCCCGGCCGGGCTGCTACTTCCAGGTCGGCATCGCGCCCGCGACCGGACCCACGCGTCCGCATCACGCGCCGGAGTTCGAGATGAACGAGGCCGGGCTGCCGGTCGGCCTGCGCCTCGCGACGCGCGTGATGCTCGACGCCCTGCGCGGGTGATTGATGGCCACCGGGAGCACCGTCCCAGACCTTCGCGAGAGCGCTTGATCTGATGAACAGTCGTCCCTGGCCGCTCGAGGATGCCGAGTACGACGTCGTCGTCATCGGCGGCGGCATGGCCGGCGCCGGGGTCGCGCGCGACCTGGCCCTGCGCGGCGTGTCGACCGCGCTCATCGAGCAGGGCGACTTCGCCTCGGCGACGACATCCCAGTCGTCGAAGCTCATCCACGGCGGCCTGCGCTATCTCGAGCTGTTCGACTTCTCGCTCGTGCGCGAGTCGCTCCGCGAGCGCGAGACGCTGCGCCGCCTGGCCCCGCACCTCGTGCGGCCGCTGCCGTTCCTGGTGCCGATCTACCGGGATTCGTCGCGCAGCCTCATCAAGGTGCGCATCGGGCTCAAGCTCTACGATTGGCTGACACCCGGCCGGGATCGGGAGCGGTACCGCGTGCTGCCCGCGGTCGACGCGCTCTCGCTCGAGCCGGCGCTCCGGGCCGGTGACCTCCGCGGCGCCGGGTACTACTTCGACGACCTCCTCATCTATCCCGAGCGGCTCTGCCTCGAGAACGTGCTCGCCGCGTGCCGGCTGGGCGCGCGCGCCTTCAACTACGCACAGGTCGCCGAGATCGTCCGCGACCCGAAGGGGAGGATCACCGGCGTTCGCGCGCGCGACCTCCTGACCGGGCGCGTCGCGACCCTCGGCGCGCGCATCGTGGTCAACGCGACCGGTCCGTGGGTCGATCAGCTCCGCGAGCTGGCGCGCGTGTCGGATCGGGGCCCACGCATCGTGCGGCGGACCAAGGGCATTCACTGCCTCCTGCCGAAGCTGACCGAGCGCGCCATCTACCACTCGACCGGCGACGACCGCATGATCTTCGTCATCCCGTGGCGCGAGTTCTCGCTGATCGGTGCGACCGACAGCGAGTTCGACGGCGACCTGGACCGCCTGCACGCCACCGGTGACGAGGTGAACTACCTCCTGGACGAGGTCTACAGGGTCTTGCCCGACCCGCGCGTGTCGCCGAAGGAAGTCATCTATACGTACGCCGGCGTGCGCCCGCTCTCGTTCGAGAAGGGCAAGCGGGCGTCCGACGTCTCGCGCGCCCACAAGGTCGTTACGGAGGAGCGCGGGCGCTTCCTGTCGATCACGGGCACGAAGCTCACCTGCTTCCGGAGCCTCGCCGCCGCGCTGGGCGACCAGGTCATGCGCACGCTCGGCCGTTCCGGCCCCGGACGCAGCGATCGGATCGCGCTCGACGGCACCGACGACGAGATATCCCACGTCGAGGCGCGGGCGTGGCTCGATGTCTCCGGCGAGGCGGCGGCCTCCGGGCTCCGCCCGGAGACGCTGGAGACGCTGGTGACCACGTACGGTCGCGGCTGGAGCCGCGTGATCGATCTCGCCGGCAAGGTAGCGTCCGGCACCGAGCCGCTCTGTCCCTCGAACCCCGACGTGGTCGCCGAGCTGCACCGCGCGGTGCAGGACGAGATGGCGGTCTCGCTCCAGGACGTGCTGTTGCGACGAACCGGTATCGGCACCAGCCGCTGCCAGGGGCAAGACTGCGCGGAATCGATCGGCCGACGCATGGCGCAGATCCTCGGCTGGACGCCCCGACGGCTCGACGCCGAGCTCGACGCGTACCGGGCGCATGTCGAGCGCTCGCAGAAGTTCCGGACGTAGCCGCCGCGTCGCCCCGGTGTCATCGGCGCGTCGCAGGCGTGTGCTATAGTGCCCCACCGAATTCGCACACCCGCGGGAGGCTTTCCATGACGCGCTCGGCCCTGAGCGTTCTCGTCGCGGCGGCGGTACTCCTCACCGGCGTTCCCTCGCCCTCCAAGGCGGCGACCGAGATCCAGTTCTGGCACGCGATGACCGCGGTGCTCGGCGAGCGGGTGAACGACATCGCCAACAAGTTCAACGCGTCGCAGAGCGAGTATGTGGTAAAGGCGGTGCACAAGGGTTCTTATCCTGAGACCCTGAACGCGGCGATCGCCGCGTATCGGGCCAAGCAGCCGCCGCACATCGTGCAGGTCTTCGAGGTCGGCACGCAGACCATGCTCTCGTCGGGCGCAGTGTACCCGGTGTATCAGCTCATGAAAGACCACGGCGTCGCGCTCGACTGGAACGACGTGATCAGTGCGGTGCGGGGCTACTACTCGACGACGGGCGGCAATCTCTACTCGATGCCGTTCAACTCGTCGACGCCGATCCTCTACTACAACAAGAACCTCTTCAAGAAGGCCGGTTTGCCCGACAAGCCGCCGGCGACGTGGGACGCCGTCGAATCGATGGCGAAGAAGCTCAAGGCGGCCGGGGTGAAGTGCCCGTTCAGCTCGGCGTGGCCGTCGTGGGTCCTGGTCGAAAACATGCACGCCTACCACGATCAGCCGTTCGCCGACAACCGGAACGGGTTCGACGGTCTCGCCACGACGCTCAAGATCAACGGACCCTTCGGCGTCAAGATGATGGAGCAGCTGTCGCGGGGCGCCAAGGAAGGCTGGTTCACCTACGGCGGGCGGCTCAACAAGGCCGAAGCGCTCATGACGGCCGGCGAGTGCGGCATCTTCACGACCTCGTCGGCCTACATCGGTAACCTCACCCGGGCTTCGGAGGGCAAGTTCACGTGGGGCACCGGCCCGCTGCCGCGGCTCGCGGGATTCCCGCAGGGGAACTCGATCATCGGCGGGGCCACGCTCTGGGTGATGCGCGGCGGCAAGCCGGAGGAGTACAAGGGCGTCGCGCAGTTCTTCAAGTACCTCGCCTCCACCGAGAACCAGGCGTGGTGGGCGGGCGTGACCGGCTACCTGCCGCTCACCAACAGCGCCGCCAAGGCGCTGGAAGCCTCGGGCCACTACGTGAAGAATCCCAACCAGAAGACCGCCATCGTCCAGATGAACGCCGGGAAGACGACGCCCAACAGTCAGGGCATCCGGCTGGGGAACTTCAACTCCGTCCGCGACACCATCGAGGAGCAGATGGAGAACATCTTCAGTGAGAGCAAGACCTCGAAGCAGGGCCTCGACGACGCGGTGGCGAAGGGCAACGACATCCTGAAGGAGTTCGCCGCGCTCTACCGGTAGTCGGCGGCTCGCGCCCGTGAGACGCGCGGTCTTTCGCAACCCCTGGCTGCCGTACGCGCTGGTCGCTCCGCAGATCGTCATCACGATCGTCTTCTTCTTCTGGCCGGCGTTCGACTCCTTGCGCCTGTCGCTCTACCGCGCGTCGCCCTTCGGCGATCGGCTCATCTTCATCGGCGGCAGCAATTTCGCCCGGCTCTTCGGCGACCCCGCTTACTTCCGGAGCGCAGCGACGAGTCTCGGCTTCTCGCTGGTGGTGACGGTCGGGGGCCTGGCGGTGGCGCTGCTCCTCGCCTCGCTCGCCAACGCGAAGATCCGAGGGCTGGCCCTGTATCGCACGCTGCTCCTTTGGCCCTACGGCATCGCGCCGGCGGTGGCCGGGGTCATCTGGCTCTTCGTCTTTCATCCGTCGTTCGGCGTCCTGCCGTACCTCCTGTCGTTCGTGACGACCTACCAGTTCAACTGGTTCTTGAAGGGCTGGGTGGCCCTGGCCCTCATCGTCATCGCGGCGATCTGGAAGCAGTTCGGCTACAACCTGGCCTTCTACCTGGCGGGGCTCCAGGCCATCCCCGGCTCGGTGCTCGAGGCGGCCAGCGTCGACGGCGCCGGCCCCGTCCGGCGATTCTTCGCGATCACGTTCCCACTCCTGTCTCCGGTAACCTTCTTCCTGTTCACGCTCAACATGACCTTCGCGTTCTTCGAGACGTTCGGTCTCATTCACGCAGTCACGCAGGGTGGTCCGGGCGACGCGACGTCGATCCTGGTCTATCGGGCGTGGAAGGACGGCTTCGACGGCCTCCAGCTCGGCTACTCGGCGGCGCAGTCGGTGATCCTGATGCTGCTGGTGATCGCGCTGACGGCCGTACAGTTCCGATACGCGGAGAAGAAAGTCACCTACTGATGAGCCGGAATAGCGCGCTCGCCCACGGGATCCTCGTCGCGTCGATCGTGCTGCTCGCGTTCCCGCTCTACTACGCGTTCGTCATCAGCACGCAGTCACTCGACGAGGTCACGAGCCTGCCGCCGAAGCTCGCGCCGTCGACCCACCTGATCCGAAACTACGCCGACGCGTGGGCGCGGGTGGGAATGGGGCGGCTCCTCCTCAACAGCACGATCGTCGCCCTCGCGGTCGCGCTCGGGAAGATCGTCATCTCGCTGCTCTCCGCCTTCGCGATCGTCTACTTCGACTTTCGCGGCAAGCAGCTCGTCTTCTGGATGATCTTCATCACGCTGATGCTGCCGGTGCCGGTGCGGATCGTGTCGACCTACCAGGTCGTCAGCGTCCTCGGCTGGGTCGACACCTACTGGGGGCTGACTGTTCCGCTCATGGCCTCGGCCACCGGGACTTTCCTGTTCCGGCAGTACTACCGGACCATCCCCGACTCGCTCGCCGAGGCGGCGCAGCTGGACGGCGCGGGGCCGCTCAGGTTCCTGTGGTCGATCCTGCTGCCGCTGTCGACGGCCAATATCGCCGCGTTGTTCGTGATCCTCTTCGTCTACGGCTGGAACGAGTATCTCTGGCCGCTCATGGTGACGAACAGCCAGGAGATGCGGACGGCGGTGATCGGAATCGATTCGTTGATTCCAAGGACCTCGCAGCTGCCGGAATGGAACGTCGCGATGGCCGCGGCCATGATGGTTCTGCTGCCGCCGGTGGCGGTCATCGTCGTCATGCAGCGGTGGTTCGTGAAGGGCCTGATCGAGACCGAGAAGTGACACGCATCGCGGCGCACCGCGGCGGCGGCGCTCTCTGGCCCGAGAACAGCCTGCTCGCGTTCCAGAGCGCCATCGCGCTCGGCAGCGATCTCATCGAGCTCGACGTGCACCAGAGCCGCGACGGCGTCGTCGTCGTGATCCACGACGCCACCGTCGACCGGACGACCGAGGGAGCGGGCGCGGTCGGGTCCATGACGGCGGCCGACCTTCGCCGCCTGCGGCTGCGGGGCCCCGACGGCGCCTTGAGCGCCGAGCGCGTGCCGACGCTCGACGAGGTGCTGGCCGCGGCCGCGCCGTCGCACGCGGGGCTTCTGATCGAGGTCAAGGAGCCGGCGCCGGGCGATCGCTACGATGGCGTCGAGGAGCGAGTCCTGGCGGCGGTGGCCGCGGCCGGGATGCAGGCGCGCAGCACGATCATGGCGTTCGATCCGCGGGTGATCGTCCGCGTCCGCGAGCTGGCTCCGCGCATGCGCACGAGCTTCCTCGTTTCCTACTATGCCGTCGAGCGCGCCGGGGTGCGCTCGGAAGTCACCATCGACTGGGCACGCGCCACCGGGGCCACCGACGTGGGGCTGGAGCTCACGCTGCTCGACGAAGGGGTGGTCGCGGCGGCGCGCGCGGCGTCACTCGCGCTCGGGGTGTGGACCGTGAACGACGAGACGGCGATGCGCCGGATGCTTGCGCTCGGCGTAGACATCCTCACGACCGACCGGCCCGACCTGGCCAGACGGCTCGTCGCGCGATGAGCCGGGGTCGGTACATCCTGGCGCTCGACCAGGGCACGACCGGCTCGACGGCCCTCGTCGTCGATCCGGACGGCCGCGTGCTCGCCCGCGGCTACACGGAGCTTCCGCAATATTTCCCGCAGCCCGGCTGGGTCGAGCACGACCCCGAAGAGATCTGGTCGACGGTCGAGCACGCGGCGCGCGCGGCGCTCGGCGAGGCGCACCTGAGCGGCGCCGACATCGCGGCCGTCGGCATCACCAACCAGCGCGAGACCACCATCGTGTGGGAGCGGGCGACGGGCCGGCCGATTCATCGCGCGATCGTCTGGCAGTGCCGGCGGACGGCGTCCCTGTGCGACCGGCTCCGGGCCGACGGCCTCGAGAGCCTGGTGCGGGCGAAGACCGGGCTGGTCCTCGACGCGTACTTCTCGGGCACGAAGATCCGCTGGCTCCTCGACGAGGTCCCGGGAGCCCGCGTCCGCGCCGAGCGCGGCGACCTGGCCTTCGGCACGGTCGACGCGTGGCTCATCTGGAAGCTCACGGGCGGCGGCTTGCACGCGACCGACGCGACCAACGCGTCGCGCACGCTCTGTCTCGACCTGCGCACCGGCGACTGGGACGACCGAATGCTCGAGATTCTGCGCGTGCCGCGCCGGGTGTTGCCGGCGGTGAGCGCGTCGGCCGGCGTGCTGGGCGAAACGATCGATCTCGGCTGGCTCCCGCGCGGTGTACCGATCGCCGGCGTCGCCGGCGATCAGCAGGCCGCGCTGTTCGGTCAGGCATGCCTGACCCCCGGCGCGGCGAAGAACACGTATGGCACGGGATGCTTCATGCTGCTCAACACCGGCTTCGCGCCGATCGCCTCGTCGCACGGGCTCGTGACGACGATCGCCTGGCGAATCGGCAGACGGACGACGTATGCCCTCGAAGGCAGCGTGTTCATCGCGGGCGCGGCGATCCAGTGGCTGCGCGACGGGCTCGGAATATTGACAACAGCGGCGGAGAGCCAGGCGCTGGCGGAGTCGGTGCCCGACACCGGGGGCGTCTACTTCGTGCCGGCGTTCGTGGGCCTGGGCGCTCCCCACTGGGACATGTATGCGCGCGGCACAGTCGTCGGGCTCACGCGCGGAACCACCCGCGCGCACCTCGCGCGGGCCGCGCTCGAGTCGATCGCGTTCCAGAGCCGCGACGTCCTGGAAGCGATGGCCGCCGACGCCGGGATCGCGGTCGAAGGGCTCCGGGTCGACGGCGGCGCCGCTGCGAACGACTTCCTTTGCCAGTTCCAGGCCGATCTCCTGAACGTGCCGGTGCTGCGGCCCCGCATCATCGAGACGACCGCGCTCGGCGCCGCGTACCTGGCGGGACTCGGCGCCGGCGTCTGGCGCTCGGCCGAGGAGGTGGGCGGGCGCTGGGCCCTCGAGCGGCGCTTCGAGCCGCGATGGGACGAATTGGTGCGGTCGACGCGGTACGATGGCTGGCGGCGAGCAGTGGAGAAGTCCAAAGGATGGCTCATCCACTAAAGAGGAGACGATAGATGAAGCGGTTCATCACGCTGGTTGTCGCGATCATCCTCGCGACGGGCGGCGCGCCCGGCCCGGCGCTCGGCCAGGCGCCGATCGAGAGCGAGCTGGCGCTGATCACGCCCGTGTCGAAGTTCATCCACGACGCGGCGCTCAAGGCGTTCGCCGACTACGCGAAGGAGAAGTGGAACGTCACGGTGAAGGTGAGCGCGATCCCGGCCGGAACGCCGGTGGCCTACGGCCGCATCGTCGAGTGGAAGGGCAAGCCCGAGGTCGACATCTTCTGGGGCGGTGAATCGGCGCTCTTCGAGAAGCTCGCCGAGCAGAAGCTCCTGCAGAAGGTCGAGATCTCGCGCGAGGCGTGGGACGCGATCCCGACGTCGGTGGGCACGCCGAAGCCGATTCCGCTCAAGGACAAGGACGGCTTCTGGGTCGGCACGGCGCTGGAGCCGTACGGGCTCGTCTACCATCCGAAGAAGATCCAGCGCCTCGGTATCCCCGAGCCCCGAGAGTGGGACGACCTCCTGAACCCGAAGCTGCGCGGCGAGATCGCCCAGTGTGCGCCCACACGCTCCTCGTCGTCGAACGCGACGTACGAGGTCATCCTGTCGATGTACGGCGAGGACAAGGGCTGGGAGTGGCTCACGAAGCTGGCCGCAAACACGGGCCACTTCACCGCGCGCAGCCGCGACGTGCCGACCGTCGTGGCCAAGGGCGAGTACAGCGCCGGCTTTGCGGTGCCGTCCTACATGGCGTTCGAGGAGAAGCTGGCCGGCTTCGACATCAAGTTCGTGGCGCCGAAGAACGCGTTCGTCACTCCCGAGCCCATGGCAATCCTGGCCGGCGCACGCAATCCGAAGGCGGCCCGCGCCTTCGTCGAGTTCCTCCTGACCGAGCGCGGACAGAAAGTTTTCATGGAGCGGGGCCTCTTCCCGATCACGCCGAAATACAAAGTGCAGGGCGCGCCGGGCTCGCCGGCCGAGATGGCCGTGGAGTTCACCGGAGGCGTGCGGTCGTACTTCGAGCGCCCGGTCGCGAACGTCTACGACGAGGCGGTCGCGCAGAAACGGTCCGAGGCGCTGAAGCTGAAGTTCCGCTCGGACATCGAAGCGACCTGGAAGAAGCCGTAGCCCATGAAGTGAAGATCCGGCTGCTCGGTGTCCTCAAGCGGTTCGGAGGCGTGACCGCCGTCGACGGCGCGAGCCTCGAGATCGGCGACGGCGAGCTGTTCACGCTGCTCGGGCCCTCCGGGTGCGGGAAGACGACGCTCCTGCGGCTGATCGCCGGCTTTTACGCGCCCGACGGGGGCGAGATCTGGTTCGGCGACCGGCGCGTCGACGGGCTCAGGCCGTACGCGCGCAACATCGGCATGGTGTTCCAGAACTACGCGCTGTGGCCGCACATGACGGTGCAGGCCAACGTCGCCTACGGGCTCAAGCTACGGAAGCTCGGCCGCGTCGCCATCGCCGACCGTGTGGCCACCGGCCTCGCCAAGGTCAACCTGGCGGGCTTCGAGCAACGCTACCCGGGACAGCTCTCGGGTGGCCAGCAGCAGCGGGTCGCCCTGGCCCGCGCCCTCGTGCTGAACCCGGATATCCTCCTGCTGGACGAGCCCCTGTCGAACCTCGACGCGAAGATCCGCATCCAGGTGCGCGCCGAGATCCGTAAGCTGCAGAAGGAGCTGGGAATCACGACCGTGTACGTCACGCACGATCAGGAGGAGGCGCTCTCCCTGTCCGATCGCGTCGCCGTCATGCGCGACGGGCGCGTGCTCCAGGTGGCGGCGCCCAAGGAGCTCTACGAGCGGCCCACCGGCCGGTTCGTCGCCGATTTCGTCGGCACCAACAATTTCCTCGCCGGAACCTGCCGAGACACCGCAGCGGGCCGAGCGGTCGAGACCGTCATCGGCGCCGTACGCGGGGCGCCCAATCCGCGGGTCGGGCCGGGCGATCGCTGCGTCGTGGCGGTGCGTCCAGAGAACATCGCGCTCGGCGCCGGCAATGAGAACACCTTCGAGGGGCGCGTCGTGCTGGCGTCCTATCTCGGGAGCACCCTGCGGTACGACGTCGAGGTGCGGGAGGGTGTCGTGCTCAAGGTGGACGTGGGTGACCCGTGGCACCACGAGGTGTTGCCGATGGGCGCGGCGGTGCGCGTGACCTTCCCGGTGTCGGCAGCGCTGACGCTCCCCGACGAATGAGCCGCCCGGACGTCGTGTCCGCCGTGCCGCAGCCGGTGATGCCGCGCGTCGGCCGGCTCCTGCCGGCGCTCGGCATCGCGATCATCTGGCTCTTCCTACTCGTCTTCCTGGTCTACCCGCTGCTGCGGATCGCCTACGACGCGTTCAGCGACGACAGCGGGCGGCTGACGCTCGCGAACTTCGCCGCGTTCTTCGGCGACGCGTACTATCTGCGTTCGCTCGGGAACTCGCTGCTGCTGGGTCTCGGTACGGTGGTGACGACCTCCGTGCTGGGGTTCGCGGTAGCGTTCCTGCTCGTGCGCTGCGACTTCGCCGGCCGCAACCTGTTCAGCTATCTGACGCTGATCCCGATCATCTCGCCGCCGCTCGTCGGCGTGCTCGGATTCACGTTCATCATGGGGCGTGCCGGCACCGTGAACGTCCTCCTGGAGGACTGGTTCGGGCTCGCCCGGCCGGTGAACTTCGTGTATGGGCTGCACGGCGTGCTGCTGGTGGAGACCCTTCACCTTTTCCCGATGATCACGCTCAACGTCGTGGATGCGCTCGCCAAGATCGATCCGGCGCTGGAGGAGGCGGCCGAGAGTGTCGGCGCGCGCGGCTGGAAGAAGCTCCTCACCATCACGCTGCCGCTCACCACGCCGGGCTACGTCGCCGGCGCGCTCCTGGTCTTCATCTGGACCTTCTCCGACTTCACCACACCGCTGGTGCTCGGCGTGCACGATCTGCTGGCGTCGCAGGCCTACCTCAACATCGTGCAGTTCGTGGACCGCCGCCTGTTCCGCATGGGCATCGTCATCTCGGCGCTCATGGTGGCGCTCGCGCTCGTCTTCCTGGTGGCGGCGCGCCGGTATGTCGCGATCAAGGACTACTCGTCGCTCTCGTACTCGAAGATCGGGCGCCGGCGTCTCACGCCGGTCCAGCAGATCGGCGCGATCGCGTTCCTCTCGTTCCTGATGCTCCTGTCGTTCATCCCGTACCTCGGCGTAGGCTTGGCGTCGGTCGGCAAGGGCTGGTCGCTGACGCCGATCCCCCTGCGCTATACGCTCGGCTACTTCGAGCGCGTCATCGTGGAGACGCCGAAGTACATCGTGAACAGCTTCCTCTATTCGGGACTCGCCGTCCTCCTGTGCATCGCCGTTGGCGTGCCGATCGCGTGGATCCTCGCGCGCACGCGGCTGCCCGGCCGGGACACGCTCGACGGCCTCAACACCCTGATCCTGGCCATTCCAGGAACCGCCATCGGCATCGCCTACATCCGGGCGTTCCACTTCGATCTGCCGCTGGTAGGGCGCGGGCTCACGAGCCTCTGGATCATCCTGCCGATCGTCCTCGCAATTCGCCGGCTGCCCTACACGGTGCGCGGCTCCTACGCGTCGCTCCTGCTGGTGCACCGGTCCATGGAGGAGGCGGCCGAGTCCATCGGCGCGCGGGCGTGGCGCTCTTTCAGCGACGTGACGCTCCCGCTGATCTGGCGGGGCGTCCTCGTCGGCTCGCTCTTCTCGTTCATGACGTCGCTGCAGGAGGCCTCGGCCGTGCTATTCCTGTCGCTCGGCGGCTGGGAGACGATCACGGTCGGAATCTTCTCGTTCTACATCGCGGGCAGCGCCAACGAGGCGGCGGCGCTGGGGGTCATCCTCATCGTGGTGGCAGCCGTGAGCCTCGCGGTCATCAACCGGATCGCCGGTACACGGATGGGGGGGATGTTCGGCTAGAGCCAACAGAAGTTGGGATAGGTTGTACCGCTCCCTCTCATGGCGGGATTCGGACAGGACAGTGAAATCATGAGCTTGCGATGGCTTGTCCGCTCCGGAGCAATGTGCTAGTGTCCCTGTTCACATGGCGCCGCCCGGGGAGCAGGGCACCTGGAAAGCGCTCGGGGAATTATCCTCGATCGGGTTCGCGCTGGTAATCGCGACGGTCATCGGGCTCGTCGGGGGCTACTGGCTGGACCGATGGCTTGGCACGGCACCCTGGCTCATGCTGATCGGGCTCGGGTTCGGAATCGCCGCAGGATTCGTGAACCTCTTTCGATCGGTGAAGCGAGCCGAGCGGGAGCTTGATGACTCCAAGTGAGCTGAGGGGGCGGGTGACGCTCGACACCTGCGCGGCCGCCGCCCTCCTCGCGGCGCTGGCGGCGTGGATCGGCGGCGCGCCTGCGGCGCTCGGCATGCTGGCCGGCGGGGTCCTCGCGATCGTCAACTTCCGATGGCTGGTGGCGCGCGTCACCGCGGTGACCGCCGCGCTGTGCGCGACGCCCGGCGCCGGCAGCGCCGCGGCGAGCGTGTGGCTCGTCGGCTCCGGGCTGCGCTTCGGCGCGAGCCTCGCCGCGTGCACCCTCTTGCTCGCCACCGGATGGGTGCACCCGATCGCGCTGCTCGTCGGGTTCACCCTCTTGCCGTGCGACCTGATCGTGCGCGGGCTCGCGGCGGCGCGCGTGGAAGGCTGAGTCATGGAAGCGATCGAGCACCCGCCGATCTTCCGCCTGCCCGGCATTCCCGATCACGTGACGTACACGTGGCTCGTGATGATCATCCTCGCCGCCGTCGCTTTTGTCGCCTCGCGCAACCTGCAGCTCGTTCCGCGCGGCGCCCAGAACTTCCTCGAGGTGGTGCTCGAGCAGTTCAACCAGATGATCGACGACGTCATGGGCCACGAGGGCCGGCGCTACCTGCCGCTCCTGGCGACGCTCGGGTTGTTCATCCTGACTGGAAATCTGATGTCCCTGGTGCCGGGGCTGGCGGGGCCGACGAGCAACCTCAACACGACCGCCGCCTGCGCGATCATCGTCTTCTGCGCCTATCACTGGATCGGCGCGCGCAAACAAGGGTTGCTGCCGTACCTCAAGCACTTCTCGGGACCCGTGCCGCTTCCGCTCAAGCCCCTGATGTTCGTGATCGAAGTGATCAGCCACCTGGCGCGGCCTCTCTCGCTGACGCTTCGACTCTTCGGCAACATGGTCGGCGGCCACATCCTGCTGGCCGTCATCTTTCTGCTGATGGGCCTGGACGGCTTGCTCGGCTGGGCGCTGTCGGGCAGCCCGGCGGGCATCGTGATCGGCGGCATCGGCAGCGCGGTGACGATCGTCTTCACGGTCGGGTTCCTGTATCCCCTGAAAATCCTGGTGGCTTTCCTGCAGGCGTTCATCTTCGTGATGCTGACGATGCTCTACATCTCGGGTGCGATCGAAGAGGGCGAGCACCATCCCGAGCACCACTAGCCGGATCACACGCATAGAGGAGGGAGTCGTGCGACGTTCACTGATTCTGGGAATCCTGGCGGTTCTGACGGTCCCGACGGCGGCGATGGCGGCCGAGGGCGGGACCGGCGGCTGGATCGGTCCGTTCGCCGTCATCGCGGCGGGGATCGGCATGGCGATCGCGGCGGGCCTGTGCGGCCTCGGTCAGGGCAGGGCGGTGGCTTCGGCCGTCGACGCCATGGCACGACAGCCCGGGGCGGCCGCGCGGATCCAGACCGCGATGATCATCGGTCTGGCTTTGATCGAGTCCCTCGCGATCTACACGCTCGTCATCGCGTTGATCCTGCTGTTCGTGAAGGGAATCAATTTTTCGTAAGGTCGATCGAGTAACGGCCGAGAACCGGAACGGCGCGCCGCGCGGTGACTGTGCGCGGCGCGCCGCATAATGGCGCCACGCTCCAACGCCCGCGTCCCGCGGATCCCCGAGATGACGATTCGCCGTCTCTCGATCTATACCCGGTGCCTGCTCCAGCTCGAGGAGGACGGCGTCAAGACGGTGTCCTCGCAGGAGCTGGCCGAGCGTTTCAACCTCAACTCGGCGCAAGTCCGCAAGGACCTGGCGTACTTCGGCGAGTTTGGGGTGCGCGGGATCGGCTATTACGTGTCGGGCCTGAAAGCCGAGCTTCAGCGTATCCTCGGCCTCGATCGCGAGTGGCCGGTCGCGCTGGTCGGGTTCGGCAATCTCGGCTCGGCGCTGGTTCGCTACAAGGGATTCGCCCGCCAGGGGTTCCGGATCGCCGCCATCTTCGACGAGGACCCGCGAAAGGTCGCCCGCGAGATCGACTCCACGCCGGTCTTTCCGAGCCGTGACCTCGGCCGCGAGGTGAAGGCACGGGGAATCCAGGTCGCCATCGTGGCGGTGCCGGCGGAAGCGGCTCAGGCCGTGGCCGATCAGCTGGTCGCTGCCGGGATCAAAGCCATCCTGAACTTCGCCCCCGCCCGGATCAAAGTCCCCAAAGACGTCCGCTTCAAGAACGTCGACCTCTCGATCGAGCTCGAGACTCTCTCGTTCTACCTAGCCAAGTCCTCGCGCTAGCGGCCCGGGGTCGGCGGGCGGCGGGGATGGGCCAGGGGTCGAGACGACCACGCGGCACGCGTTCGCTGCCCCACTCGTCTGGGCTCCACCCCGGCGCACAACGTCCGTCGCACACGTGCTGGGAACGGGTCCCTTCGACCCCTGGCCCATCCCCGCCGCCCGCCGACCCCGAGGCCTGAGCCCTATGCCCTAGAAGCGACCGAACAGCCGGCTCCGGCCTCGCGCGGGGTCGACGATCTGTAACCGCGCATGAGCGTCGGGCTTTCGGAGGCGGAGTCGGGGTCTGGTGGGGGTCGAAGGGACCCGTTCCCTGAGAGCGTGCGGCGAGCGTTACGCGCCCGGGTGGAGCCCAGACGAGTGGGGCAGCGAACGCGTGCCGCGTGGTCGTCTCGACCCCCACCAGACCCCGACTCTGCCTCCGAAAGGCCCGGCTGGACTGTCGTGGTAACTTAAACCGTTCGGAAATGCTGCGAGAGTGGCCGGCTTTCGAAGCGCTGGCGAAATCGTTCGCCGAGGGAGAAGTCTGTCTGCGTGTCGCCGGCCTCACCGGAGCGGCGCGCGCTCTTGCCGTCGCTGAGCTCCTCCAGACCCATCCGCGCCCCGCGCTCGTCGTCGTGGCCTCCATGGCCGACGCCCACCGCTGGACCCAGGACCTGAAGTTCTTCGGAACGCCGGCGCTCGAGTTCGCCTCGCCGGAGCCCCGGCTCTGGCGCGGCGGTCATCACCGGGAGGCGGACGCCGAGCGCGCGATGATCGCGCGGCGGCTCACCGTGGCCGAGCCGATCACGGTCGTCGCCACGCCCGCGGCACTCGGCGCGCCGCTCCTGAGCCGCGCGGAGTTCGCCGATCGAACGCTGCGGGTCGCGCCGGGCGACCGCCTCGACCGCGAGCTCCTCCTCGAGGCGCTCGAGCGATGCGGCTACGAGCGCGTCGATACGGTCGTGGCGGTGGGGCAGTGGAGCCTGCGCGGCGGAATCGTCGACGTGTTCTCGCCCAGCCAGTCGAGCCCGGCGCGGCTCGAGTTCTTCGGCGACGACGTCGAGTCGATCCGGCTTTTCGATCCCTCGTCGCAGCGCTCGGTCGGGGCGCTCGAGGAGCTGCTCGTGCTCCCACTCGTGCCCGAGGATGGCGAGCCCGCGGGCGACGCGCGTCTCCTGGACTATCTGCCTGCGGCGGCGCCGGTCATCGTCGACACGCCGAAGCTGCTCGACGGTCCCTACGAGGAGGCACCGGCGGAGCCGCCGTTCCGCGAGCGGCTCGCGGGCCGCCAGCTCGTCGAGCTGAGCCTGGTGGCCGGCACCTCGAGCGGGGCCCCCACGTCCGGCGCGGCTGAGTTCGTGCTGGAGACCCAGGAGGTCGCGCGGTTCACCGGGCGATTCAACCAGCTCGCCGTCGAGATCGCGCGCTGGCGCGTCGAAGGATTCCGCGTCCGCCTGACCGCAGCCGACGAGCGCCAGGCGGAGCACCTGCGTCAGATCCTGCGCGAGCACGGCGTCGAGGCGCTGGTCGCCCCGTCGCTCGACGGGCCGGAGTCGCTGGCCGTGGTCGTCGGCGAGTGCTCGACCGGGTTCGCGATTCCGGCTCTCGGCGTCATCGTACTCACCGAAGGGGAGGTCTTCGGATCACGCCGGCGCTCGCTGCGGCGGCCGAAGTACCAGCGCGGAGCCGCGCTAACGGCGTTCAGCGATCTCGCGATCGACGACATCGTCGTTCACGAGGATCACGGCCTCGGGCGCTACCTCGGCCTCCGGACGATGAAGATCGGTGACCGCGAGGGCGACTTCCTGCTCCTCGAGTACGCGGAAGGCAACCAGCTCTACCTGCCGGTCGAGCGGCTCGACCGCATCTCGAAATATCTGGGCGGCGAGGCCGCCGCGGCGCGCCTCGACCGTCTGGGCGGGGCGTCCTGGCAGCGGGTGAAGGAATCCGTCCGAGCGGCGCTGCGCGAGATGGCCGAGGGTCTCCTGCGCCTGTACGCGGAGCGAGCGGTAGCCGACGGTCACGCATTCGCGGCGGACTCGCCCTGGCAGCGCGAATTCGAGACTGCGTTCCGGTTCGAGGAGACCCCGGATCAGCTCCGGGCGATCGAGGAAACGAAGAAGGACATGGAGTCCGATCGCCCGATGGACCGACTGGTCGCCGGCGACGTGGGCTATGGCAAGACCGAGGTGGCCCTTCGCGCCGCCTTCAAGGCGGTGGCCGACGGCATGCAAGTCGCCGTGCTGGTACCGACGACGGTGCTGGCCCAGCAGCACTGGTCCACGTTTGCCGATCGCTTCACGCCGTTCCCGGCCAAGGTCGAGCTACTGTCGCGCTTCCGCTCGCCGAAGGAGCAGAAAGCGATCGTCGAGGGCCTGCGTCAGGGCACCGTCGACGTCGTCATCGGCACGCACCGGCTCCTGTCGAAGGACGTCGCGTTCAAGAATCTGGGCCTCCTGGTGGTCGACGAGGAGCACCGGTTCGGCGTCGCCCACAAAGAGCGGATGAAGCAGCTGCGCGCGGCGGTGGACGTGCTCTCGATGACTGCCACGCCGATTCCCCGGACGCTCTACATGTCGCTCTCGGGGGTGCGCGACATGTCGGTGATCGAGACGGCGCCGCTCGACCGGCTGCCCGTCGAGACTGTCATCCGACGCTTCAGCCGGGGCGTCATCAAGGAAGCGCTGGAGCGCGAGCTGGAGCGCGGAGGGCAGGTGTTCTTCGTCCACAACCGCGTCCAGTCGCTTCCCTCGATGGCGAAGCTCGTCCAGGAGCTGGCCCCGCAGGCGCGCGTCATCATGGGCCACGGCCAGATGAAGGAGCGCGAGCTCGAGGCGACCATGGTGAAGTTCGTCACCGGCCAGGCGGACATTCTAGTCTCCACGGCCATCGTCGAGTCCGGGCTGGACATTCCGGCTTCCAACACGATCATCGTCAACCGCGCCGATCGCTTCGGGCTCGCCCAGCTCTATCAGCTGCGGGGCCGCGTCGGCCGCGAGCGCCAGCAGGCGTACGCATACCTCCTCGTGCCGGCCGACGGCCGCGTCGACGAGCCCGCCCAGCGCCGGCTCCGGGCCCTGCAGGAGCTGACCGAGCTGGGCTCGGGCTTCAAGCTCGCCCTGCGAGACCTCGAGATCCGGGGGGCTGGTAACATCCTGGGGGCCCAGCAGCACGGCCACATCGCCGCGGTGGGCTACGATCTTTATTCGAAGCTCCTGGCCGAGGCCGTGCGAGAATTGGCCGGCGGTCCGACCGTCACCACGGTCGATCCGGTAATCAGCGTCGACGTTGAAGGGTTCTTGCCCGAGGACTATGTGCCCGAGGTCAATCAGCGGCTCGCGCTCTACAAGCGCCTTGCCGGCGCCGCCGGCGAGATCGAGGTGGACGATCTCCGCGCGGAGCTGGCCGACCGGTTCGGCCCCTTGCCCGCTCCCGCCGAGCAGCTCCTCGACATCGTTCGCATCCGCGTCGCCGCGCGCCCCGTGGGCATCGAGAAGATCGAGGCGGGCGACGGCAAGGCGCTCGTCACGTTTTCTCCCGCGACACCGATCGAGCCCGAGCGGCTCGTGCGGACCATCGCGAAGAGTCGCGGCCGGCTCAAGATGAAGCGTGACTTCATGCTCGAGGCGCAGATCGCGCGCGGCGAGTGGCCGCGCGTCCGCGACGCCTTGCTCGGACTGCTTGGCGAGCTGAGCCGCACGTGAGGCGCGCGCTCGCCCTCGCGTCCATCGTGACGCTGGCCGTGGGCGGCTGCGCGATGCCCAGCTGGGTGCCATTCTTCGGCGGCGGGCCGACCGGGCCGTCCGAGCCGGCGAAGCCGCTGGCGGCGACCTCGCCGGTGCCCCTGCGGCCCAACGCGCCCGCAAACCCCGCGGCTCCCGACGCGAGCGTGACCGACCGCGTGCTCGCCATCGTCAACAACGACGCGATCACCCTCTCGGACCTCCAGGAAGCCATCGCGGTCTACCAGTACGAGAATCGCGATCGCGCGCCGGCGCCGGTCAACGAGCTCGCCCCGCAGTTCCTCACCCGCATGATCGACAACCGCCTGCAGATCCAGGAGGCCGAGCGCGAGAAGATCGTCATCGAAGACGCCGAGATCGAGGAGGAGCTGACCGACCGGCTCAAGAAGATGAACGTGAAGAGCCGCGAGGAGTTCGACTCGATGCTCAAGGCGCAGGGGCTCTCGATCGATGCGGTCAGGCGCCGGATCAGTGACGAGATCCGGCGCAACCGGGTCGTCGGGCGGAAGGTGCGGCTCCGGATTTCGGTGACCGAGGCGGAGGTGACGCAGTATCTCGAGGCCAACCGCGCGAAGCTCGAAACCGGACTGACCTACCACGCGCGGCACATCCTGATCCAGCCCGACCCGGGCGCCTCCGACGCAGCCTGGGAGAACGCCCGCATCCGGGCCGATCTCATCCGCAGCCAGCTCCTCGAGGGCGCGGACTTCGCCGAGCTCGCCAAGCAGCACTCGCAGGACGCGAGCGCCCGCGACGGCGGCGATCTCGGAACGCTCAAGCGCGGCGAGCTCGCCCAGGACATCGAGCTGCAGATTCTCAGCCTCGCGCCCGGGGAGGTCTCGCTCCCCCATCGCTCCGCGCTCGGCTATCACATCTTCCGGCTCGAGTCGAAGGACAGCCTCGAGGGAGAGGGGCTCACGCGGGTCAAGGCGCAGATTCGCGAGATTCTCTTCCGCGAGAAGTTCGACGCGCGCTACGACGCGTGGATCAAGGAGATCAAGCAGCGCGCGATCATCGACGTGCGCCTCGACGGACAGCTGTGAAAAATCATTGACAACACAACGCTTGGATGGCAAGATGATCCCCGGCGTTAGCTTTCCAACCCCGCAGAAAACCTAGGCAAACGCTAACCGATACTTTGCTTGCGGCGCCAGCCGCCCGGAGCCCTTTGATGAGTGCCCGCCGAGAGAGAAGTCAGGGAAACCCGACCCAGCAGAACCCCGAAGTGAACGGGATGAACCTTTCCGAATTGAAGGAAAAGAACATCTCGGACCTCAACGTGATCGCCCGTGATTTGAACGTCCAGAACATGGGCGGCCTGCGAAAGCAGGAGCTGATCTTCAAGATCCTCCAGTCGCAGGCGGAGAAAGACGGCCTCATCTTCGCCGAGGGCGTTCTCGAGGTTCTGCCCGACGGGTTTGGATTCCTGCGAGCGCCGGACTACAACTATCTGCCGGGGCCGGACGACATCTACGTCTCGCCGTCCCAGATCCGGCGATTCGATCTTCGTACCGGCGACACCATTTCCGGCCAGGTCCGGCCGCCGAAGGACACCGAGCGGTACTTCGCGCTGCTCAAGGTCGAGGCGATCAACTTCGAGACGCCGGAGCAGGCGCGCGAGAAGATCTTCTTCGACAACCTCACGCCGCTCTATCCGATGGAGCGGCTCCGTCTCGAGCACGACTCCGAGAACCTGACGACCCGCGTCATGGATCTCCTGTGCCCCATCGGAAAGGGCCAGCGGGGCATGATCGTGGCCGCGCCGCGCACGGGCAAGACGATGATGCTCCAGTCAATCGCCCATGCGATCGCGACGAATCACCCCGAGGTCTATCTGATCGTGCTGCTCATCGACGAGCGGCCCGAAGAAGTCACGGACATGCAGCGGTCCGTGAAGGGCGAGGTCATCTCGTCCACCTTCGACGAGCCGCCGCAGCGCCACATCCAGGTCGCCGACATGGTGATCGAGAAGGCCAAGCGGCTGGTCGAGCACAAGCGGGACGTCGTCATCCTGCTGGACTCGCTGACGCGCTTCGCGCGCGCCCACAACGCGGTCATCCCCTCGTCAGGCAAGGTGCTGTCGGGCGGTCTCGACGCCAACGCGCTGCAGCGGCCGCGGCGGTTCTTCGCGACGGCCCGCAACATCGAGGAGGGCGGCTCGCTGACGATCATGGCGACGGCCATCGTCGACACCGGAAGCCGGATGGACGACGTCATCTTCGAGGAGTTCAAAGGCACCGGCAACATGGAAGTCCACCTCGACCGGCGGCTGATGGACAAGCGCATCTTCCCGACCATCAACATCGAGCAGTCGGGAACCCGGAAGGAAGAGCTGCTCCTCGAGAAGGACGAGCTCCAGAAGGTCTGGCTTCTCCGCAAGGCGCTCTCCCAGCTCAACCCGGTGGAGGGGATGGAGCTCCTGCTCGACAAGCTCAAGCTCACCCGGACCAACAAGGAGTTCCTGGCCTCGATGCACTCGATGGGCTAGCTTGGGGCGGGCGGGGCTGGTATCCTTAGTGGTCCTGAGGGGGTGGCGACTGTGAAGGTGGGTATTCATCCGGACTATGTGGACACGACCATCACGTGCGCGTGTGGAGAGGTGGTTCATACCCGTTCCACCCGGCCCAACATCCACGTGGAGGTCTGCTCGAAGTGCCATCCGTTCTATACGGGCAAACACAAGCTCATGGACACGGCCGGCCGGGTCGAGCGCTTCCAGCGGAAATACAAGCGTCAGACCACGACCTCGTAGCTCGAGCTTCGAAACCGGCGGTGTCGCGATACCCGCCGGTTTTTGTTTGTCCGTCGAGCCCAACCCCGCCGAGGGGGCGGTGACGCACGATGCTGTTTGACAAGCTCCGCCAGATCGAAGAGCGGTCGAACGAGATCACCCGCCTCCTGTCAGACCCGGCGATCTTCAGCCAGCCCGCGGAGTACGCCCGCCTTCGGAAAGAGCACGCCGACACCCTCGAGGTCGTCGAGCGCTTCACGACCTACCGCGAGGTGCTCCGCCGCCTCGGCGAGGCCCGACACATCTTGGCCGAGGGCGGCGACCGCGAGCTCGCCGAGCTGGCCCAGGCGGAGATCGACGACCTCACCGGTAAGCAGACCGCACTCGAGGAGGAGCTGAAGCGCCTCCTGCTGCCGCGCGACCCGAACGACGAGAAGAACGTCTTCGTGGAGATTCGGGCCGGCGCCGGCGGCGACGAGGCGGCGCTGTTCGCCGCGGACCTCGCCCGCATGTACTCGAAGTACGCCGAGCGCCAGCGCTGGCGGGTCGAGGTGATGGACGCCAGCCCGACCGGTGTCGGCGGGTTCAAGGACGTAATCCTGTTCGTCCACGGCCGCGGCGCGTGGAGCCGGCTGAAGTTCGAGCGCGGCGTCCACCGGGTGCAGCGCGTGCCCGTCACCGAGGCCTCCGGGCGCATCCATACCTCGACCGTCACGGTCGCGGTGCTTCCCGAGGCCGAGGACGTCGACGTCAAGATCGAGGAGAAAGACCTCCGGGTCGATGTCTACCGGTCGTCCGGCCCCGGCGGCCAGGGCGTCAACACGACCGACTCAGCGGTGCGGATCACCCACCTGCCGAGCGGCCTCGTCGTGACGTGCCAGGACGAGCGCTCGCAGATCAAGAACCGCGCGAAGGCCATGCGCGTGCTCAAGGCACGGCTCCTGGAGCGCGCCCAGGAAGAGCAGCAAGCGGCGATCGCTGCGGACCGGCGCAGCCAGGTCGGGACCGGTGAGCGCAGCGAGCGGATTCGCACCTACAACTTTCCGCAGACCCGCGTCACCGACCATCGCATCGGGCTCACGCTGCACCGTCTGCCGACCGTGCTCGAGGGCGATCTGGACGAGCTGATCGACGCGCTCGTGGCCGCCGAGGAGGCCGAGCGCCTGCAGCGGGTGGAGCACTGATGGGCGCCGCGGGGACGCTTCGCGACGAGCTCGACGCCGCCACTGCGGCGCTGGAGGCGGCTGGCGTTCCGGAAGCGCGGGTCGACGCCGAGTGGCTCCTGGCCGGGCTAATAGGGCTGGGGCGCGCCCGCCTCCGGATGGACCTGGGGCGCGAGGTTCCCGCCGCTCTCGCGAAGCGGCTTGGCGACGCCGTGAGAAGGCGCGCGCGACGCGAGCCGCTCCAGCGCATCCTCGGCTGGGAGGAATTTCGCGGGCTGCGCCTGCGACTCACCGACGCGGTGCTCGTGCCGCGACCGGAGACCGAGTCGCTCGTCGAATGGGCGTTCGAGCTCCTGCCGCCGCCCAGCCATCGGCGGCTGCTGGCGATCGATCTGGGCACGGGGTCGGGGTGCATCGCCTGCGCGCTCGCCGCCGAGCGGCCCGACCTCGACGTGCTCGCTCTGGACGTATGCCCGGCCGCCGCCGCGGTGGCGCGGGAGAACGCGCGCGCCCTCGGCCTCGCGCCGCGTATCCGCGTGGCCGTCACGGACCTGCTCCACGGTGTCGGCCATCTCGGCGCCGATCTCATCGTGAGCAATCCACCGTACCTGCCGACGGGGCTCGTGCCCGAGCTTCTTCCGGAGGTGCAGCGCCACGAGCCGAGCCTGGCGCTGGACGGGGGCGTCGACGGCCTCGCGCTCATCAGGCGGATCGCCGTCCAGGCGCGCCGCGTCCTGCGTCCGTCCGGCGTGCTCGTCTTCGAGACGGCCGGCGATATCCAGGCGAGCGCCTCGGCGACGCTCCTGCGCGCCGAGGATTTCGCGGCAGTCCAGGCGCGCGCCGACCTGGCCGGTGTCACGCGGTTCGTCGCGGGGCGCGCATGATGCCCGAGGAGCGGAGCGCGTGAAGGAGCGGCTGACGCTCGCCTTGCCGAAGGGCCGTCTGCTCGACGGCGCGCTCGAGATCCTGAGCACGCTCGGTGTCGAAGGCGTCGACCAGGCCTCGCGGAAGCTCATCTTCAGCGACCCGCGACGCGGGCTTCGGCTGCTCTTCCTGAAGCCGGTCGACATCCCGGCGTACGTCCTCTACGGAGCGGCCGATCTGGGGATCGTCGGCAAGGACATCCTGCTGGAGCAGGAGCCGGACGTGTACGAGCCACTCGACCTGGGTTTCGGATTCTGCCGGCTGGTCGTCGCCGAGTTGCGCGAATTGTGGGAGCGCGACGATCCGGCGAAGTGGTCGTGGGTGCGTGTCGCCACGAAGTATCCGCGCATGGCCGAGCAGTACTTCACCGACCGGGGCATCCAGGTGGAGCTAGTACGCCTCGACGGCTCGATCGAGTTGGCGCCGCTCGTCGGCCTGGCCGAGCGCATCGTCGATCTGGTCCAGTCGGGTGAGACCCTCAGGGTCAACGGGCTGGTCGAGGTGGCGGAGATCGCGCGGTCAACCGCGCGGCTGATCGTGAACCGCGCCTCGATGCGGACGGAGCACGCGGCTGTCAACGAGCTCATCAGCGATATGAAGGGCGTCGTCCGGGCGCAGTCGGTTTCGCGGCCATGATCCGTACCCTCGACGCGCGGCGCGGGATCGACGACGTCGTGGCGGCGCTGGCCCGGGCGCCGGAGGCGGTCGCGCCCGAGATCCATCGAGCCGTCGACGAGATCCTCGTCGCCGTGCGCGCCCGCGGCGACGCGGCGCTCTGCGAGTATACGGCGCGATTCGACGGCTGGAGCCCCGCCTCCGCCGGGGATCTCGCCCTCACCGCCGCGGACTTCGAGGCGGCCGAGCGGGTGGTTCCCGCCGAGGTTCGGATGGCGCTCGAGTACGCCGCCGACCGCATCGAGCGGTATCACGCGGCCGCGATGCCCAAATCGTGGCGCATGACCGACGAGCACGGTTCGGTGCTGGGCCAGGAGATTCGCCCGCTCGACCGCGTCGGCGTCTACGTTCCGGGTGGTCGCGCCGCGTATCCATCCACCGTACTGATGACGGTCGTTCCGGCGCGCGTCGCAGGCGTGCGGGAGATCGTGCTCGTCACGCCAGCGGCCGGCGGCCGCATCGAGCCTGTCGTGCTCGCCGCCGCGCGTCTGGCCGGCGTGACCGAGGGCTACCGAATCGGCGGGGCGCAGGCCATCGCGGCGCTGGCGTACGGCACCGCCCGGATCGCGCGGGTCGACAAGGTCGTCGGACCCGGCAACATCTACGTCGCACTCGCGAAGGCGCGGGTCTTTGGCGAGGTGGGGATCGACATGGTGGCGGGCCCCAGCGAGGTCGTGGTCGTCGCGGACGCGACCGCCGACCCGGACTGCGTCGCCAGCGACATGCTGGCGCAGGCCGAGCACGACCCGATGGCGCGCGCGCTTCTGGTCACGGACGCTGGTGAGCTGATTCCGAAGGTGGCTGCGGCCCTCGAACGCCAGCTCGCCGCGCTGCCGCGCCGCACGATCGCCGCCGAGGCACTCCGGGCCAATGGCGCGCTCATCCGGGTGAACAGCATCGACGACGCCGTGGCGCTCGCCAATCGACTGGCCCCCGAGCATCTGGAGCTACTGGTCGCCGTGCCGGCCGCAGTGCTGCCGCGCGTGCGCCACGCCGGCGCCATCTTCCTCGGCCGCCACACCCCCGAGGTCGTCGGCGACTACGTGGCTGGCCCGAACCACGTGTTGCCGACCGCCGGCACCGCGCGGTTCGCCTCGCCGCTCGGGACGGAGGACTTCGTGAAACGCTCGAGCGTCATCGAGTACTCGCCGGGCGGGCTGCGCGCCGCCGCGCCGCACCTGAGGACCCTGACGCGGGTCGAGGGCCTGGCCGGACACGGCAACGCCGCCGAGCTGCGACTGCGTACGGACGGAGGAGGAACGGCATGAACGCCGAGACAACAAGCCGGCAAGCGCGCGTCGAGCGCAAGACGAAGGAGACCGAGATCACGATTCACCTCAACCTCGACGGCATCGGCGCTTCGAAGGTGCAGACGCCGATCCCGTTCTTCAGTCACATGCTGGAGGCGTGGTCGAAGCACGGCCTGATGGACCTCACGGTCGACGCGCAGGGCGACGTCGAGGTGGACCAGCATCACACCGTAGAGGACGTGGGCATCGTCCTCGGCCAGGCGCTCCGGCAGGCCCTCGGCGACAAGAAGGGGATCGTGCGCTACGGGACCGCTTCGATCCCCATGGACGAGGCGCTGGTCTCGTCTGCAGTTGATCTGTCGGGGCGGCCTTTTCTCGTCTTCAGCGTTCCCGTGGCGCGGGCGCGGGTGTCCAACTTCGACCTCGACCTGCTCCAGGAGTTCTTCCGCGCCTTCGCGTTCAACGCCGAGATGACGCTGCACGTGACGATGCACTACGGCCACAACCTCCACCACGTGACCGAGGCCGTGTTCAAGGCCGTGGCGCGGGCGCTCGCCGAGGCGACCCGGCTCAATCCGCGGATCGCCGGCGTTCTGCCTTCGACCAAGGGAATGTTGTGATCGTGGAGGTGCGAGCCGTAGCCGAAGGCGAGGCGAGTCTGTGATGCTGGGAGGTGCGAGCCGTAGCCGACGGCGAGGCGAGTCTGTGATGCTGGGAGTGCGAGCCGCAGCCGACGGCGAGGCGAGCCTGTGATCGCCATTATCGATTACGGACGGGGCAATCTCGGCTCCGTCGAGAAGGCGTTCCGCCGGGTCGGAAGCCCCGCAGTGATCACCCAGGATCCGAACGTCGTCGATGACGCGCAGGCCGTGGTCCTGCCGGGTGACGGCGCGTTTCACGACGCGATGTCGAACCTGGATCGCCTGGGCCTGCTGCCGGCGGTCCGCCGCGCGCTCGACGGCCGCCGGCCGTTTCTCGGCATCTGTCTCGGCTATCAGCTCCTGTTCTCGACCAGCGAGGAATTCGGCGAAGGTCGAGGACTCGACGTCGTGGCGGGCGCGGTGCGCCGCCTGCCGGCTGGTCAGAAGATTCCCCACATGGGATGGAATCAAGTGGAGCATGCCGACGACCTCGCG
>JBKPCO010000078.1:0-56151 GCA_046727415.1 Candidatus Methylomirabilota bacterium
GGGA
Source organism: Candidatus Methylomirabilota bacterium (assembly GCA_046727415.1). Lineage (GTDB taxonomy): Bacteria > Methylomirabilota > Methylomirabilia > Rokubacteriales > CSP1-6 > AR31. The sequence goes on from JBKPCO010000078.1 coordinate 5, forward strand.
CGATGACCTGGGGCGTACACACCACGGTGGTACCGGCCTGGCTCGATCCGGCCGAGAACATCCAGCAGACGCCGTTCCTGGTGCAGCTGGCGCTGCACGACGCGCTCGTGAAGCCCATGCCCGGCAAGAGCATGACGCCGAGCCTCGCCGAATCATGGAGCGTGTCGCCCGACGGGCTCGTCTACGACTTCGTGCTGCGCCGGGGCGTGAAGTTCCACAACGGTGAGGTCCTCACCGCGGACGACGTGAAGTTCTCGTTCGAGCGCTACCGGGGAGCCTTCGCCAAGTCGCTGAAGGAGAGAGTCGCGGCGGTCGAGACTCCCGATCCCGGTCACGTCCGGTTCCGGCTCAAGCAGCCCTGGCCCGACTTCATGACCTTCTACGGGACGCGCACGACGGGCGCCGGTTGGATCGTGCCGAAGAAATACGTCGAGAAAGTCGGCGACGACGGGTTCAAGAAGGCGCCCGTCGGCGCGGGGCCGTACCGTTTCGTGTCCTTCAACCCGGGCGTCGAGGTCGTGCTCGAGGCGTACGAGCACTACTGGCGCAAGGTGCCCAGCGTGAAGCGGCTCGTCTTCCGGGTGATTCCCGATCACGCGACGCGGCTGGCCGCGCTCAAGCGCGGCGATGTCGACGTCGTTCTTCTGATCAGCGGCGAGCTGGCTGGCGAGGTTCAGCGAACACCCGGGCTCACCCTGAAGACGGTGTTCCCGTCCAACCACTGGCTGATCTTCGCCGATCAGTTCGACCCGAAGTCGCCGTGGTACGACAAGCGTGTGCGTCTGGCCGCCAACCTAGCGCTCGATCGTAACACCCTCAACGAGGCCGCGACGCTCGGCCTCTCGAAAATCACGGGGAGCATCGTGCCGTCGAGCTTCGACTTCTACTGGCCGCCGACGCCCTATCCACACGATCCGGCCCGAGCTCGGCGACTGCTCGCCGAGGCCGGCTATCCGAAGGGGTTCGACGCCGGCGAGTTTTTCTGCGACCTCCAGGTATGCCCCTGGGGTGAGGCGATGCTTACCGACCTGAGGGCCGTGGGCATCGCGCTCAAGCTGCGTCCACTCGAGCGGGCGACCTTCTTCAAGGGTGTCGCTGAGAAGCGATACCGGAACCTCGTCTATCTCTTCCTCGGCGCCACGGGCAACGCCGCGACCTGGTTGGAGTCTCACGCCGTCACCGGCGGTACGTATGCCTACGGTGGCTACCCCGACATCGACGGGCTTTTCCGGGAGCAGGCCGTCGAGCTCGATCGGGCGAAGCGCGAGATAATGCTCCACCGTATGCAGCAGCTCATCTACGACAAGGCGATGTTCGCGCCGATCTGGGACTTCGCCTTCCTCCACGGCGTCGGGCCGCGTGTGGAAGAATCCGGTCTCGGCCTCCTCGGCGGCTACGGGTTCTCGGGGCCCTACGAGGACGTGAAGCTGAAAGGCAAATGAGCTATGGATCCTGAGGCGCAGCGCGCAGAGTTCACGGCGAGCCTGCGGGCCGCCGCCGAGCGGCGATTCGGCGCCGAGCGGGCCGACGCGATCGCGAAGATGATCGACGAGGTGGCGGCCAGGATGGCCGAGGTGGCGGCGTTTCCCGTCGCTGCCGACGAGCCGCCGGCCTTCTACGCGGAGCCGGCGCCGTGAGCCTGCACACGCTGGATGCCCTCGACGCAGCACGGGCGATCAGGGAGAAGGTCCTCTCGCCGGTCGATCTGGTCAATGCGCTCCTCGAGCACATCACGCGAGTCGACGGGCGCGTACAGGCGTGGGCGCTGGTCGACGGCGACGGCGCCCGCGCCGCCGCTCGGCGGGCGGCCGACGAGGCCACGCGCGGCGTCTTCCGAGGGCCGCTCCACGGCGTGCCGTTCGGCGCCAAGGATATCTTCTACAGCTCCGGCCTTCGCACCGAGGGCGGCTCGAAGGTCATGGCCGGCTTCGTCCCCGAGTACGACGCAACCGCGGTGGCGCGACTCAAGGCCGCGGGGGCGATCCTGCTCGGCAAGCTCCACACCACGGAGTTCGCGACCACCGATCCCGCACCCACGCGTAATCCGTGGAATCTCGCCTGCACGCCCGGCGGCTCGTCGAGCGGCTCAGCGGCCGCCGTGGCCGCGCGCATGGTTCCGCTCGCTCTCGGCAGCCAGACGATCGGCTCGAACGTTCGACCGGCTTCGTACTGCGGGCTGGTGGGGCTCAAGCCGACGTTCGGCCGGATCAGCACCCGGGGCGTGATGGCGCTCAGCTACACCCAGGACCACGTCGGGCTCATGGCCAGAAACGTCGAGGACGTCGCGCTCGGCCTCTCGATCGTCGCCGGTCACGATCCGCACGATCCGAGCTCGTCGCACGCGCCCGTGCCCGACTATCTGTCGGCCCTCACCCGCCGGCTCCCGCCACGCATCGCCGTCCTGCGCGAGTTCTTCGAGCGCGCGACTCCCGAGGTGGCCGACATCACGATGCAGGCGGTGAATCGCCTGGCGCGGGCTGGCGCGGCCGTGGACGAGGCCAAGCTGCCACCGACGTTCCAGGCAGTGCACGCCGCTGCGGCGCTGATCACGCGGAGCGACACGGCGAGCATTCATGCCGAGCGCTATAGGCAGAAGGCCGATCTGTATCGGCCGGCGATCCGAGCGGCGATCGAGGTCGGGATGTTGATCCCGGGCGAGCTCTACGTGCGGGCGCTCAGGATTCGACGTCAGTTTCGTCGCGAGATGGGTCCGCTCTTGAACCGCTACGATGTCCTGTTGACGCCAACGACGCCCGCGCCCGCCCCCGAGGGCATGGCGACCGGCGATCCCCAGTTTCAGACCCCGTGGTCGCTGAGCGGCCTGCCGTCGATCACGGTGCCCTGCGGGCTGACGCGGTCGGGGCTGCCGCTCGGGATCCAGCTCGTGAGCGGGACCTTCACCGAAGCCTCACTGCTCTCGGCGGCGGCGTGGTGCGAGGACATCCTCGGCCGCGCCTCGGCGCCGGAGCTCTAGCGGATGTGCGCGCTGCAGGCCGTCGCGGGGCTGGGGCCCCGCCCGCCGAGGCGCGCTTATGAATAAAGGAGAGAGCGTTCATGAGCGAATCCCTCGGACAGGCGGTCGAATTCCTGGCGGCGGGCGACTGGAAGAAGGCGCACGAGATCGTCCAGAAAGACAAGTCGAGGCTCTCGTCGTGGATCCACGGGATCGTGCACATCGTCGAGGGCGACTTCGACAATGCGCGCGGCTGGTACAAACGAGCCGAGCGCGAGTTCCCTGGGGGCGGGGCCGCCCAGGCGGAGATCGCCGCTGCGCGCCGGGCGGTCGAAAGCGGGTCGAGCGGAGCCTGATGTGGAGCCTGATGTATAGTGCGGACGCCGCGGGCGTTCCCGCGGCGACTTGAGGAGGCTAGCCATGGCGAACAAGGGAAACATCCTGGTCGGGACGGTCGGTCAGGGCGTCATGCTGAGCGCCGACGACGGAGAGAGCTGGACCCGGGCCTCCGTGCGCCAGGGGATGCACTCCGACTGCATCGTGCGGGCGCTCCGCGAGGACGCGCGCCATCCGGAGGTCGTCTTCGCGGGCACCGACATGGGTCTCTACCGGAGCGACGACCGCGGGATGAAGTGGCGCCTGCTCGACAACCCGATGAAGGGCTCGGTCGTCTGGAGCGTGGCGATCGATCCGGTGGACTCCGCGATCATGTTCGCGGGCACCGGCACGCCGAGCAAGCCGGGCATCTTCCGGTCCACCGATGGCGGCAAGAGCTGGGCCGCGCTCCGCGTGGCGATCGCCGAGGACTGCCCGAATGTCGGGATCCCGCGGCCCACCGGCATCGCGGTCGATCCGACCAACGACCGGAACGTGTGGGTCGGGCTCGAGGTCGACGGCGTCCGGTACAGCACCGACGGCGGCGACACGTGGGCCAAGATGAACGGCCAGATTCCGAACCAGGACGTTCACAACGTGCTGGTGGTCGAGGGCCCGCCCAAGACCGTGTTCACCGTGGTCAACGACGACATCTGGCGCAGCACGGACGACGGCAAGACGTGGCACGCGGCGCGCGCCCGCGAGATCTTCCCGTGGCACTATCCCCGCGGCATCGCGGTCAAGCCGGGCGATCCGCGCACGGTGTTCCTGACGCTGGGCGACTCCACGCCGGGCCGCATCGGAACGGTCATGCGCTCGCGCGACGCCGGCGCCACCTGGGAGAGCCTGAAATTCCCCGTGCAGCCGAACTCGGCCATCTGGACGGTGTGCATCCCCGCGTCGGCGCCCGACACGATGTTCTGCGCCAGCCGCTACGGCTATCTCTATCGGAGCGACGACGGCGGCGATTCCTGGCGCAAGCTCTGGCGGGAGTTCGGCGAGGTATCGTCCGTACTCTGGATTCCACAATAGGAGCCTGCGCCCATGAAAGCGATCCGCGTCTCGGAGTACGGCGGCCCGTCCGTTCTGAAGCTCGAGGAGGTGCCTGCGCCTCAGCCCGGGCCCGCCCAGGTGCTCGTCAGGAACCACGCGGTCGGTGTGAACCCGGTGGACACCTATCTCAGGTCGAACACCGACAATCGCGGGCCGAAGCTGCCGTACACGCCCGGCTCTGATGCCGCCGGCATCGTCGAGGCGGTCGGCGGCGGCGTGACCCGCGTGCGGAAGGGCGACCGCGTGTACGTGGGCGGCACCGTCTCCGGCGCCTATGCCGAGCTGTCGCTCTGCGGCGAGACCCAGGTGCACGCGCTGGCGTCCGGCGTCAGCTTCGCCCAGGGCGCGGCGATGAACGTGCCGTACGCGACGGCGTTTCACGCCCTCTTCCACCGCGCTCACGGTGAGGCCGGTGAATCGGTGCTCGTACACGGAGCAAGCGGGGGCGTCGGGATCGCGGCGGTCCAGCTGGCCCGGGCGCGCGGGCTCACGGTCATCGGCACCGCCGGCACGGAAAAGGGGCGGAAGATGGTCGCCGAGCACGGCGCCCACCACGTCGTCGATCATACGGCGCCCGGGTATCTCGACGAGGTGGTCAAGCTCACGGGCGGTCAGGGCGTGGACGTCATCCTCGAGATGCTGGCAAACGTGAATCTCCAGAAGGACTTCGACGCCCTCGCCATGCGGGGTCGCATCGCCGTCATCGGCAACCGTGGGTCCATCGACTTCAACCCGCGGCTGGCCATGAACAAGAACGCAGCCATCCTGGGGGTGGCGCTCTTCCACGCCTCCCCGGCCCAGCTGGCGGGCATCCATGCCGCCCTCGTCGAGGGGCTCAGCAACGGCACCCTCCGGCCGGTTATCCAGCAAGAGATTCCACTCGCCCAGGCCTCGCGTGCCCACGAAGCGGTCATGGAGAACGGCCACCACGGCAAGATCGTGCTGGTCCCGTAGACTCCGTGCGCCGTCCGGCATCGCCGTCTCCTTGACCGAACGCCATTGTTCGGCGCAGGATTGGGGCCGGGTGGTCAGACCGCCCGGTTCATGCCGCACGGGGTGCACGGCGAGAACCCGGCCGCAGAGCAACTCATGCGCTCCAAGGGGAGATCATCTGTGCGCAGATTTGACCTTGCGATAGGAATTGGCGGGGCGGCAGGCCAGGGCATTGCCACCCCCGGCGACATTCTGGCCCGCATCTTCGTCCGCCGCGGCCTGCACGTGAACGCGTACAACGCGTACCAGTCCATCATTCGCGGTGGCCACATCTTCTTGACGCTCCGCACGAGCGACGAGCCCGTCCTGAGCCAGGGTGACAAGATCGACGTGCTCGTGCCGCTCAATCAAGACACGATGAACCGGCACCTCCGGCTGATGCGACCCGGCTCGGCGGTGCTGTTCAACAGCGACACGATCAAGCCGGGCGTGGTGGCCGACGGCGTCCAGCTCTGCCCGTTTTCGGTCAAGAAGCTGGCGCCCTCCGTCCGGGGCGACCTCGTGCAGAACACCATCGCGCTGGCGGCCATCCTAAAGCTGGTCAAGGTCGACTTCGAAATTCTCGAAGAGATCCTGGCGATCCAGTTCCGGCGGCGCGGCGCCGAGGCGGTGAAGGAGAACGTGGGGGTCGCGCGCGCGGGCTACGATTACGCTGAGGCGCAGTTCACGGCGTTCCCGTACGCCTTGCCCGACATGGGCAAGCGCCTGGCGTTCTTCGAGGGCAACCAGGCCCTCGCGATGGGCGGCGCAGCCGCCGGCGTGAAGTTCTACTGCGCCTACCCCATGAGCCCGGCATCGGGCGTGCTGCACTGGATGTCGCGGCACGCGCGCCAGCTCGGGATCATGGTGCGACAGGTCGAGGACGAGATCGGCGTCATCAACATGGCGATCGGCGCGGCCCACACCGGCGCGCGCGCGATGTGCGCGACCTCCGGTGGCGGCTTCGCCCTCATGACCGAGGCCCTCGGCGCGGCTGCCATGATGGAGATCCCGGTCGTCTGCATCAACGTGCAGCGCGCCGGCCCCGCCACGGGCGTGCCCACCAAGACCGAACAGGGCGATCTCTGGCAGGTGCTGGGCGCCGGACAGGGTGACTATCCCCGGATCATCGTGGCGCCGACCAACATCGTCGACTGCTTCAAGCTGGTCCCGAATCTCTTCAATCTGGTCGACAAGTTCCAGTGCCCGGGCATCATCCTCTCCGACCTGCTCCTGTCGGAGGGGCGGTCCAGCGCCGACCCGGCCGAGCTCGATTTCAAGGTTCCCATCGACCGGGGCGAGGTCATCGGTCTGAACGGCAGCGGGCCGTCGGCGAACGGGAGCTACAAGCGCTACCTGGTCACCGAGAGCGGCATCTCGCCTCGGGCCATCCCGGGCACCCGCGGGTTCACCCACGTCGTGGCCACCGACGAGCACGACGAGGACGGCGTGCTGATCAGCGACGAGTTCACCGATCCGCAGAAGCGCAGGTCGAGCCACGAGAAGCGGATGCGCAAGATGGAAGGTGTGTTGTCGCTCCTGCCGGCGCCCGAGCTGTACGGCCCGGCCGATGCGCAGGTCACGCTGCTCGGCTGGGGCTCGACCGAGGGCGTCATCCACGAGGCCATGCAGCAGCTGGCCGACGCGGGCGTCTCGGTCAACAACTTACAAATCCGGTGGCTGGTCCCGCTGCACGCCGAGCCCATCGAGTCGATCCTCTCGAAATGCCGCAAGGTCGTCATCGTCGAGAACAACTACAGCGGCCAGTTCGCGCGCTATCTGAGGTCGGAGACCGGGTTCGCCGCCGCCGGTCACATCCGGAAGTACGACGGCGAGCCGTTCATGCCGCATCACATCGCGGACGGCGTCAAGGCGATCCTGGCAGGCTCCACGAAACTCTACGTGCCCGTGCACGAGATTCAGGTCTAAGGAGACGACATGGCGACCGTGGTCGAAACCGAACGGGTCAAGGTCACGATCAAGGATCTGAAGGGCAAGGTCGATCCCGACTGGTGCCCAGGCTGTGGCGACTTCGGCGTGCTGGCGGCGCTGAAGCAGGCGATCGTCGAGACCGGGCTCGAGCCGCACAAGGTCCTGACCATCAGCGGCATCGGCTGCTCGTCGAACCTGCCGGGCTATCTCAGCACCTACGGGATGCATACCCTGCACGGCCGCGCGCTGGCCGTGGCCACCGGCGCCCAGCTCGCCAACCATGAGCTGAAGGTCGTCGTGACGGGCGGCGACGGCGACGGGTACGGCATCGGCGGCAACCACTTCGTCCACGCCATGCGCCGCAACGTCGACGTGACCTACGTCGTCATGAACAACCAGATCTACGGGCTGACGACCGGGCAGCTCTCGCCGACCAGCATCAAGGGGATGAACACGAAGAGCACGCCCTTCGGCAGCGTCGAGAACCCGATCAACCCGATCCCACTGGCCATCGCGGCCGGCGCGACGTACGTCGCCCGCGGCTTCACCGGTCAGCAGAAGTACCTGGTCGAGCTGATCAAGGGGGGCCTGCTGCACCGGGGCTTCGCCCTCATCGACACCTTCAGCCCGTGCGTCACGTACAACCACGACAACACCCACGACTTCTTCAAGCAGCGGACCAAGCGGCTCGACGAGATGGGGCACGATCCGACCAACCTGCACCTCGCCATCGAGCGGGGCTCGCAGTGGGGCGACGAGATTCCCATCGGGCTCTTCTGGAAGCGCGAGGACCTGCCGTCCCTCGATCAGCTGGAGCCGGTGCTCGGCAGCGGCGGCCCGCTAGCCCATCGCCAGCTGGGCATCGCGCCGGACATGGCGCAGACGCTCATCCGCGAGCTGATGTAGCGAGGCCTTCGCGCTCGAGGTATCGCCAGATCGCCTCGGCGACCACGCGGTTGCCGGCCGCCGTGTAGTGACGCACCACCAGGGCGTCGAGGGGAGCGCCGCTGCTCCCCAGGCTTTCCGCGAGGTCGAGCACACGGATGCCGCGCGCCCGGCAATGGTCGATCAGCGCCGCGTAGTGCCGCGACCGGTCGCGCCGGAACCGCTCGACGTCGCGGCGGCGCGGATAGACGACGACGATCGGTAGCGAGCCATTACGGCTCACGGTTGCCGCGAACGCCTCTACGATCGCCGCGGTGACCCGGAACGGCTCGCCGCTCGTGTCGTAGGCCCCCCCACTCACGCCCAGACGCCAGTCGGCCCATGCCCAGCGGAGGCTCTTGACCACCCGCACCAGCGGCAGATCGAGCGTGCCCTCGTGCGGCCGCACCTGGAAGAACAGATCGTGAGCGCCGAGCCGGGGCAGCTCCCGCTCCGGATGGGCCAGGAGCTCGCGGTAGCCGGCGAGGTCGCGCATGGGGTTCTCCACCAGCACCAGCCGGCCCTGATCCAGCTCGTAGCGTGGCTTCGCGAGGGCCAGGCCGCTGTTCGGCACGAAGAACGGGCGATAGACGTTCACGTGACGAAAGAGGTTCTCGGGCATGAAACCGATGAGCACGACGCGGGCCCCGTAGTCGGCGCCGTCGCGCTGATAGCGCAGGAAGGCCTGGTCCAGCCCGTAGGCCCCGACGCCGAAGTTCATCGCTTCCACGGCGGGGTGCGCTCGCATCAGGATCTCCTGCCAGGTGTCCTCGTTCGGCACCTCGTCACCGTGCGTGAACGAGTCGCCGAACGCCGCGATGCGGAGCGTGCCGGGCGCCGGCACGCGCGCGAACTCGCGATCGGCGCGGATCCCCTGGGCGTTCGCGCGATAGAGGTCGCCGCGCCCGCCCGGCTTGATCGTCCAGCCGAGGGTCGCGCTGTACGTCAGATAGCCCAGATCGTCGGCGAGAAGCCGGCCGAGGTCGCGCCGGTGACGGTCAGGAATGGACCTGACGGCGAGACTCTTGGTGCGGACGCCGGCCAGCCTGTCCAGGACGAACAGGCCGGCACCCATGGCGAGCTCGAGGCCGAGCCACATGAGGACGATCAGGACGGCCCACCGGACGAGCTTCAATGACGGCCGTCCTCTAGGCACGATCCCCGATCACCGCGACGGCCTGGATCTCGATCTCCATGCCGGGCCGCGCGAAGTTGGTGACGGTGATGAGCGCGCTGCCGGGGTAGTTGCCGTCGGGGAACTTCTGCTTGCGCAGCTCGACGAACCGGTCGCCGTTGCGCGGCTCCTTGATGAAGACCGTCATGGTGACGAGATTGGCGAGCGTGCCGCCGACCCGGCGCAGCGTCTGGTCGATCAGCGCGAAGACCCGATGCGTCTGGGCCTCGAAGTTGCCGGAGATGTCCTTGCCGTCGCCGTCGACGGTCGCGGTCTGGCCGGCCAGCCAGACGACGCGCCCACCCTCGGTGACGACGGCGGGCGAGTACGCCCGGTTCTTCTGCGCGTCGGTACCCTCGAGATACTTCGCCATGACGGCTCCTTTCTCCCGCGTCCGCGACTGCGGTGAGTATAGGACTCTGGTTGCCGACCCGCTTCGAGGAGCGCCATCCGTACGGAAATGTTCGGTTGGCCGAGCTGGAGCTATCCCGCCTGCTCAGGGAAGGGGTGGTGGCGATCCTGCGCGCGCGGGCTTGCGATCACCGTTGTCGCGAAAGGATAGCGGCTACGAGCGACTCACCCGCGTGGACCTGGCTCAGGCCGGCTCGCTCGCTCGAGCGCCGAAAGAATGAGGTCCGCGGTCCCTCGTTCGCCCCATAGTGCCGAGTCGACCGTCAGGTGATAATGCGTCGGATCCCGCCAGTCGGCATGATAGAACGTGCGCACGTAGTCGGTCCGTAACCGGTCCATTCCGGCAACGCGACGTTCGGCTTCGACGCGCGTGAGCTTTTCCATCTGTATCACTCGTTGTACGCGGGCCTCCAGCGGAGCAAACACGAACACATGAAGTGTTCTCGGTCGTTTGGCCAGGATATGGTTTCCTCCGCGATTGACGATGATCGCGCGGCCCTCTCGGGCAATGGCTTCGACGATGGTCCGCGTCATGGATAGAAGCTTTGCGTCATCGAGCCCTCGCGGTGGAAGAATACTGTAGGCCGTCGCGAATCCGCCCATGCCTAGAAGGTCGACCAGTCGCTCGATGAACGACGCGACGCGCTCGTCTTTCGCCTCGACGTCGGTTTCCGCCAGCTGATACTCCGTGGCGATCTTCCGCACGATTTCCTTGTCCCACACCGACCACTGCAGACGATTGCCAACGTCGAGCGCGATTTGACTGCCACCGCTCCCGTACTGGTGAGAGATGGTGAGCATACGGGTCTCCGAGGTGCTCATGATCACCTCCGTGTTATAGGTCGCGTCTCAGCTCAGGCGAGCGGCTGCTCTTCAGCTGGAGGCGCCGGGAGGCGGTGGCGGCCGTATCGATGCCGTCGTCGCCCAGCACGCAGCCGTACTCGCGCTCGGCGCCCTCCGCGGTGATGTAGCCCTGGTCGAGGTCACGCCGTACCTCGTCCACCGGACGATTGAGCGGGTCGCCATAGCCGGCGCCGCCGGCCAGCCGAAGCTCGAGAATCTGTTCGGGGGCTGCAAGCGTCACGAGTGCGCCGATGCCGTAGTCGTGGACGACTCTGCCCGACGGATCAAGCATCACACCGCGCACGGGGCCACCGGGGCGACCTCCGAAAAGGCCCGGAGTCCGAGTCAGCACTCCGTCGGGGTGCAGGCTGGCGAGCGTCGCACGGTCGTCGTCGAGAAGCTTGCGGACGCGAACGACCTGGCCGAGACCACCGCGATGACGGCCTGCGCCCCCGGTGTCGGCCACCAGGCCTTTCTCGAGGACGAGCACCGGCGTGCGCGTCTCGAAGAGCTCGACCGAAGTGTTCGCGGCGCTCGTCGGCCAGAGCAGCGCCGACTTCCCGTCGCCGTGCGCCCATGCACCCTGACCGCCGCCCTGGAAGAGGTGGTCGTTGTAGACGCGGCCGTCGGGTCCGACGCCGTATGCCAGAAGCGAGGCCGGCAGACCCGTGAAGGCCTGAACCTGGTCGGGTATCGCGTGCGCCAGCGCCATGAAGATATTGGGGGCGATGTACCAGCCGGTGCGCGTGCGCGTGTTGACGGCCATCGGTTTGGTGCAGTTCATGATGCTGCCCGCGGGCGCGGCGACCGTGAACGGGCGGTAGGAGCCGGCGTTGGCGGGCACCCCCGGCGACAGAATGCATTTGAGCGGGTACGTGGCATGGGCGGCGGCGTAGCCGAAGGTACAGTTCGATCCACCTCGCAGGGCCTGCGGCGGAGCGCCCGCGAAGTCGACCGTGATCGCGTCACCGCGCACGACGACCTCGACGGGCAGGCGCTGGGGCGTCCCCATGCCGTCGCTCCAGATCTCGCTCGCGTACACACCGTCGGGCACGCGGCGAATGGCCTCGCGCATGGCGGCCTCGGCCCGGTTCTGGATCACCGTCGCCAGCGCCTCGAGGTCCTCGAGACCGTATTCCGCCATGAAGTCGAGCAGGCGTCGGGCCCCGGATGCGTTGGCCGACACCATGGCGTGGATGTCGCCGATCACCTGCTCGTTCTTTCGAACGTTCTCGGCGAGCAGGGTCATGAGGTCCTCGTTCAGCACGCCGGCCCGATAGAGCTTCATCGGCGGGATCTGGAAGCCCTCTTCGTAGATCTCGCGCGCGTTGAGGCTATCCTTGGTGCCGCCGATGTCGGTGACGTGGCCGATGGTGCCGATGATGGCCACGACGGTCTCGTCGCGGAAGACCGGTGTGACGATGGCCACGTCGAACAGGTGGCCGGCGCAGATCCACGGGTCGTTGGTCGTCAGGACGTCGCCGGGCTCGAGCGTCTCGACCGGGAAGCGGGCCAGGATTGCCTTGACCGCGAGTGGCAGCGTCAGGTTGAAGACGGGCATTGCGCGGGGCGAGTGCGCCAGTGAGTTGCCGCGCGCGTCGAGAATCTCGCAGGCGAAGTCCTGGGCCTCGCCGATGATCAGGGAGAACGCGGTCCGCCAGACGGTGAGCCAGCACTCCTCGACGATGTTGACCAGCCGGCTCCACATGATTTCGAGCCCGATGGGGTCGCCCTCGATTCGGGCTATGGCTTGCTCGAGGGGCGGGGCGGCCGTCCGGAGCGGCTCCGGCGGCGTACTCTGTGCGATGGTCAATCTCAGGTTGAGGCTGTCGTCGACGACGAGCCGATCTCCCGGCGGTACCACCGTCGTCGACTCGCGCTCCTCCACGATCACCGGCCCCTCGAGGGCGTCCCCCGGCACGAGCGCGTAGCGCTCGTAGACCGGCGTCTCCATCCAGCCGCCGGCCTCGCCGAACCAGGCGCGGCGATGGGCCTTGGCTGAGGCGCGTGCGGTTGGATCACGTCGCAACGCTGTCGCTCCGTCGCGATCGTCGACTCGAAGGTCTGCGGCGCGGATTGCGGGAGCAGGACCCGAGCAGAGCACGCGCCAGTTGACCGCCTGGATCACGGTGCCGGTGTAGAGGTGAGTGTAGAGCCGCGTATATTCGGTCGCGAATGCATCTTTGACGGCGCGCAGGTTTTCGCGCGCGAGCGTCTCGGCGGGCAGTGTCACCGTGATGTCGTGAACCTGGCCGAGCAGACGCATCTCGGCTCGTCGAATGACAGTGACATCGGCTGGCGCGACGTCGGCGTCGGTCAGCAGGGCGCGCCCCTTCGCCTCCAGATCGCCGAGCAGGGCGTTGACCGCGTCGAGATCCAGCTCGTCGAGCACGCCCGGCAAGGAGGTGACGAACTCGAAGCTCGTGGGCGCCACCAGGAAACCGAGTGCCGAGGCTGCACCCGACGCCGGCGGGATCAGGACCTCGCGCACGCCGAGGATGCGCGCGACACGGGCCGCGTGCGCGGGGCCGGCGCCGCCGAATCCGAGCATCGCGTAGCGCCGGGGGTCGCGTCCCTTCTCGATGATGTGGACGCGGGCGGCTGCGGCCATGCTCTCGCAGACGATCGTGTAGACGCCCCACGCCGCGTCGATGCGGGGCAGCCGCAGTGGCTCCGCCACGCGGGTCAGCGCGGCCTCCGCCGCCGCCCGATCGAGACGCATGCGTCCGCCCAGGAAGAAGTCGGAATCGAGGTAGCCGAGCAGCAGGTTGGCGTCGGTAACCGTCGGCTCCTTGCCGCCGAGACCGTAACAGGCGGGCCCGGGATCGGCCCCGGCGCTTCTGGGGCCGACCTTGAGCAGACCAAGCTGGTCGACGTGCGCGATGCTGCCGCCTCCCGCGCCGATCTCGATCATGTCGATCACGGGCGCCTTGATCGGCAGACCGCTTCCCTTCTTGAAGCGGTGCACGCGCGCGGCCTCCATCATGGGCGCCACATCGGGCCTCCCGCTCTGGATTAAGCATGCTTTGGCGGTAGTACCGCCCATGTCGAACGAGATCACATCGCGGTGGTCCGCCTGGGCGCCGAAAAACGCCGTGGCCAACCCGCCGCCGGCCGGTCCCGACTCCAGCAATCGGACGGGGAACTCGCGCGCCATGCGCGGTGAGGCGGTGCCTCCCGAGGACTGCATCAGGTCGAAACGGCCGCGGAAACCGCGCTCGCCGAGCGCCTCCTCGAGGCGCGCGACGTATCGGTCCATGAGCGGCTGGACGTACGCGTTCGCGGCCGCCGTCGTACTACGCTCGTACTCGCGCAGCTCCGGCACCACCTCGCAGGAGAGCGACACCGAAAGCTCGGAGAATTCACGGGCCAGGAGATCCTTGATCGCTCGCTCGTGAGCCGGGTTCTTGTAGGAGTGAAGGAAGCAGACGGCCACTGCTTCCACTCCGCGCGTGACCAGGTCGGCGACCTCGCGCCGGACCTGGTCGAGGTCGATCGGCACGATGACGGCGCCGTCCCGGGTCATTCGCTCGTCGATCTCGCGACGGAGGTCCCGGGACACCAGGGGTTCGGGGAACTGGAGAAAGAGATCGTAGATGTCGTAGCGTTGCTCGATTCCCATCTCGAGCGTGTCGCGGAAGCCCCGGGTCGTGAGTAGCGCGAGCCTCGCGCCCGTCCGCTCGATGATGGCGTTGGTGACCAGCGTCGTCCCGTGGACGAGTTGACCAATCTGGGACAGCGTGAGTCCGGCGGCGCGAAGCAACTCGTCCAGTCCCACCAGGGCGCCGATCGACGGATCTTTGGGCGTCGTCAGGCACTTGTGGATCCGGACTCGCCCGCTCACCGCGTCCAGCAGCACGAAGTCGGTGAATGTCCCCCCGATGTCAACGCCGACCCGATAGCGCGCTTCACGCTGCGTCGCGATCATTGGCGACCTCCCCAGTACAGCGACTCGAGCCCTCCCAGCCGTTCGGTCATCAGCACCACGGCGAGGGTGATCAGGATGTTCACGGTGCCAACGGCCGCGGCGGTCGGGTCGAAGGAGAAGCGTAGGTAATCGAAAACCTGAATCGGCAGGGTGGTGGTCCCGACGCCGCTCAAGAGGAGGGAGATGGGAAACTGATCGAAGGAGGTGATGAACGAGAACACGGCCCCCGAAATCACCCCGCCCTTGATGATCGGCAGCGTGATCCGCCGAAACGTCATGATGCTCCCGGCTCCCAGACTACGCGCAGCCTCTTCCAGCGAGCGATCGAAATTGTAGAGGACCGCAATCACCGTCAAGAAGACATATGGCGTGCACACCACCACGTGACCGATGAGGAGGCCGACGTAGCTCGTTCCGCCCAGTCCGATCGCGTAGTAGAAGATCAGGAGCGCGAGCGACGTCATGATCCCCGGAAGCTGCAGCGGCGCGACCAGGAGCATCCGCAGCGCGTCCTTTCGCGGGGCGTAGCGGACGACGTAGAGGGCCGCGGCCGTTCCGATGACCGTGGTGATGATGGTCGTGAGGGCAGCCAGGCGGAGGCTGAAGAAGAACGACCGGACGAACGGCTCGCTGTTCAGGAACTTCACATACCACTGCAGCGACAGGCCCGCGGGCGGAAAGACGAGAAACCGCCCGGCATTGAGGCTGGCGGCGACGACGATCACGATCGGCGCGACGAGGAACCCATAGAGCAGTGCGATCAGCGTGACAAACACGGCGCGCGCGAGCCGGCGGCGCCTCGTCATGCCGAGAGCCCTCGCATGGCGCGGTTCATCAGCTTCAAGTAGAGCCCGATGCAGACGAGCGAGGCGGCGAAGAGGATGACGGCCTGGGCGGCCGCGCCCGGCCAGTTGTGTACATCGATGGCGGTCTGCACGACCAGCAGCGGAGTCGTGATGACTTTGAAACCGCCGAGCAGCACCGGAATCACGTACGAGCTCACGGCGAGCACGAAGACCAGCAGGGAGCCGGCGAAGATCCCGGGAAGCGAGAGCGGAAATACGATGCGCCAGAAGGCCTTGGTGGACGAGGCACCCAGGCTCCGGGCAGCCAGCTCGAGATCGGGCGGGATGTTCTGTATCGCTCCGGAGAGAGAGAGCACCATGAATGGCAGGTAGATGTGCACGGTGCCGACCAGCACCCCGAACTCGTTGTACATGAGCTTGAGACCCTGGGGGGCAAGGCCCCAGTGCTTGACGACGGAGTTGATCAGCCCGTTGTCGGCCAGGAGAACCATCCAGCCGAAGCTCCGGATGACGACGCCGACGAGTAGCGGCGAGAGCAACAGGACCAGCAACAGGCCCTTCATCCGGCTGCTGGCGCGGGCGAGGTTGTAGGCGAGCGGATAGCCGAGGAGCAGCGTGAAGAGCGTGGTGAGGAAACCGAGCTTGAGCGTTCGCCAGAGGATCCACCACTGGAACGCGTCGCTGAGAGCGTTTACGTAGTTTCCGAGCGTGGGGACGGCGACGTAGGGCTCAGCTTTCCCCGGTGTCAGGAAGCTCATCGAGACCAGGTTAGCGTAAGGAAGCACGAAGAAAACCACGACGACCGCCAGTGCGGGCAACACGAGGAACCAGGGGCGCCCGCGCGCTAGCGTACGCGCTCCTCGCGTGCCGGCACCGACCACGTCGAGCGAGCCTGAAAGGCCGCCTCGACCGCGTCGCCGACGGCTAGCGGGACCTGCGGGTCGCCCTGCACGCGGAGCACGGTCCCGGACGCCACCTCCACGCGGTAGTCGACGAGGTTACCGAGAAACGCCCGCGCGCGCACCACGCCCTGGAGTCGATTCATTGTCAGGTCGGAACTTCGCGGTCCGCCTCCCGCGCGTTGGCTCAGCTGGATCGATTCCGGGCGCACGGCGATCAGGCGTTCGGGCTTGGCGTCGGTATCCGTCGCCGAGCCCTCGCACCGCAACGTGCCCATGGCGGTGTCGATCACGAGCAGCTGACCCTCCCGACCGACGATGCTGCCCTCGATGAAATTGGTGAGTCCGATGAACTCCGCGACCATCCACGTATTCGGCCGATTGTAGATTTCCTGGGGCGCAGCCAGCTGATGAATCTTGCCGTTGAACATCACGGCGATACGGTCCGCGATCACCATCGCTTCTGCCTGGTCGTGGGTGACGTAGATGGTGGTGATGCCGACCTCCTGCTGGAGCGAGCGCACGTAAAACCGCATCTCCTCTCGGAGCTTGGCGTCGAGATTGGCGAGCGGCTCGTCGAGTAGCAAGACGTCGGGCGCGACGACGAGCGCTCGCGCCAGGGCCGCGCGTTGCTGCTGGCCTCCCGAAAGCTGGCGCGGATAGCGGCCCTCCAGGCCTGTGAGCTGAACCTTGGCCAGCGTGCTCGCCACCCGTGCGCGGATGGTCGGCGCCGCTTCCTTGCGCATCTCGAGGCCGAAGGCCACGTTCTCCGCCACGGTCATGTGCGGGAACAGCGCGTAGTTCTGAAAAACCATTCCGATGTTGCGTCGCTCCGGCTGCAGCTCGGTGACGCGCCGATCATCGAAATCGATCTCACCGGCATCCGGGAGCTCGAAGCCGGCGATCATGCGCAGGGTGGTTGTCTTGCCGCAGCCCGAGGGGCCGAGGAGCGCCACCAGCTCGCCGTTTCGCACGTCGAGATGCAGGTCGTCGACGGCGACGACGCTACCGAAGCGCTTCGTCAGGCCGGTCAGGCTAATGGCCGACATCGGGCCAAGGGCGGGTCAGGTGGACATCTCGCGGTTCCAGCGGTCGATGAGCTTCGGCTTCTGGTCGTTGATCCAGAGCCAGTCCCACTGGAGGATCTTCGGGATGTCCGCCTGGGTGACCGGCATGATCGGTTTGAGCTCCTCGGGCATCTTGACTCGCGTATTGGCGGGCAGCCAGTAGAACTGGCGCAACCACGTTTCCTGCGTCTCCCGTTTCAGCATCCAGTTCACGTACGCAAACGCGGCGGGCTTGTTCTTCGAGCCCGCCGTGACCGCGACGTCCTGCTCGAACATGAGCATGCCTTCGGCGGGCGCCGCCCAACCAATGGGAGCCCCTGACTTCTGGAGCCGCACGGCCGCCGGCATGTCCAGAATCCCGATCAGCACCTCGCCCTGAACGAGCAGCTTCTCCATGTCGCCGGAGAAATCCGTCTGCTTGAAAGGCTTGAGCTCCGCGATCTTCTTGTAGGCGGCGTCGATATCCTTGTCACCGCCCGTCCAGATCTTGGACGTGAGGCAGACGGTCATCTGCCCGGCCGAGTTGACGATGTTGTAGATTCCGATCTTGCCCTTGTACTCGGGCACGGTCCACAGGTCCTTCCACGCCTTCGGCACTGTTTTGATCTTGTCGACGCGATACGCGAGGCCGATGGGGCCGGCCAGCGCCAGCACCCCCATGTCGTCCTTGATCCTGAGGTTCGGCGCCACGTCCTTGAGGTTTGGCACGAGCTCGTGCGGCAGCTTCGCGTACCGTCCCTCCGCGCGAAGCGGCGCCGCCCAGACCTCGTTCGTGGTGACGACATCGTAGGGCGGATTGTCCTTGCCGGCCGCCTTCAACTTCGCCACCCAGTCCTTCGACAGACCGATGGCGAGCTCGACTTTGACGCCCGGGTGCTCCTTCTCGAAGGCGGGCACAATCGTGCTGCGCATGAACTCCTCCCACGGCCCGCCGTAGCTCGTGAGGGTCAGGATGCCCCCGGCCTGCGCCCCGGCCTCGCGACCCGGGACGCCGAGGGCGACGACTGCGCCGGCGGTCAGCGCGCTCTTGAGAAAGCTTCGGCGGCCGAACCGGGCACGACGCTTCGGACGAGGAGGGTTGACCATGGTCGTCGCGACCTCCATTCGTGGCGTACCTCGAACCCATCGCTCAGGACGAAGTCGCCGTATCTTGTCCCGGCGATCGCACCCCGTCAAGCGACGGGCGACCGTGAGCCCTTCCAGCCGGTCGGTGATGACTCTGATAGACTTCCCGGCGTAAATCCCGCGGCGATTGAAGGAGTGTCGGCGATGGATCTCGGCCTGAAGGGGCGAGTGGCGCTGGTCACCGGAGGCAGCAAGGGCATCGGCAAGGCGGTCGCGCGCGGTCTCGTCGAGGAAGGCGTGCGCGTCGCGATCTGCGCGCGCAGCAAGGCCTCGCTCGAGGAGGCGGCCCGGGAGCTCGCCGGCGCAGCGGGGGCGGAGGTGTTCGCGGTCGCCGGCGATCTGACGCGGCCCGACGACGTCCAGCGAATCGTCGACGCCACGGTCGGCCGCTTCGGCCGCATCGATATCCTCGTCAACAACGCCGGCGCGGCGCCGGGCGGCGAGATCCTCGACCTGACGGAAGAGGACTGGCAGAAGGCCTTGCAGCTCAAGTTCATGGGCTACGTCCGGTGCATCAAGGCGGTGCTCCCGCACATGCAGCGGCAGGGCGGCGGCCGGATCGTCAACATCGTGGGCAACGACGGCGTCAAGCCGATCGGGATCGAGCTCTCGCCGAGCGCGGCGAACGCCGCCGACCTCGCCATGACGGTCGCGCTGGCCGAGCAGTACGGCCGCCACAACATCCTCGTGAACGCGATCAATCCCGGGCCGGTCGCCACCGAGCGCTGGGGGCAGCTCATCGGCGGCATCGCGCGCATGCGCAAGATCAGCGTCGACGAGGCCCAGCAGCGCGCCGAGCGCAGCATCCCCCTCGGCCGCATCTGCACGCCGGAGGAAGTGGCGAACGTGGCGGTGTTCGTGGCCTCGCCCCGCGCCAGCTTCATGAACGGGGCGATCATCACCCTCGACGGCGGCCAGCGAAAAGCGCTCCTGGACTGACGGCGGCGTGATCGTCGACGTCCACGTCCACTACATCGCGCCCGAGGTCTTCGAGTCGCTGCGGCGCGGAGCCGGGCCGGGCGTGCGGCTGCTCCCCGGCGACGGCGTCAGGCTCCAGGTCGGCGACGAGGCACCGACGCGGTCGCTCCTGCCCGCGCTCTACACGCTCGATCTCCACACGAAGTTCTTCGCCGAGCGGGGGATCGACCGGGCGGTGTTCGGACCGTTGATGGACGTGGCGGGTTACTCGCTGCCGCCGGCGCAGGGCGCGGCGTGGAGCCGGCTGCAGAACGAGGCGCTCGCCGCCGCGATCGCCAGCCTGCCCGGGGCCCACCGTGGGCTCGCCACGGTGCCGCTGCAAGATCCGGCGCTCGCCGCCGCCGAGCTCATCGTGGCGGTGCGCGACCTCGGGCTGCGCGGCGCCATGATCGATCCGAACGCGCTCGGGCGACCGCTCGGCGACGTCGCGTTCGACCCGTTCTGGAAGGCCGCCGCCGATCTCGCAGCGCCGGTCGTCCTTCATCCCTTTTTGCTCGAAGCGGTGGAGCGGTTCGGCCGCCACTACCTGCACAACCTGATCGGCTATCCCTTCGAGACGACGCTGGCCGCGGCCGGGCTGATCATGGGCGGCACGCTCGATCGGTTTCCCGCGCTCGACGTGGTGCTCGTGCACGGCGGCGGCTTCCTGCCCTACCACATCGGCCGCTTCGATCGCGCACACCAGACGCGGCCCGAGGCGCGCGCCGACGGCGCGGGAATGCCCAGCGGCTATCTCCGGCGCTTCCACTACGACACGCTCGTGCAGCGGCCGGACGCGCTCGGCTATCTCGTGCGGACGGTCGGCCACGATCGCGTCGTGCTCGGCAGCGACCACCCGTTCTGGATGGGCGATCCCGATCCCTGCCGCGTCGTGCGCGAAGCCCGCCTGGCCGCCGTCGAGGAGGCCGCGATCCTCGGCGGCAACGCGGCACGACTCTTCCGCCTGACTTCGTGATGATCGGCCAGCCGATCAAACGAAAAGAAGACTTCCGCCTCCTGACCGGACGCGGGAAGTACGCCGCCGACGTTCGGCTGCCCGGACTGCTCCACGCCGCCATGCTACGCTCTCCCCATCCTCACGCGCGGATCACCGCCATCCGCGCCGGAGCGGCGCGCGCGCTTCCCGGCGTCGCGGCCGTGATCACCGCCGACGATCTCGGAGCGGTCGGACGCATCCCCGTGCGACTCGGTCAGCGCGCCGGTGCCGGCCCCAACGCGTGCCTGCAGCCGCCCCTTGCCACCGGACTCGTACGCTACGTCGGCGAACCGATCGCCTTCGTGGTCGCCGCCAGCCGCTATCTCGCCGAGGACGCGGCGGAGCTGATCGAGATCGACTGGGAGCCTCTGCCGGTGGTCGCCGACGTGCGCCGGGCCACCGAAGCGGGGGCGCCGGTGCTGCACCCCGCCGCGGGCGGCAACATCATCGAGCGGCTCAGCGCACGCGCCGGCAACGTCGAGAGCGGGCTCGCGGCCGCCGAGCGCCGTCTCGTCGAACGCTTCGCGGTGCAGCGCCATACCGGGGTGCCGATGGAGACGCGCGGGCTCACGGCGGCGCACGACCCGGGAACGGGCATGCTCACGCTCTGGGGTGTCGCCAAGGTCCCTCATTTCAATCGGCGGGTCCTGGCCGACTTGCTCGGCCATCCCGAGCACCTGATCCACTTCATCGAGCTGGAGGTGGGCGGCGGCTTCGGCGTGCGCGGCGAGTTCTATCCGGAGGATTTCGTCGTACCGTGGACGGCTGTGCGCCTCGGGCGCCCGGTGCAATGGGTCGAGGACCGGCGCGAGCACCTGATGGCGGCGAACCACTCGCGGCAGCAGTATCACGAGGTCGAGATCGGCGTCCGGCGCGACGGCACGATCGTGGCCCTGCGCGATCGGTTCACCGTCGATCTCGGCGCCTACATCAGGACGCACGGCGTCGTCGTCCCCGAGCTGACGATCGCCCTCCTGCCCGGGCCGTATCGCGTTGCGAACTACGAGTGCGAGGCCCTCTGCGTGATGACCAACAAGACGCCGACCGGAACTTATCGCGGGCCCGGGCGTTACGAGGGCACGTTCGTCCGCGAGCGGCTGATCGATCGCGTGGCGGCCATGCTCGAGCTCGACCCGGCCGACGTCCGACGGCGCAACTTCATCGACGCCGGCGAGATGCCCTACGAGGTCGGCGGCGCCACGCTGGGCCAGAAGACCATCTACGACTGCGGCGATTATCGCTCTGCGTTCGAGCAGGCGCTGGCGGCCGCCGACTACAAGGCCGCGCGCGCCGAGCAGGCCCGGGCCCGGGGTGAGGGGCGCTATCTCGGGATCGGCTTTGGCTGCGTCCTGGAAAAGGCTGGGCTCGGCCCGTGGGAATACGCCCGTGTCGAGGTGGACGGTTCAGGCCGCGTGGTCGTCTACTCCGGCGTCGCCGCGGTCGGGCAGGGGATCGAGACCACCCTGGCCCAGGTCGTCGCCGACCAGCTCCAGATGTCGGCCGATGACGTCACGGTCGTCCACGGCGACAGCGCCCGGGTGCCCTTCGGCATCGGCGGCTTCGCGAGCCGCGGCGCCGCCGTCGCGTTGCCGGCGGCCCTCGAGGCGGCGCGCAAGGTCCGAGACAAGATCTTCTTGATCGCGGCCGGGCTCCTCGAGGCCCATGCCGCCGACCTCGTCCTCGAAGCAGGCGCCGTGCACGTCCGCGGGCTTCCCGAGCGCGCCGTGACGCTTCGCCAGCTCGCGCGCGCCGCGGTGCCGGGTCCGCCGGGCATGGAGCCCGGGCTCCAGGCCGCGCACTTCTTCGAGGCGCCGCGCATGACCTATCCCTACGGCACGCATGTGGCGATCGTCGAGGTCGATCCGGGTACCGGCCGCGTCCTGCTCCGCAAGTACGTCGTGACGTATGACGTCGGCCGCGCGATCAATCCGATGATCGTGGGCGGCCAGATCGCGGGCGGCCTCGCGCAGGGGCTGGGCGGCGCGATCTTCGAGGAGCTGGTCTACGATGACCAGGGCCAGCCGCTCGCGACGACGTTCATGGACTATCTGGTGCCGACGGCCATGGAGATGCCGGAGGGGACGATCGTGAAGATCCTCGAGGAGACGCCGACGCCGCTGAACCCGCTCGGCGTGAAAGGCGTGGGCGAGGGGGGCAGCTCGGGCGCCGGAGCCGCCATCGCCAACGCGGTGGCCGACGCGCTCGCGCCGCTCGGCATCGCGATCACCGAGCTGCCGCTCTCGCCCGACCGCATCGCGCGGCTCGTGCGCCAGCGCGGCGCACGCTCATGACCATCAAGGGGAGACGTCGAATGGCTCGAAGAATCGCGCTGGCGGTGCTGGCGCTCGCGCTGGGCGCGCTCGGCACGCCGGCCACCAGCGGCGCGGCGGAGACGATCAAGGTCGGGTTCATGGCGCCGCTCAGCGGCATCTTCGCCCAGGCCGGCAAAGACATGCTCGAGGGCATCCGCCTCGCCTTCGAGCAGATCGGCTACCAGTCGGCCGGGCGGAAGATCGAGCTGATCGAGGAGGATTCCGAGGGCAACCCGGCGGTCGCGCAGGCCAAGTATCGCAAGCTCGTTACGCAGGATCATATCCACGTGCTGACCGGCGTGCTCCTCTCCAACATTGGCTACGGCCTCATCCAGCCGATCGAGCGCGACCAGCTGCCCACGCTCTTCCTGACGACGCCCGACGACCTCACCAAGAAGAATGTGTCGAAGTGGATCCTCCGCACGAACTTCGCGGCGAGCCAGCCCATGCACCCCCTGGGCGACTACGCGGCCAAGACGCTCAAGTACAAGAAGGTCGTCGCGATCGCGATGGACAACCCGTTCGGCCACGAGCAGATCGGCGGCTTCCAGCGCGTGTTCGAGGACGCGGGCGGGCGCGTCATGCAGAAGATCTGGGTACCGCTCAACGCGCTCGACTTCGCGCCGTACCTGACGCAGGTAGGCAAGGACGCCGACGCGGTCTGCGCCGTGTTCGTGGCCGCCCAGGGTGTGCGGTTCATAAAGCAGTACGCCGAGTACGGGCTGAAGGCGCGGCTGCCACTCATCGGCAGCGGCGTCATGACCGATGAGCACGTCATCCGCAATCTGGGCGACGAGGCGGTGGGCGCGGTTGGCGCGCTCATCTGGGCCCCGACACTCACGACGCCGGCCAACCGAACCTACCTCAAGCTCGCCGAGGCCAAGGTGGGCCGGACTCCCGCCTACTTCACGGCCGTCATGTACAGCGCCGGGCGCTGGGTGGCCGAGGCGGCAAAGATCGTGGAGGGGCGCGTCGAGGACCGCGAGCGGTTCCTGGCCGCGATCCGGAAGGCGAGTGAGACGGTCGAGGATCCTCGCGGACCGATCAAGCTCGACGACCTGGGCAACCCCACACAGAACGTGTACATCCTCAAGGTCGAGAAGGTCGGTGGCAAGCTCACCAACACCGTCGTGCACACGTACCCCATGGTCAGCCAGTTCTGGACGTACAAGGCCGACGAGTTCCTGAAGCTTCCGGCCTACAGCCGCGACTATCCGCCGGCCCGTCCGTAGCAATGGGTCAACCGGCCACGTTTCGCCTGAAGGTGCGTCACTACGAGGTAGACCAGTACGGTCACGTGAACCACGCGCAGTACGTGCACTACCTCGAGACCGCCCGCATCGAAGCCCTCGATGCGCTCGGGCTCGGGCTGGCGGAGATGCGGCGGCAGGGCTACTTGATCGTCGCGGCGGATCTGTCGGTGAAGTACCTGGCGCCGGCTCGATCCGGTGACCTGCTCGAGATCGTGACGTTCATCCGCGAGATTCGCGGGGCGCGTTCGATCTGGATCCAGGAAGTTCGCGACGCCGAGAGCCAGCGTCCCCTCGTAACGGCCGTGGTGACAGGCGCCTTTGCGTTCGAGGACGGCCGACCCGCTCGCGCTCCGGAAAGCTTCCGCGAGAAGCTGTCGGCGTTGCTCGTGCCGGACGAGTCGATCGCTCAGAGCCAGCGGTGAAAACGGATCTGCTCCTCATCCCGATGAGCGCGCGCTATCGCGACATGCGCGCCGCCGCGCTTGCCGCCGAGGAGTCAGGGTTCGACGGGCTCTGGACCTGGGATCATCTGCGCGATCCCGACGGGGCGCCGGAGCCCGGCGTGCCGGAGGCGTGGACGGTCCTGACGGCGCTCGCCGAGGTGACCCGGAGAATCGCGCTGGGGCCGCTCGTGCTCAACGTGGCCAACCGCCACCCCGGCGTGCTCGCCAACATGGCGGCCACGCTGCAAACGGTGTCGGGCGGCCGGTTGCTCCTCGGGATCGGCGCCGGAGGGAGCCGCCGCACACCATATGCCGCCGAGCAGCAGGCCATCGGTCAGACGGTCGAGCGCGACGAGACGCGGGCGCGGCGGGTCGCCGAGGCGATCGAGCTCATGCGGCGGCTCTGGTCGGGCTACGCGGGGTTCCTGAAGCCGGAGCCCCCGCCGCCGATCATCGTCGGCGGCTTCGGCCCGCGCATGGCCGCTATCGCGGGCCGGTACGGCGACGGCTTCAACACGCAGGCGATGCATCCGCGGCTCGCCGACCTCGTTCGCGTGGCGCGCGACGAGCGCACCGCTGCCGGCCGCGACCCTGCCAACTTCATCATCACAGTGTTCGCAGGGCTCGACGAGCGGTGGCTCAGGCCGGACTCGCGCGGACGGCAGGCGCTCGCGAGCGCCGGCGTCGAGCGGCTGATCTTATTGACCGAGCCGCCGTTCGATCCCGACGAGATCCGCGGCGCCGGCCGCCTACTCAAGGCCTCGCGCTAGCTCGAGAGCGGGCCTCGCTGAGTGGACGATGATGGTAGTGGGATGGCTCAGGCGGAGGCTCCGTGGCACGCTGCTCCATCGACACTATCGGCGCGTCGTCGACCACCTAGCCCGGAATCGCGCGACCCCCCTATCCGATCTCAATGCCGCCTACGATCGGCAAACCGTCGAGGTCATGCGCTGTATTCTGCGCCATGACTCGAGTTGCGTCGATATGGGCGCACACAGAGGAGACATTCTCGAGCATATTGTCGCGATCGCGCCGGCTGGAACTCACCACGCGTTCGAGGCTCTGCCTCACCTCGCTGCGGGGCTACGGGACCGGTTCCCCAGTGTCCGCGTTCATTCGATCGCTGTCAGCGACAGCAGCGGGGAAGCCGACTTCCAGTACGTCCAGAACGCTCCGGAATACAGCGGCCTTCGCCGCCGTATCTACGATCACCCAGACCCGCGTGTCCTCACCATCCGAGTGCCCGTCGCCACGGTGGACGATGTGATTCCGGCGGACCAACCCATCGCGTTCATGAAGATTGACATCGAAGGAGGCGAGTACCACGCGATCATGGGCGCCGTCGGCACCATCCGACGGTGGCAGCCCGTCATCGTGTTCGAGGCGGGAAGCAAATCCACGGGCCAGTACGGCGTCACCGCTGCTGACCTCTACGACTTGATAAGCAAGACACTCTGGTACGAGCTGTCGACGATGGGCCGGTGGCTGAGACGGGAGTCCGCGATGACGCGGCAGGAGTTCTGCTACAACTGGGATAACGGACCGGATTTCTATTTCATCGCGACTCCGGCCGGAGTACCGGCCGAACCAGGCGTTGCATCTGACCTGGCCCGCTGACATCAGGTCTGGGATTTCGGAGATGACCACGCGTGAAGAGATAAGAGGCGTCGAATCGAAAGTAAATGCCCTCCATCGCAGGATTCATGAGACCTTCGCGACTCGCGAGAAGAGTAGAGACCACTGGGAGCGCTGGGAGGCGGCGTGCCGCGATTACCACGCCTACAAGAACCCCACGGAGCAGCTGGGGCAGCCGTCGATCTTACGAGACATCAGGACCGGCATGGGACGGTGGCGTGACGACGCTCTCGTGTTCCTTGAAGTCGACCCGTGGTTCTTCCGCTCCGGCTACTTGAAGGAGAAGATCGTGCGGGCGCTCAAACAGGCCGACCTCACGATGTCGGAGATCGAGAGGGTGAATGGGATCCTCGTCACAGTGGTCGATTCTCGAAAGCGGCGAGAGTTTCGCGAATTCTGTCGTCTTGCCGTTAAGGTGGCGACCCCGACGCTCGTAGCTCAGCTGTCGCAACGCGAAACCGCGCCGGACGCCGGGGTCCGCTCTCGAGCCGCCACAATGCTGTCATACATACGAAAGCATCGCGATGTTGTCTAACTCCGCGCCTCAGCGGTCCGAGGCTCGCGATGCTCGCCCCGGCAGCTGAGCGGCGCATCAGGCAGGCAAGGGCGGGTGATTGGTGGAGCTGCGGAGGCTGGCATCACACGAGGTGGATCTCCACCGAGACCTCCGCCTGCGCGCCCTTCGCGACGCCCCCGATTCCTTTGGTGAAACCTTCGCAGCCGCCGCGGTGCGGCCCATCAGCTACTGGGAGGAGCTCACGCGATCCGTCACCGAGCCCGGCCTGGACGTGATGTTCCTCGCGTGTGAAGGTGACGACATTCTCGGCTCGGTGTACGGCCTCCTGGACCGGGCACGCACCGACGCTGGTCGGGTCGGTGGTATGTGGGTCGGACCCGACTGGCGCCGGCGCGGAGTCGGACGCGCCTTGCTCCAAGAAGTGATCAGCTGGGCTCGCGAGCGGAGTTTAAGCCGTCTTGGCTTGTGGGCACCGGCTCACAACCCGGCCGCGATGGCCCTGTACTCTCGCGCCGGCTTTCGAAATACCGGAGACCAGCGACCGCTCCCGACCAATCCCACGCTCTCGATCATCGCGATGGAGGTCGAGCTGTGAGGTAGGCGCGTCAGCGCGCGCTCGGTGGCCGGTTGCGCTTGACCGCTTCCGGATGCGTCGAGTCGGCGCCCATGTAGATGCCCTTCTCCCAGGTGCGCTTGAGAGGATCGCGGACGTTCAGGCGCATGCGGCCGACCCCGTGAATCTCGAAGTCGACGACCTCGCCGTCCTGGAGCGGCCCCAGGCCCTCGTGGTTCGTGCCGCACGCGATCAGGTCGCCCGAGTTGAGCGTCATGATGGTCGAGGCCCATTCGACGAGCTCGGGGACCAAGTGTTCCATGTCGTCAGTGTTGTAGTTGTGGCGGAGCTGGCCGTCCACCCAGAACTGCACGTGCACGTCGTTGGGATTCGCGATCTCGTCGATCGTGGCGATGCACGGGCCGATCGGCGCGAACGTGTCGAACGACTTGCCGAGCCAGCTGCCGGTCTTCCAGGTGCGGCGGCCTTCGCCGCGCGCCGAGACGTCGATCATACCGGTGTAGCCGAAGACGGCCTGGCGCCAGTTGTCGCGCTTGACCATCTTGGCCGGGCCCTTGATGACGAGGGCCAGCTCGGCCTCGTGCATGAAGATCCACGGCTCGGTGAACTCCGGCAGCACGATCGTGTCGCCCGGACCGATCACGGCGTCCGGGCTCTTCAGGAACATGTTGAGCGGCCGCGCCTCGAGCGCGCCGTGCTCCCAGTAGTTGGCGATGCAGGCCAAGATCTTGCCCGGGCGGGGCAGGGGCGCGCGCAGCCGCACGTCGGACGCCGGGATCGCCCTGCCGTCACGGGCTAGCTTCTCGAGCGCCGGCCGCAACCGGTCGAAGCCGTCGATGATGCCCGTCATTGTCGCGGTGGGCGTGGCGCCCCGGGGCACGGCGTCGGCGAGGCTCACCACGCCGCGCTCAGTGAAGAGGCCAGGCAGCGGATCCGTCTGTCCGGCGATCTGGAACCTGACAAGCTTCACGGCGCCCTCCCATCGATGAAGATGCTCGCGACGCGGGGCACCATATCATCCCCGAGGCGGGCCGTCGACACGCGCCCAGGCCGAAGCGATCGGACGGCAACAGCGTCCTGGACTGAGCTAAGCTTGGTGGCCATGACCGGGCCAGCCCTGTTGAAGCGCCTGCGAATGCTCGTCGCTTTGTCGTTCATCTGGGCGCTCACGCTCGCGCCGCTCGCCTTGGCCGCCGACGAGCGCCCAGCCGGGGAAAGCCAGTCACAGAGCGCCGACTCCGAGGCGGAGGTACCGTCGGCCCCGGTGGTGATCGACGGGCGCTCGCTCTTCCGCGTACGCGGCACGTCGTCGTTCCCCGCCGAGCGGCGCGCCGCGGGGATCGCCGCACGGATCAAGGCGGTCGCCGACGATCGGACCGTGTCTCCGGACGCCGTGCATGGCGTCGAGACGGAGATCGGCACCGCGATCTTCGGAGGCCGCGCGCGCGTGATGGTGGTCTTGGACGCCGACGCCCGGCTCGAGTCGCTCGAGCGCAAGACGCTCGCGGAGCTGCTCGTGGGCACCATGCGCGAGGCCGTGGCGAGCTACCGGCAGGCGCGCACCCGAGAGGCGTTGCTGCGGAGCGCTGCCTACGCCGCGGTCGCGACGGTGCTGCTGGCGGCGCTCGTCACCCTCGTCGTCTGGGTCTCGAGGTGGGCGGAGAAGGTGCTCGAGGCGACCTACCGGCAGCGGGTGCAGTCCGTCGGCATCCAGTCCTTCCAGCTCGTCCGCGCCGAACAGATCTGGGTGGCGCTGCACCGGGCGGTCGTGGTCGCGCGGGCCCTCATCATCCTCGCCCTGGCGTTCGTCTACCTCCAGTACGTGCTCGGTGTGTTCCCGTGGACCCGGGGCTTCTCGGGCCAGCTCCTCGGGCTCGTCCTCGACCCGCTCGCCACGATGGGATGGGGCATCGTCAACATCGTTCCCAATCTCTTCTTCCTCACCATCCTCCTCCTCATCACGCGCTATCTGCTCAAGGTCATCTCCATGTTCTTCGCCGCAGTGGGGCGCGGGGAAGTCGCGCTCTCGGGTTTCGAGCAGGAATGGGCCGATCCGACCTACAAGCTCCTCCGGGTGGCCGTCGTCGCGCTCGCCCTGGTGGTGGCCTACCCGTATATTCCGGGCTCGGGCTCCGAGGCGTTCAAGGGCATCTCGATCTTCATCGGCATCGTCTTCTCGCTGGGCTCGTCCTCGACCATCGCCAACATCATCGCCGGCTACACCATGACCTATCGGCGCGCGTTCAGGATGGGCGATCGCGTCAAGATCAGCGGGGTGACGGGCGACGTGGTCGAGATGAGACTGCAAGTGACCCATCTGCGGACGATCAAGAACGAAGAGGTGATCATCCCCAACTCCACCATCCTCAACAACGAAGTGGTGAACTACACCTCGCTCGCACGGACCCGTGGCCTGATCCTGCACACGACGGTGGGCATCGGGTACGAGACGCCGTGGCGCCAGGTGGAGGCGATGCTGCTCCTCGCCGCGGACCGCACGGCGGAGATCAAGCGGGAGCCCGCGCCCTTCGTCCGCCAGCTCGCCCTCGGGGACTTCGCCGTCACCTACGAGATCAACGTCTACTGCGACAATGCCCAGGCGATGAGTCGGATCTATACCGCCCTGCATGAACACATCCTCGACGTCTTCAACGAGCACGGTGTGCAGATCATGACCCCCGCCTACGAGGGCGACCCGGAGCAGCCGAAGGTCGTGCCGAAAGAACAGTGGTTCAGCGCGCCGGCCCGGCCGGCCGAGGCCGACGCGGGAAAGCCCCAGTAGACGAAGCGCCGCGAACGGCGTATATCGGGGGCCAGGCAGAGTCGAAGAAGCCGAGGAGGGCCAGGCGATGATACAGGCCACCGGGATCGACCATCTCGTGTTGCACGTCAGCGACATCCCTCGCGCCAGGACGTTCTACACCGACGTTCTCGGCATGGTCGTCTACCGCGAGAATGACCGCCAGGTGTTCCTGCACGCCGGGCAACAGGGGGTCGCTCTGTTCAGGAAGCAGGGGGACGGTCCATTGAAAACGGGCAACGACCTCAACCATCTCGCCCTGAACGTCGCGAGCGGATCATACGAGACGCTGAAGGCCGATCTGGAAAAGCACGGCGTGGTCGTCACCGGACGCCCGGGCGAGGATCGGTGCATCTACTTCCAGGATCCCGACGGACACCGCCTGCAGCTGATGGTTCGATAGGAGGACGCCATGAGGAACGGCCTGCGCGCCTGGGACGCCGACACCCACGTCAACCCCGCCGCCGAGGTCCTCGACCGTTACGTCGATCCAGGCTTCAGGCCGCGCCTGGCCGAATTGGCGGCCCACCGCCACGCCACCAGCCAGATCGGCGGCACGCCGGGCTCCCATCAATATCGGGTGGGTACCAAGCTCTACCCGCGCGTCCTCGGCCAGGCGGGCGCGCACGAGACGTTCACCGGGCGCGGCACCAACTGGCGCGGCACGAAGCCGCCGCGACCGGGCGTGCAGGACGATCTGGCCGATAACCGCCTGAAGGACATGGACGATGAAGGCACCGACGCGCACCTTCTGATCCCGACGTCGTGGGTCAGCGTCGTCGGCCTTCCAGACGTCGACCTCGAGGTCGGATTGATTCGCGCATATCACCGCCACGCGAACGATTTTTGCGGACGCGCGCCGGACCGCCTGAAGACGATGGTCGTCGCCTCGACTCGCAACGTGGCCGAGGCCGTCAGCGAGATCAAGCGATGGGGAACCTCGAAGTGGGCGGTGGCGGTCTGGCCGCTGCTCGCCAAGGACGTTCCCGTCGACCATCCGGACCTCGAGCCCATCTGGCAGGCCGCGCAGGAGCACGACCTGGCGGTGATGCACCACAGCCTGACGTGGAATCCGCCGTACTTCCCCGGCTATCAGGATCTCTGGGACAACATCTTCCTTGGCCGCCTCGCGTCGCATCCGTGGGGCGGCATGCGCTTCATGGCCGCCTTCATCGGCGCCGGCATCATGGACCGCTACCCGAGCCTGCGCATGGGCATCCTCGAATGCGGCTTCGGCTGGCTTCCGTTCTGGGCCAAGCGCATGGACGAGCAGGCCGTGTACGTCGGCGGCACCGCGCCGCTCAAGCACGCCCCCAGCGAGTACATGACCAGCGGGCGGTTCTTCTGCAGCGTCGAGAACCACGAGGGCGAAGAAATGTTCAACTACGTGAGGAGCGTGCTGGGCGACGACGTCCTCATGTACGCCTCGGACTATCCGCACTCGGAGTGCCAGTTCCCCAACTCGGTGGACAACGTCCTCAAGTGGTCGAGCCTCAAGCCCGACACGAAGAAGAAGCTTCTGTGGGACAATGCGGCCAGGTTCTACAAGCGGACCTGAGGGGTGAGACATGCCTGAGATCAGCGGGTTGGGCCACGTCGGGCTCTTCTGCAACGACCTGCCGAAGATGCGTAGCTTCTACGCCCGGGTTCTCGGCCTGACGATCAGCGACGAGAACCTGGAGCGTGGTATCTGCTTTCTGAGCGCGGCGCCCGATGCCGAGCATCACGAGCTGGCGCTGGTGCAGGCGCGGGAGCCCGGGCAGAAGACGCACAACGTGCAGCAGGTCTCGTTCAAGGTGAAGACGCTTGACGACGTGCGCGCCTTCTACCACCGCCTGCAGCAGGAAGGCATGAAGATCGACCGCACGGTCACCCACGGGATCGCCTGCAGCGTCTACTTCTTCGATCCGGAGGACAACCGGGTCGAGCTCTACTACACGACCCCGTACAAGGTTCGCCAGCCGCTGGGCGAGGTCATCGACCTCGACAAGCCGGACGCCGAGCTGCTCGCGTTCGCGAAGTCGCTCGAGGAGATCAAGGGGCCGCCGCGCGGCGCCCAGCAGCCAGTCGGGTAGCTCGCCCGCGCGTCCATGCCCGACCCCGCGCACGAGTGGTGCGCCGGACTGCGCGTCGCCCGCTCGCGCCCGCTGACCGTCGCGGAGTTTCGCAGAATCCAGGTGAGCCGGCGCTCGAACCTCGCGAAGGCTTCGGCGTGGCTCCTGGCCGTTCCCATAATCCTCGTTGCCTGTGCGGCCGGTCTCGGGATCTCGCCGGCGTCCCATGCGCCGCTCGCCGCGAACGCTCTGCTGATCCTCGTGATCCTCGGTATCTTCCTCGGCGTTCCGCTCTGCATCGTGATGTCGAACGACTACTTCAAGCTTGCCGCCCTCCTGAAGCGGCAATACCGTGACTCGGAGGTTCTCGTCTGCGAGGGAGCGGTTGCGGATCTGGTCGCCGCGCCGCCGGAGCTCGCGCAGCTCCGCCGGCAGATCGGAGAGAGCCCCGACGTCGTGCTGGAAGTCCTCAAGCAGTCGGGCCTCGTGTGGTCGGTCAACGGACGTCCGCAGAAGTCGTGGATCGTCGTGCAGCGGGGCCGGACAGCGGGAGCGCCGGATCAGGCGCGGCTGGCGGCTCAGTACGTCAAGGCGGTCGAGACCGACGAGGGAACGTTTCGTCTCCACCAGCGAGCTTTGTCGGAAGGGGAGTGCTCCGAGCTTCGCGCCTACCTCCCGCGGGTAAAGCTTGCCGGCGGCATCATCGCCCTGGTGGTGAACGCCGTGGCCGTGGCCCATCTGGTCGCCCACATCCGCAGGCCCGAGGGGCTGCCGCTGATGGGCATCGTGATGGTCACGGTGGCTGTCTGGTGCGATGTGAATCTGATGCGCGCCCTGCGGGCGCGCCGCAAGATGCTGCGCGACCTTCGTGAGCGCTACGTCGTCATCTATCAGCCCGACCCGCGCCCCGACGCTTCGCAGGAATCCGTCGTCGAGTATCTGCCGAACGCCGGAACCGAGTGGACGACCGGCGGCCGCGCCGCGGCGTGGCGGCGACTGCACGGACCGACCGGCTAGCGCGGTCGCGCAGACCCGTGTACTCTCCCGCCATCGGCAGGACGACCGAAGGAGGCTCGCCATGTACGACCTACTGCTGAAGGGCGGCAACGTGATCGACCCGGCGCAGAACCTGCGCGGCGCGCTCGACGTGGCGGTGGAGAGCGGGAAGATCGCGCGGGTCGCCGCGAACATCGCAGCTTCCGAAGCCCGGCGCGTGATTCACGTCACGGGGAAGACCGTAACGCCCGGCCTCATCGACCTGCACACGCACGTGTTCGACGGCGTCGCCGCCAACGGTGTCCATCCGGACATCGCGGGCGTGCACGCGGGCGTCACGACCGTGGTCGACGCCGGCAGCTCGGGCTGCGCGACCTTCAGCGCGTTTCCGCGGCACATCTTGCCGAAATGCGAGACCGAGGTGATCCCGCTTCTGCACATCTGCCAGACCGGGCTTGCCACCAATCCCGACATCGTCGCCGAGAGCAGCATCGACCTCGACGGAGCCTTGAAGGTGGCCGGGGAGCACAAGGGGCTCATCAAGGGGATCAAGGCGCGCATGGTCTCACCGGCGCTCGAGATCTTCGGGATGGAGATGCCACGGCTGGCCAAGCGCGCAGCGCGTGAGAGCGGGCTGCCGCTCATGGTCCACATCGGCGACACTACCAAGCGCTACGACGCCAACGTGATCCGCCAGCTTCTGCCGATTCTGGAGCCCGGCGATATCGTGACGCACCTCTTCACCGCCAATCCCGGCGGCGTCCTCGACGCTGACGGCCGGCTGGTGCCGGAGGCCAAGGAGCTGGCCGGGCGGGGCGTGTGGCTCGACACCGCGCACGGTCGCATGAACTTCGGCTTCAACGTGGGCCGCAAGGTGCTCGATCAGGGGCTCATCCCGCACTGCATCAGCACCGATCTCACCATTCCCGGGCGGCTCAACACGGTGCACAGCATGGTCGAGATCATGGCCCGCTTCCTCGGCATGGGCTTCACACTCGATCAGGTCGTCGCGGCGTCGACGATCAACCCGGCGCGGGCGATCGGCGAGGACGCCCGGCTCGGCAGCCTCGCCGTGGGGCGCCAGGCCGACATCTCGGTGCTGGAGATCCGCGAGGGCAAGTGGGTGGTCTACGACACGCTGCGCGATTCGATGAAGATCGACAAGGCGGTGGTGCCGGTGCTGACCGTGAAGCGCGGCCGCGTGTTCGAGCCGGAGTGGGGCCCGCACCCGTGGGGCTGGGAGCCGGAGCCGGTCCGCGCATGATGCAGTTCGGCCTGATGCTGCGGGCCCAGTTCCCGCAGGGCGACGACATGCAGGCGCGCTTCCAGGAGCAGCTCGAGCAGGCTCGTCTGGCCGATGCGCTCGGCTTCGACTCCATCACCAAGGGCATGCACTACAGCAGCGCGCCGCTCCAGAGCCTGCAGCAGCTGCCGTTTCTGTCCCGGGTCATGGCCGAGGCGCCGAGCCTGCGCATCAACTTCGGATTGATCTTGCTGTCGCTCCACAAGCCGCTGGATGTCGCCGAGCAGATCGCGACGGTCGACGTCATGAGCGGAGGCAAGGTCATCTTCGGCGTCGCGCTGGGCTACCGCGAGGTCGAGTTCCTGGCGTTCGGCACGACCCAGAAGGAGCGCGTGAAGCGCTTCGAGGAAAATCTGGAGGCGGTCCGTCGACTCTGGACCGAGGACACCGTGGACATGGTCGGCTCGCACTTCACCCTCCTGGGCGCCTCGGCCTCGCCCAAGCCCGTGCAGAAGCCGCATCCGCCCATCTGGATCGGGGCCAACGCCGATCCCGCGATCCGCCGCGCCGCCCGGCTCGGTGATTGCTGGTACGTCAACCCGCACAACCGCATCGACACGATCGTGCGGCAAGTGGGCGTCTACCGGAAGGCGCTCGACGAGCTCGGCAAGCCGTTGCCAGCGGAATTCCCGGCGCGCCGCGAGGTGTTCGTGGCGAAATCGCGGAGCGAGGCCATCCGCCTCAGCGCGCCGTACCTCGCCGCCAAGTACGCGGCGTATCACCAGTGGGGCCAGGACAAGGCGATGCCCGAGGGCGACAACAATTTCGGTGTCGGCTTCGACGAGCTGATTCGCGACCGCTTTCTGCTGGGCTCACCCGACGAGGTGGCCGAGCAGATGCTGACGCTCAACCGCGCGACCGGCATCAATCACCTGATCATGAGCGTGCAATGGCCCGGGATGCCGCAGAGCCTCGTGCTCGACGAGCTCCACATGCTCGCCGAAGAGGTGTTTCCGAGGGTGCGGCAGGGATGGCCCGCCGCCTGATCATTGAGGAGAAGACATGCCAAAGAAAGAGATCGTCCAGGTCCAGGCGGCCGCCGCCAATCCCAACCTGTCGCTCGCCACGAAATTCGGCAACCTGGTCTTCGTCTCCGGCCAGACCGGCCGCCATCCGGTGAGCGGTGAGGTGGGCAAGGACATCCGTGAGCAGACCCGCAACATCCTGGAGCGCATCAAGACGATCCTGGCCGCCGCCGGCACCTCGCTCGAGAACGTGATGACGGTGACGACGTACTTGACCCGGCGGGACGATCTCGCCGCCTACAACGAGGAGTACGCGAAGTACTTTCCGAGCAACAAGCCGGCGCGCACCACCGTGACGGTCGCCTCGCTGAACTCGCCCGAGCTCGTGATCGAGATCACGGCGACCGCGTGTATCCCTAGCTGAGGCGTGCGGCCGGCAGCACGTCGGCGAGCGCGCGGGCCAGCTGACCCTTCTGGTCCCACGACGCGAACCGAATGATCGGTGTCGTGCAGCCGGCCGCCACGTAGGCGCCGATCTTCTCGACGACGGCCGAGGGTGGCCCGTAGGCGAGCCAGCCCTCGATGTACTCGCGCGTCATCGCCGGGCTGTAGTAGGTGTGCAGGAACCGGACGGCCTCCTCGAAGGCCGCCCGCCGATCGTCGTTGATGTTGACCATCAGGTGTAGCGAGGCCTCCATCCGCTCGGTCGGGCGATTCGCCTCCCGTGCGACCTGACGGATCAGCTCCCAGCGCTCGCGGAATCTAGCGACCGGCGTGTTGTCGGTCATCCAGCCGTCGGCGAGGAGACCGACACGCCGCAGGGCTCGATCGGCGACGCGCGGCGTGGTCAGCTCGGGCTTGGGGTTGGTCGCGATCCAGATCGGGCACGGCTTCTGGATGGGCTTCGGCTCGAGCGTCAGATCGTTGAACTGATAGAAGCGGCCGTCGTGGCTCACGTGGTCCTCGGCCCACAGCCGTCGCAAGATCGCGATACCCTCCTCGAGTCGTGGGCCACGGTCGACCAGCTTCACCTTGAAGGCGGCGAACTCCGCCTCGGCTTTCTCTCGCGGCAAGCTTCCGCCGACGCACGCGCCGAGAATCATCCGGCCATTCGAGACCTGATCGAGCGCCGCCCACTGGGCGGCCAGGAAGATCGGGTCGCGGAGCGGGAAGGTCGAAAGACAGCAGGTGCCGAGCCGGACGCGCCGCGTGCGCGCGGCGATGGCGGAGAGCAGCACGAGCGACTCGAGCCGGGGCTTGGCGAAGAGGCTGTCGCCCACCCAGATCGAGTCGAACGCGCCGGAGGCCTCGGCCGTTTCGGAGAGCGCCAGCAGCTCGTCGACGCTGGTCGCGCCGAAGAGCACGCCCCGATTGGGCAGGCTCAACCCGAACCGCGGCGCGGGCATCAGCGCCCGCCGTGCCGCTGCCAGATCGCCGCGAGTGCCTCGCGGTCGATCTTGCTATTGGCGTTCTTCGGCACCGTGTCGACGACCACGATGGCCGCCGGCACCTTGAACGCCACGAGCCTGGCGCGGCAGTGCTCGAGCAGCGAGACTTCTGCGGGGCGCCGCCCGGGCCGGGGCGCCGCGAAGCCTACCGGCACCTCACCGTAGATGTCGTCGCGGACGCCGAGGGTGGCGGCGTCGGCGACGTCGGGGTGTTCGAGCAGGCAGTTCGTGATCTCCAGCGAGGCGATGTTGACGCCGCCCTTGATGATGATGTCCTTCTTGCGCCCGGTGATGTAGACGAAGCCGTCCTCGTCGCGGCGGGCGAGATCGCCGTTGCGGAAGCCGTCCTGGGGAATCGACACGAGCTGCTCCGGCCCCTGCCAGTAGGCCGACGCCAGCTGGCGGCCGCTGACGACCATCTCGCCCTCGTGGCCCGGCGGCAGCTCCCGTCCGGCCTCGTCGAGGATGCGCAGGCGAATGTTGAGGGTCGGCCGCCCGATCGAGCCGAGCTTGCGCTGACCGGGCGCGTTGCCGCACATGAAGCCGGTCTCGGTCCCGCCGGCGAGCTGCACGATCGGGATGCCGTAGGTCTTCTCGAACTCCTGATGTTTCTCCACCGAGAGGGGCGCGGTGCTCGAGGTCATGAAGCGGAGCGCAGGCAGGTCGGCCTTCGTCACCGCAATCGGCCGCGCGAGGAGCATGTTGATGATGGTCGGGATGCCGACGGCCACGGTCACGCGATGGTCGCGCAGCCAGTCGAAGAACCGCGCCTGCGAGAACTTCCGCGCGAGCACCAGGGTGGCGCCGGTCAGGAGGCTCGGCCCGACCGACAGGATCTGCGGCGAAGACCAGCTGAAGTGGCGGTAATCGAGGATCGTGTCGCCCTCGCCGATCTCGAGCCGGTCGACCGGCGACTCGCACATCGCGTAATAGGCCTCGTGGGTCCAGATGGCGCCCTTCGGCCTGTCGGTGGTACCCGAGGTGTAGTTGATCAGCGACCAATCCGTGCGCGCGGGGCGCGCCGCCACCGGCGCCTTGGACGCGATCGCGAGGCGCCTGAAGAGGTCGTCGGCCGGCGAGTCGGGCGCGTTCCAGCGGCCGAACGGGATCCACGGGGCGCCGCCCGTCGCGAGCGCCCGTGGATCGACGGCCAGATCACGACTCCAGAACACGGCCCCGGGCGCAACGTCGTGCAGGATCTGGCTCACGTGCTTCTCGCGGATCTCGACGTTGATCGGGTTCACGATGACACCGGCGCGGAGGGCGCCCCAGAACACGACTAGCCCCTCGATCCCGTTGTCGGCGAGCAGCGAGATCCGGTCGCCCGCGCGGATGCCTTGGCTCGCCAGGAGATTGGCGAAGCGCCGGGTCAAGGCCTCGAAGGCGCCGAAGGTAATTCGTGAGCCCTCGTCGGGAATCTCGATGAAGGTCTTGTCGGGTCGCCGGCGGGCATGCTGTTCGAGCAGGGTGTTGAAGTCGGTGTAGGCACCGGAGCCCTGGGCGTTCACCGAGGGGATACTGCGCCGTCGCCGACCACGCCGTCAAGCAGGGTCACCTTGCGGATTCCTTCGCCTTGACGAAGAATGCGGTAAAGATTCGTGCAGAACGGGAGGCAAGAAGCATGAGGAGCTCTGGGCTGTCGGTCGTGGCGCTCGTGGCTCTCGTGGTCTGTTCTGTCGTCGCTGCGCCGCGGCCGAGCGCGGCCATCGAGGAGGGAGCAGCAGCGCCGGGCTTCACCCTGCCGGCGACCACCGGACTGGACATATCTCTCGCCGACTTCAAGGGTAAGAAGTGGGTCTTCCTCGAGTTCTACGGTTCGGACTTCGCGCCCACCTGAGCGGCGAATCTCACGGCCAGGAAGGCCGACTTCAGGCGATTCGAAGACTTGGGCATTCAGATCCTTGCGGTCAGCGCCAACACGACCTTCTCGCAGCAGACGTTCGCCGAGTCGCTCAAGCTGCCCTATCCCCTCCTCAGCGATTTTCCCGATCGGAAAGTCATCAGGGCCTACGGAATCCTCAACGATCGCACGATGACCGCGAACCGGACGTTCTTTCTGATCGACCCTCGGGGAACGATCCGAAAGAGATGGATCGTCGAGAACCCGACCACGACGGTCGTGTATAGCGACACGCTTTTGCGCGACATCCGGGCTATCATCGAGAAGCCGTGATTGCGCGGCGGCTCGCGCTGGCGCTGCTCATCGTCGCGCCGTGCGCACTCGCGCGAGCCGAATCGGCGATGGCGCCGCTTCTCAAGCCACTCGATCTCGCGGGCTACCCGACCCGGACCACCCCTCCGCACTTCAGCGGGAGCACGATCGACGCGCGCCGGCTCGCGATCGACGATCTCCGCGGCAAGGTGGTGCTCGTCAACTTCTGGGCGAGCTGGTGTGCAGAGTGTCGCCCGGAAATGCCCGTGTTCGAACGGCTTCACCGCGAGCTCGCCCCGAAAGGGCTCGCCGTCGTTGGCGTCAATGCCCGCGAAGAGCGAGCAGCGATCCATCGGTATGCCACTGAGCTCGGCCTGACCTTCCCGCTCGTTCTCGATCACGACGGCAAGATCAATGCCGCGTACGGTGTGGTGGGCCTGCCGACGACGTTCGTCGTCGCCCGCGATGGCCGCGTTGTCGCTCTTGCCGTCGGGCCCCGCGAATGGGCTGGCGCGTCCGCACGCGCGCTTTTTCACGCTCTGCTCGCCGAGCCGTCTCCGGATCGGTGATGCTTCCGGGCTTCCGTCGTCTGATGCTGGGATTCGCCCTGGCCTTCCTCGGGCTGAGCGGCGACTTGGCCCTGGCTCAGCGACCCGCCCGTCTGATTCAGATCGGCGCGCTGACCGAATCCTGGGGGCCGACGCCGGCCATCATCGGCTTGCGCGACGGCCTGGTGGCTCTCGGATACCGCGAGGACAAGGATTTCACCATTGGCATCCGGTTCACGCGAGGCGAGAGCGGTGAGCTCTTGACGGCGGCGCAGGAGCTCGTCCGGCGCGGCGCGGACATCATCGTGACGACCGAGGGCGGCAACACGGCGCAGGCTGCGAAGCGAGCGACCAATCGAATCCCGATCGTCTTCATCGGCGGCGGCGATCCCGTCCAGCTGGGACTGGTCCAGAGCCTGGCCCGTCCGGGCGGCAACCTCACCGGTATCGCATCTCTCGACATCGAGCTTGCGCCGAAACGCCTCGAGATATTTCGCGAGCTGGTCTCGGGCTTGAGGCGAGTTCTCGTGGTCTACGACGCGACGAACAAGAGCGCGGGCGAGCAGATCGAGCCGTGCCGGGCGGCGGCGCGGAGTCTCGGCCTCACGCTCGTCGAGCGGCCAGTCCGCAGCCAGGAGGAAGCAGGAGCCATCATCAGTGGGCTCCGCAAGGGCGACGTGGACGGGATCTTCGCACCCCGGGTCCTGTCCCTGAACATTCCCGGGTTCATCGTGGCAACGGCAGTCACGAGCACGATCCCGACGATGTTCCAGGCGCGCTTCTTCGCGGAGCAGGGCGGCCTCGCCAGCTATGGCGCTACCGACGCCGAGCTGGGACGACAAGCGGCCAGGCTGGTCGACCGGATCCTGAAGGGCACCAAGCCGGCCGATCTTCCGGTCGAGCAGCCCACAAAGTTCGAGCTCGTGATCAATCTGAAAACGGCCAGGTCCCTGGGCCTCACAATCCCCCAGCCCCTACTGCAACGCGCCGATCACCTCATTCAGTAAACGTCGGACGAAAGGGAGAAATCACCATGCCGCGCGTCACGCCCATCACCACCAAAGAGCAGGTCGCAGCAGAGCACCAGCCGATCTTCGACGCCGTCGCGGAGGGGCGCGGCAGCGTGCGCGGCCCGTTCAGTATCATGATGTACAGCCCCGAAATGTGTAACCGGGTGCTCAACACCAGCAACTTTCTCCGCTTCCAGTCGTCGGTGAAGCCGAAGGAAGGTGAGCTGGCCATCTGCGCCACCGCGCGCGAGAAGGACTGCAAGTTCGTCTGGGCCGCCCACGTGACGCTGGCCCGCAAGGCGGGGACGCGCGAGGAAGCCATCGCGGTGGTCCGCGACCGGAAGGACGCCGGCGGGCTCGCGCCCGACGAGCGCGCGATCGTGACCTACGTGCGCCAGCTGCTCCGGACCAATCGGGTGGATCAGGCCGTCTTCGACGCGCTCAAGGACCGCTACGGCGTGCCCTGGATCGTCGAGCTGACCGGCATTGTCGGCCACTATGGGATGATCACCGGCCTGCTGAACGCCTTCGAGATGCTGCCGGCTGCCGACGCCGAGCAGCTGCCGGTGTAGCGCGGGCGTCAGCCGATCGCGCGTAGCCGCCGCGAGGTCAGGAGCAGGAGCGCGTTGGTGGCGACCATGACGCCGCCGATCAGGATGGCGAAGCGCGCGTCGACGGCAGCGGCCAGCGCGCCGGCCAGCAAACCGCCGAGCGGCAACAGGTTCCAGCAGAGAGAATAGAGGCTCAGCACGCGGCCCCGGAGGTGATCGGGCACCTGCTGCTGGATGATCGTGGTGACGTGCGTCAAATAGAAGGTGCTGCAGAACCCGACGAGCCCCAACATGGGGATCGCGAAGCCCATCCCGGGAGACCGCGAGAACATCATCAGCGCGAGCCCCATGCACGCCGCGGCGGTCAGCATCACCAGTCCCGGGGGCACGACCCGTAGCGCGGCGGTGGCGATGATGAGCGTGCCGATCATCGAACCGGCGCCGTGGGCAGCGCTCAGGAGTCCGTATCCGGTCGAGCCGGTGCCAAAATACTGATCGGCGTAGACGGGCAGAAGCGTGATGTAGGACAGCCCGAAGAGCGCGTTGAAGAGAGCCAGGCTGATCAGGCTGGCGAAGACGAAGTTGTTACCGACGTAGCGCAGGCCCTCGATAAGCTGCGAAAGCATGTCGCGTCCATCGCTCGGCTTGATGTCCTCGGCGACGCGGATGCGGCTGTAGAGCGCCAGCGCCGCGCACGAGGCTCCCGCGGCCAGGCCGAAGCCGGTTGTTCCGCCGAACGCCGCGATCAGGATCCCGGTGATCGACGGCCCGATCATCCGCCCGGTCTGCCAGGGGATCGAGCCGAGCGCGATTGCGTTCGGGAGCCGTGCGCGGTCGATCAGCTGGGGTACCAGCGACATGCGGCTCGGCTCGTCGAACGCACGGAAGGTGCTGCTGAGCGCCGCCAGCACGAGCAGGTGCGGAACGCGGACGAGGCCCAGCGCCGTCAGCCCGAAAGCGACGATCAGCGTCGCCGAGGTCATGATGGTGGTGCCGAGGAGCAGGCGCATGCGGCTGGTGCGGTCGGCCAGGACTCCGGCGAGAAGCTGGAAGACGACCAGCGGCGCGCCCTGGGCCAGACCGAGGTAGCCGAGGTAGAGCGGGCTCTGGGTCAGCTCCCACGTCATCCAGGCGAAGGTGACGTACTCCGCCCGATGGCCGAGGACGTAGAACACCAGCCCGACCCAGTACAGACAGAAGTTTCGCGCCCGGAGCGCGGCGAACAGCGAGGGCCGGGCGATCGCCGCCTGGCTCGCCGGCCGAGCCTCTACTCGGTGAGCGATCGGTAGATCTCCACCTCGGGCGGGCCCGCGACGAGCCCTTCCTTCTCGCGCCGCTCGCGGTACGCCGCGAGGTGCGGGGCCTTGCGGTGGAGGTCGAACGCGGCGTCGTCCTTGTATTGCTCGTAAACGGCGAAGAGGTCCGGGTCCTTCGTCGACCGGTGGTAACGATACACCAGGCAGCCCGGCTCGGCCTTGCGAACCACCGCCGCCTGTTCCTTGAGAAGCGCCGCCAGCGCGTCGCCCTTGCCCTTGGGCGCGCGGACTTTCGCGATCACCGTGAGCACGTCAGCCATCGATCTCTC
The DNA here is from genome assembly GCA_046727415.1 of Candidatus Methylomirabilota bacterium. Lineage (GTDB taxonomy): Bacteria > Methylomirabilota > Methylomirabilia > Rokubacteriales > CSP1-6 > AR31. The sequence goes on from JBKPCO010000078.1 coordinate 42,567, forward strand.
CAGTCTATAGCCGCGCCTCGGCCGGCGGGGCCCCAGCCCCGCGACGGCCTGCGGCGCGCACTCCTTGCCCGCTGCCCCGGCGGGGGCGGCGACGAGCGCGAACCACGCTAGGCCAACTCGCGCGGCTCGTCAAACTTTTGCGTTAGGATGTTGGCGGGACGAAGCACAGCCAAGGAGGACACTTCGGTGCCAAAGGGACTGACCGTCGTACTCAACCAGCCCGGCAAGCCGCTCGAGCTCGAGACCCTGCCGACTCCGGAAGTGGAGCCGGGAGGCATCCTCATCAAGAACACCGCCGCCGCCATCTGCGGCTCCGATCTGCACTACTGGCGCAACGACGGCAACTACTCCGGTCCGAACATGCGCCGCGTGCCCGGTCACGAGTTCACCGGCGTCGTGCACAGTCTCGGCAAGGGCGTGACGACCGATTCGCTCCGCCGGCCGCTGAAAGAAGGCGATCGCGTTGCGTTTCCGTTCTTCACCCCGTGCAATCGCTGCTACTGGTGTGTCCGCGGCGAGCATCACGTCTGCCCGCACCGCCAGCGGCGGAGCATGCAGTTCAACCTGGACGAGTACCCGTACTGCGACGGCGGCTACGCCGACTACTACTTCCTGCCGCCCGGGCACTACGTGTTCAAGGTGCCGGACATTCTTCCCGACGAGGCCATTCCGCCGGTGAACTGCGCCATGTGCCAGGTGCTCCACGGCCTCGAATACTCAGGCATGCAGTTCGGCGACGTGGTCGCCATCCAGGGTGCGGGTGGGCTCGGCATCTACACCGCCGCCATCGCCGCCGAAAAGGGCGCGTCGAAGGTCATCTCGATCGACAAGCAGCCCCTGCGCCTCGACTTCGCGAAGAAATGCGGCGCGACCGACGTGATCGACATGAACGAGTTCCCGACGCCCGAGGCGCGCGTGCAGCGCGTGAAGGACCTCACCGACGGTCGCGGCGCCGACGTGGTGGTGGAGGTCGTCGGCATCGCCGCGGCCACGGTCGAGGGACTGGACATGGTCCGGCTCGGCGGCAAGTTCGTCGACATCGGCAACATCGTCCCGCAGCCTGTGAGCTTCCCGGCCATCAAGGTCATCTCGCAGCAGATCAAGTGGACGGGACTCATGCACTACAACCCGTGGATCATGCCGAGCGCGCTCGACTTCCTGGTGCGGACGCGGGACAAGTACCCGCTCTCGAAGGTCGTCTCACACAGTTTCCCGCTCGCCGAGGTGAACAAGGCGTTCGCGTTTGCGGAGTGGCAGGGCAAGAACGCCGGGACGGCCGCGACACGCGTGATCCTCAAGCCGTAGCGGCGGCGCCCTCCGCGAGCCAGTCGAGGATGCGTGGGTTCTCGTCCCGCGGATAGGTGTGGGACAGGTCCGCGATCTCACGATAGACGAGCTGCGCGCCGGCTTCCCGCAGGGCTTCGCGGGCGAAGTGGGCGGTGGTGATCGGGAACATCCAGTCGAGCGCGCCGTGGATCAGGTAGATCGGCTTTCCACGCGCGGCCGCGAGCCCGCCCGGGACCATCAGGAACGGATGGAGCACGCCGCACGCCGGCGCCAGATGCGTGAACGGCGTGCCCGCGCGGAGGCCGCAGAGGAACGTGTAGGTCGCGCCGTCCGACATGCCGGTCAGCAGGACGCGCGCGCGGTCGATCGGGTATCGCGCGGCGACCGTCTCGACCATCTGGCGTAGTGGCTCGGCGTCGACGTCCTCGCCGCCCATGATCGACCACGTGCGATCGCGCGCAGTCGGGGCCAGCACCAGCACCCCGCGCGAGCGCCCGTTGCTGAGCCAGCTCCAGAGAAAGTCGCGCCCGTGTCCACTGCCCCCGTGCAGGGCGACCACCAGCGGCATCGCCGATCGGCCGTCCCACTGCTCGGGGACATAGAGCGAGAAGCCGCCCCGCGCGTCGCGCTCGTTGTCGGCGTGGAGCACGCCCACGCGCAGCTCGTCGTCGCGCAGCGCCCCTTCGCGGAGCCGCGCCACCAGCTCGTCGTCGTCGCGCCGCTCAGGCTCGAGAAACCACCGGCTCACCGGCTCGAGGGCGGGGGTCAGCGGATAGAGCGTCTCCTGCACGCGGGCGAAGCGCCGGAGCGCCCGATAGAGATCAATCGGGTTGTCCGGCGACCTCGCGGCGGCGACGAAGGATGTGACGAGCTCGACGGTCTGTCGCGACACGTCGATGAGCCGGTCGCGCATGAACCGGAGATCGTCCGGCCAGTCGAGCCCCTCGGCGGCCTCGAGCGGCCCGGCGATTTCGTCGGCGCCCGGCGCCAGCTCGTCGGCGAGACGGTTCGCGAGGGGCGGGAAGAGATGACGCTGAACCCAGCTCACGCGCTCCAATGTCTCCAGGAGCGGCTGGAGTAGCTCTCCGATCGCGACGATCACTTCCGGCGTGGCCGGCATGACTATCTCTCCGTCTCGGCTGGCCGCTTGATTAGCACGAAAGCCCAGTTCTGACAGAACGGGGCGAGGAGACGCTCGAGCCCGGCGTCGATGCCGTTGATGATCGCCACCCCCGCCGACGCCTCGCTCATGAACGCTGGAAGGCGACTGAGCCGATTGCGCGGCAGCCAGCTGTAGCGCCAGGCCTCGACGATCTCGAACGTCGTGGCCTGCAGCAAGTCGCCGAATGAGCGGTTGGTGTAGAGCACGGGGTGAGACTCCTCCGACGCACCCAGGCGCTTGAGAACCTTTCGGAGATTCTCGCCCCACGCGTATCGGTTGGGCAGATGGAAGCAGAGGAAATGGCCGCCCGGTTTCAGGACGCGCTCGAGCTCCAGGATCGAGCCCCGGGCGTTGCCCCCCGCCTCGTGAACGTGCTCCAGCACGCCAATGCTGAACACCAGGTCGAAGGTGCTCTCGTCGAACGGGAGCTTCACCGGCTCGCGCGGATCGCCTCGCCGGTGCTCGAAGAGCGGCTCGCCCGTCAGCAGCGACGGCGCGGCCTCGAACGAATACCCGACGCTCCGGACGCCGTGCCTGACGAGAAAGAAGGAAAAGTGACCGTTGCCGCAGCCCCAGTCAAGCGCGACCACCCCGGGCTCGAGGTACCGCCGCGTTGCCTCGAAGACCCGACGGTACTGGGAAAACGCCGCGAAGCTTTGCCACTGCCAGACGTGGTCCTGAAGACCGGCCTTGCGAATCTCGTCGTACAGCGCGCCGTCACGCACGGCCGCAAGCATCGCACAGACGGCGCTCGCGTGACGACTGAGCGCGCCGACAGCCGTTCGGGCACCGCCGCTCGCGGCCATCCTCCGGTACACTAGGGCCCCACACGGAGGGACGGCGCATGAGACTGAGCCTCGCGTACGAGATGCAGCGGCCGGTGGTCGACGACCACGCGGTCATCAAGGAAACCCTCGAGCAGTGCGTGCTCGCCGATCGGATGGGCTTCGACACCGTCTGGTTCGTGGAGCATCACTTCCTCACGAGCTTCTCGATGTCGCCGTGCCCGGAGGTGATCTTCGGAGCGTTGAGCCAGCTGACCAAGCGGATCCGCCTGGGATTCGGCGTCGTCATCCTGCCCTACCATCACCCGGTCCGCGTCGCCGAGCGCGTCGCCATGGTCGATCACATGTCCGGCGGCCGCGTCGAGTTCGGCACAGGGCGCTCGGCGCCGTACGAGCAGATGGGCATGGGGATCGATCCGCGGAACACACGCGGCATGTGGGAAGAGTCGCTCCGGATGATCCCGCGCATCTGGGAGGACGGGACGTTTTCCTGGGAGGGCAAGTTCTGGAACGTGCCGCCGCGCGAGGTGCGCCCGAAGCCCTTCCAGAAGCCGCACCCGCCCATCTGGGTCGCGGCGCTGCAGCCGGCGACTTACGAGCTGGCCGCCGAGACCGGCATCGGCGTGATGGCGCTCAGCGTGGCCTCGCCGTCGTACCTCGCGCCGCACATCAAGCAGTACAAGGAGCGCGTGCGGAAGGCCAAGCCGGTCGGGAAGTTCATCAACGACCAGTGGCTCAGCTCCACCATGGCCGTTTGCGACTGGGACAACAAGGGCGCCCGTGAGCTGGCGGCGAAATCGCTCCGGACGTTCTTCGGTCCGGATCGTCCGTATCTCAAGGACCAGACGCACCTCTACGAGCAGCTCGTCGCCTCGTGGGGCGGCGTGCCCGACCATCTCAAGGCGAACTTCGCTCGCTACCTCAAGACCGAGGGCGCCGCCGGCGCGCCCGAAGTCGATCTCTCCGGCGGATCGGGACAGATCGCCTCGGCCCTGTGGAATCAGATCGACGCCGACACGCTCGTCGAGCGCGGCGTGCTGGTGGCCGGCGACCCGGAAAGCTGTCTCAAGGGCATCGCGATCCACGAGGAAGCAGGCGTGGACGAGCTGCAGTTCCTCATGGCGACCGAAACGGTGCCCCACGACAAGGTGATGACGTCGATCGAGCTCTTCGGCAAGCATGTCATCCCGGAGCTGAAAAAGAAGTCCGCCGCGCGCTCGGCATGATCGGTCGAGCATGATCAAGGCCAGGCCGGAAGTCGAAGCGATGACACCGTACGTCGCCCCGCTCGAGGGGCGCCGGTCGCTCCTGCGGCTGGATTTCAACGAGAGCACCGTCGGGCCGAGCCCGGCGGTGGTCGACGCGATCCGGCGCCTGCCGCCCGAGGCCTACGCCACCTATCCGGAATACGCCGGCCTCAACGAGGCGTATGCCGCAACGATCGGCGTGCCGGGGAGCCACGTCGAGGCCTTCAACGGTGTCGACGCCGCGATTCGCGCGATCTTCGACGCCTACGGCGAGCGAGGCAGCGCCTTCCTGACGACCACGCCGACCTTCGGGTACTACGCGCCGTGCGCGCAGCAGCAGGGTATGGTGATCGACGAGATTCCGTACCCGAGAGACCTGAGCTTCCCGCTCGAGTCGGTCACGCGGCGGCTCGAGTCCCGGCCGCGGCTATGCTTCATCTGCAACCCGAACAATCCTACGGGGACGCTCCTGGCGCCGCAGGCGATCGTCACGCTCGCCCGCTCGGCGCCCGAAACCCTGGTGGTCGTCGACGAGCTCTACGTGGCCTTCACCGGGCAGACGGTGCTCCCCGCGGCGCTCGAGCTTCCGAACATGGTGGCGCTGCAGTCCTTGTCGAAGGCGGCCGGCATCGCAGCCCTGCGGCTGGGCTTCGCGATCGGCCATCCGAGCGTCGTCGAGCGGCTGCGCCGGGTGACAGGGCCCTACGACATCAACATGTTCGCGGTGGTCGCCGGGAAGGCCGCGCTGGCCGACGACGGCCACATGCGACGGTACGTCGCCGAGGTACAGGCCGCGCGGGAATGGACGATCGAGAAGATGCGCCGGCTGGGCGTTCGCTGCGCCGGTGAGGGCGGCAACTACTTGCTCGTATGGCCTCCGGGAGAGTGCGAGGACGCAGTGCGCGCGCTCCGGGACGAGGGGATCCTCGTCCGGAGCATGGCAGGCAAGCCCGTCATCGATGGGAGTTTCCGCGTCACCATCGGCACGCGGCAGGACATGCGGCGCTTTGCCGAGGCGTTCGCCTCGGCGATCGCGGTCAGTCGGCCAGGCTCTGCAGCCGCTTCAGGATTTCGCGCTTAGGCACCGCACCGACGACCCGGTCTTTCTCGGCTCCGTCCTTGAAGAACAGGAGCTGCGGGATCGCCTGGATTCCGAAGCGCGACGCGAGCGCAGGGTGCTCGTCCACGTTGACCTTGCCGACCGTCACCTGGTCGCCCAGCTCGCTCGCGATCTCCTCGAGCACGGGCGCGACGACCCGGCAGGGCCCGCACCACGGCGCCCAGAAGTCGATCACCACCGGTCGCTCGCTCGTGACCACACCGTCGAACGTCGCGTCTGTCACTTTCACAGTCATCGCCACCAACCTCCTGGCGCTTGAGACGCTACAATGCCTGCCATGGATTCACGCCGGCCGGGTCTCGATGAACCGCGCGACCTCGTTCATGTGCTCGTCGAAGAACACGAACACCGGGATCGAGCGGTAGAGTCCCCTCTTCAGATACTGGTCCATCACGTCCGGATTCTGGTCGCGGGGAAAGAGCCGCATCTCGATGCTCGCGTTGCTCTCGACCAGCTTGGCCACGTACGGGACGTGGGCCAGGCAGGTGCCGCACCAGTCCTCGCTCAGCACCAGTACCCGGCGCACCTTCCCGAGCTGCGCCAGGACGCGCGTGTCCTCGGGCCCGATCGTCGTCTCGTCGAGCGCGTCGACGAACCGCTCGCGGTTGACGGACATGTGGTCGATGTACTGCTCGAGGGTCATGCCCTGCTCGAATCGTTCTCTGGTCATCACTCCGGGTACCCTATCACGGGAATCTAGAGGAACCTCGCCCATGAAGATCACACGGGTTCAGACGCTCGTTCTCAACCTGCCGATGGTGATCGAGGGCGCCACGCCGATGCTCGGCGGCCGGCCTCGGACCAGCATCGACATGCTGCTCGTCCGCATCGACACCGACGGCGGAGTGACCGGCTGGGGCGAGGCGTTCGGTCATCGCATCTTCCCGGCCACGCGCGCCGCCATCGACACACTGCTCGGGCCGATGTGCGTCGGCCGCGATCCGAGCCAGATCGCGGCGATCCACGACGAGATGCAGCGCCTCCTGCACGGGATCGGCCGGAACGGGCCTGTGATCTACGCGCTGTCGGGCATCGACATCGCGCTCTGGGACATCGCGGGCAAGGTTGCCGGCGTGCCGCTCTACCGATTGCTCGGCGGAAGCCCCCGCGCCGACCTGCCGGCCTACGCGAGCCTCCTGCGCTACGGTACGGCTGACGCAGTCGCGCGCTACACGGAGCAGGCGCTGGGTCGCGGCTACCGGCTGATCAAGCTGCACGAGATCACCGTACCGGAGGTGAAGGCCGCGCGTGACGTGGCCGGCCCGGGGATTCGGATCATGATCGACACGAACTGCCCGTGGACAGTAGCGCAGGCGGTCGAGATGGCGCGGCGCTTGGCGCCGTTCGATCCGCACTGGCTCGAGGAGCCGGTGTGGCCGCCGGAGAACCTCGGGGGGCTCGCCGAGGTGCGCGCGCGCGGCGGACTTCCGACCGCCGCCGGCGAGAACTATGGCACGGTCTGGGAGTTCCGGCGCGCCTTCGAGGCTGGAGCCTTGACGTACGCCCAGCCGAGCGTGACGAAGATCGGCGGGGTGACGGAAATGCGCCGGGTCATGACGGTCGCCGAAGCGTTCGGCGTGCAGGTCGTCCCGCACTCGGCATACTTCGGTCCGGGACTGCTCGCGTCGATCCACTGCATCGCGGCGATGCCGACCGAATCATGGGTCGAGCGCTTCTACTGCGATTTCGCCGACAATCCGCTGGGGGACGCGATCCACCCGAAGAACGGCCGTATCGCCCTGCCCCAGGGGCCGGGCCTCGGCGTCGACCCCGATCCGCGGATGCTGGAGAAGCTAGCGCGCTAGGCGTTCCACTCGCGCGGGCCCTCGTCGTCGTACCCGCACTGCTCGCAGGGCGAGAAGTAGTGTGTGGCCGGCGGCATGGCCACCGCGAGGCGCAGCGAGTTCTCCGTCCCGACCGTCTTGATGTGATGCACGGTGCCGCGCGGCACCCAGACGATGTCGTCCTTGCGCGCCTCGACGACGATGCCGCCCGTCAGCTCCCAGGTGAACTCGCCGGCCAGGACCACCCACCACTCGTCGAAGTCGGCGTGCCAGTGCGGCCGATTGCCGCCGCCCGGGCGGTTGCAGATCAGCGTGACGAGCTGGCGCTCGTCCTGGATGACCCGCCGCGACCAGGGCGGCGGCCCCATCTTGGCGACGAGGTCGGCCACGCGCGTGCGGAGCGTGTTTGGCCCGTCGGGGTTCGCGGCGCGCGGCAGCGTCGGGCCCGTCGCGAAGTGCGGAATCGTAATGGTGGTTATCGGCACGCGCTCACCTCGCGAGTGGGTCGGGGCGGAGCTGGAACTTGACGACCTTGCTCGTCGTCCCCTTGCCGCCTTCGACGTGGAAGGGTGTTCGGGTGGCGTAGGTCGACCACAGCCCCTTGCCTTTCCAGCCGGCATTCGGGTCGTCGATGCGCCCGTCCATCCACTTGGCGTAGAAGCCCATCGGATAGGGGACACGGAGGACCACGAACTTGCCATTGACGAGGGCGAGCAGCCCCTCGTTGGCGTTCCCGGTACCGATCGGCACATTCCGGCCCAGGCCGAACGTGTCGAACTGATCGACCCACGCGTAGTAGCTCGCCTCCGCGCTGCCCGGATCCGTGACGTTCGCGAGCTGGGGGCCGGGGAACGGATAAAGGGTCCAGCCCTCGGGACAGTGCTGTCCCGTGGCCTTGGGCCCGTTGAGCGGTCCCTTGCACTTGCGCCGGTCGAAGCTCGCGAGATGCCCGCTGGAAAGCGGCGTCCACACGACGCCGTTGCGATCGATGTCCATGCCGCGCGGCCCGTAGCCCGGCAGCGGTGGCTCGAACACTTCGGCGAGCGCAGTCGCCGGGGGGTTGGAACCCGGATTGAGACGAATCACGTAGCCCGGAAAGCCGAGCACCGAGCCCCACACCGTGCCGTCGTTCGGGTTCACGCCGATGCCGTAGAAGGCGGCCACGATCCGTTTGTCCTTGGTCGGATCGACGGGCTGGTCGGGCTCGACGTAGTCATCGCGCTTACCGTTGCCGTTGGTGTCGAGCACGAGCGGCGTCCAGCTCTGCGATTTCTGCTCGTCGCCGGTCTCGTCGAACATCTTGCGATTCAGCCAGCCAATGACGCCGCTGCCGGGCCCGCCGGCGCTCGTCCACAACGTGTGGTTGGCGTCCTCGGCGAAGACCAGGTGGTGAGTGGGGAAGCACGTCCGGATCAGCGTGATCTTCGCGGTCTTCGGGTCGTACACTGAGAGATGGCGGTTGGACTGCTCGATGGGGAAGAGCTTCGCGGACGGATGCGCGGAGCCTTTCTTGCAGAAGTCCGGATTGGCCGGAGCGCCGACGCGCGACGTGAACCACACCCGGCCCCGCTCGTCGAACATCGGATTGTGCATGCTGGTCTGGCTGTCCCAGATCGGGTCCGGGCCCCAGTACGGCGACGGCGTCATGGGATTCTGCTTCGAGGAGGGCGTGTTCGCGTCGCGCACGGGCATCTTCACCTGGGTCGCCTTGTGGTTGACCGGATCGAGCACGGGGAATAGATCGGTGCTCTCCTCGGGGGCGCCATAGATCAGCCCGTTGGCGTTGACGGTGGGCTTGCGCTTGTCGGTCGAGATCTCGTCGTGCAGGTAGTCCTTGGGGCCAGCCCAATCCCAGAGCGTGACGACCACGTTGCGCTCGACGCCCTGCGGCCGCGGCGGCCGCGTCGCCGGCAGTTCGCCGGCCGCGATCCGGTCGGTCCAGTCGGCGAAGAGCTTGTAGGCGCGCGCATCGAGGCGCTTGATGTTGTTGGTCATCTGGGTCATGGCCTGTCCGGAGACGATCCGCCGGGCCCACGCTTCCTCGGAGTTCCTGAAATCACCGAGCTCCTTGGGAATCGTGCGCGTTGCCTTGTTACCCAGCTGGTGGCAGGTGTAGCACCCGTTGGTCTTGACGACGTCCAGCCACTGGGTCTGGTCCTTCAACGCGACGGCGATGCCGTTGCCCTGGGGCCCGGTGCCCGGAAACTCGCTCTTCTCCGGCACCCGGAGCATCGAGTACCAGTAGATGGCCGGGTAATATTCGGCGGCGGTCGCCGCGCTCGGCGCGACCACCGCATTCAGGTCGAGATACTTCCCGGGCGCGGTCCGAACCTTGGGCGAGTCGACCAGGCCGTAGCCGCGCACCCACACGTCGTAGTTGGCCTTCGGCAGCTCGGGGATGACGTAGCGGCCCCGATCGTCGGTGACCACGATCTTGATGAAGCGCGTGGGAAGATCGGTCGTCTCCGCAATGACCCAGACGCCGGCTTCCGGCCCGTTTGCGCCGGTGACGGTGCCGCCCAGATCACCGGGACCGATGCGGATGGCCGGGTCGGCGCTCGGCTGCGCGCCGAGCTGGGCCTGAGAGGCGGCCAGGAGAGCCGCGATCCCGACGATCACCATGCCGAGGCCAGACGCTCGTATCGCCTTCATGTCCGCCTCCCGAGCCGGCGCCGTGACGGCGCTTCGAACGCTACGGTCTGAAGACTGCGAACACTTTGTCGGAGTTCGAGATCCACGACTCCAGGAACACCGACTCGTCGGGCTTGCGCTCGAGCTCGGCCATCGCGCCCGCCAGGCAGAACCAGTTCAGGAGCTCGTGGTGGCCGCGATCCTCCGCCTCGGCGATGGTGGTATTGCGCCACGTCGCCCAGTCGCCATTGCGGAGCGCCTCGTAGTAGCGCTTGTCCGACTCCACGTCCGGGATCATCAGCGAGTTCTTCGCGACCAGGAACGAGTGGCTCCAGCTCGACGACGCGATGACCGCCACGCGCCAGGGGCTCGCGCTCAAGGCGCGCGCGATCGCCCCACCCACCTGGAAGCACCGCCACGGCTGCGGGCCGGGCGGGTCGAGCTCAGTGTGCTCCGCGAGCTTGGCCGCCTGCGACGGCGTCATCGGCGCGCCGTGAGCGCCGACGAGCCAGCGGCCGTAGGCGTTGACCGTGAACGGCACGACCGGATAGGGGAAGCCCTTACGGTCGATGTCCAGGTACATGATCGAGTTCATGAACGCGTGGCCGAGCGCGTGGTGCAGGGGCTTGTAGGCGTACGCGATATCGACGCCGTCGTTCAGCAGCGCGGTGGCCAGATGCTTGGCGCCCGCGCGGTGACCCGTAACCGTGAACGTCTTGTCCTTCGGCTCGTCCCACCAGTTCTCGCCGCGGTGACCCTTCCAGGGCTGCACCTCGACCGAGTCGTAGGCGAGGATCGAGAACGGCGGCACGCAGTCCTCTCGGTAGTTCTCGTACTGGTCGTCGCCCCAGAGCAGGACGAAGTCGGGCTTGAAGGCGTCCAGCTCGGCCCGCGCCTTCCTGAAATGATGGATCAGATCGTTCCGGTGCGCCTCGGAGTGGGCCGCGCCCTCGTCAGTGGACCACTGCGCGCGCATCGTCGGGTGCCACCGCTCCGGCGACCTCAGATTTTCGGGCAGCAACGGATCGGCCATCAGCATCTTGATCCGGCCGGTCATGTTGCCCTTGTACGACAGGGGCGGGTAGTGGGTGATACCGAGCCCGAGAATCTGTCCCATGACATCCTCCTCAGTCAGCGAGCGGAATCGTCACCGTCAGACGCGGCTGGTTTCCGACCACGCGCGTCGTGTGTCCCTTTCCCGTGAGATCCTCGGCCAGCGTCACGTGCCCCGGTCCGTAGCGGTGCTTGCTGCCGTCAGCAAGGCCGATCTCGACTTCGCCGGCCAGCGTGATGACGAACTGCCGGCGCGGGGCGTTGTGCCAGTCGGAGAAGTAGCCGGGCTTCGTCGTCCTGAAGACGACGCCCTTGGCGGCCTGCAGCGTCGCCAGCTCGGGATGCGTCGTGAGATCCATCTCTTCGATGTGCGTCAGGCCGTCCTTGGTGTAGAGCCGAATGAAGTTGCCCATGTCCGTCTCCCTCTAGGGTACGCGAAGAACCAGCTTGCCGAAGAAATCGCGGCCGGCCATGACCTCGTGGGCCTTCGCGGTCTCGGCCAGGTCGAAGGTCTTGCCCACCACGCCGTGGAGCCCGCCGTAGCGCGCCATGTGCATCATGGCGGCGAAGCTCCGGCGGCTCCGCGCTCCGCTGCCCATCAGCGTCAGCGGCCGGCCCTGGAGGACCGACAGGTTGAACGGGATCTGGCTCCCGCCGGTCGTTCCGGTGATGACGAGACGTCCGCCGGGCTTCAGGCTCGCGCAGCTCTCGTCCCACACCGGCGCGCCGACGCAGTCGAACACGACGTCGACGCCGCGGCCATTGGTGAGCTCCTTGACGCGCTGGCTGAACTTCGGCGTCGTCGTGTAGTTGATCACCTCGTCGGCGCCCAGCTCCTTGGCCTTGGCGAGCTTCCAGTCACTTCCGGCAGTGACGATGGCTCGAGCGCCGATGCCCTTGGCCATCAAGAGACCGAAGCTGCCGACGCCGCTGCCGACCGCCTGGATGAGCACGTCCTCCCACGGCTGGAGCTGTACGCGCTCGACGAGACAGTGCCACGCCGTGTGGCCGGCCAGCGGAAACGTCGAGGCCTCCTCGAAGCTCATGCCGTCGGGGATCAGCTGCAGATTGGCCGCCGGAACCTTGCAGTATTGCGCGTGACCGCCGTCGAGCTCGCCGCCGAGCCGCTTCTGGCGCTCGCAGTACTCGTCGCGCCCGAGGACACACGGCGAGCAGATGCCGCACTTCACGCGGTTCTCGGCCACGACGCGATCGCCCGGCTTCCAACCGGTGACCCCGGACCCCAGGCTCGCGATCTCCCCGGCGATGTCGAGACCGAGGATGCGTGGGAGCGCCCCAGTGGCCGAGCGGCCCGCGCGGATCGCGAGGTCGGCGTGGTTGACGGCCGAGGCCCTGACGCGGACGACGACCTCGCCGGCCCCGGCCTCGGGATCGGGCCGATCGCCATAGATCAGCTTCTCGGGGCCGCCCGGCTCGGCGATGTAGACGGCCTTCATCGGAAGATCGCCTGGCACTTCGGCGCGTTGAAGATCCAGGTCTCCACCCAGTCCACGAGCTCCATCTTGGCGCCGACCTCGGACATGGCCCCGGCGAGACACACCCAGTTCAGCACCTCGTGCTGGCCGGACGCTTCGAGCCGCTCGAGCGGCAGATCGCGCCAGGTGTCGTAATCGCCCGCGCGCAGGTGCTCGAGCAGGACGCGGTCGGCCTCGAGGTCGGGGTAGATGAAGTGATTCTTCTCGATCAGGAACGCGTGGGACCAGCTCGACGAGGCCATGAGCACGACGCGCCACGGGCTCTCGCGCAGGATGCGGGCGGTCGCGCGCCCGAGCTCGAAGCAGCGGCGCGGCGAGGGCGCCGGCGGATCGGCCTCGACGCCGAACTGGCTCCCGCCTCCTTGATTTCTGACGACGTCGCGCCCGTAGCAGTTCACGGTCACGGGGAGGATCGGGTACGGGAAGCCCTTGCGGTCGAGGTCGAGGTACAGGAGCGTGTTGGCGAACGCATGAGCCACGCCGTCGCCGTGCAGCGGCCGATAGGCGTACGGCATGTCGATGCCGGCCTCGAGCAGCCTGGTGGCCAGGAGCCGCCCGGCCTTGGGCTGCCCGGGCCAGGTGAACGTCTTGTCCCCGGGCTCGCCCCAGATGTTCGGGCGCTTGCCGAGCCGCTTGAACGGCTGGAACTCGAGCTTGTCGTAGGCCAGCACGCAGAACGGGGGAATCACGTCGTCCCGGAAGTTCTCGTACTGATCGTCGCCCCACATCAGGATGAAGTCGGGCCGGAAGGCGTCGATCTCGTCGCGGAGCGTGCGAAACGCGCTGAATACGCGGGCACGATGCGCCTTGAACGAGGTGATCCCCTCGTCGTCACCCCACTCCGCGCGCATCGGCGCAGGCCAGTTCGCGGGGTCTCTCATGGGCTCGGGGATGCGCGGGTCGGAGTGGAGCATCCGCGCCAGTGGCCACGGCTTGTGCTCCTCCGGCACCAGACCGGGCGGATAGTGGGTCGTCCCGATTCCGAGGATGTCTCCCATGTCCGTTCCTCCCCTCGCGGGT
>JBKPCO010000079.1:0-27424 GCA_046727415.1 Candidatus Methylomirabilota bacterium
TTCCTGACGCGCCTGGGCCGCGGCGAGGACTGGCGCCCGGCCGCGCCCGACGACGACGCGACGTACGATGACCAGATCGACCTCGATCTCTCGTCGATCACGCCGCTGGTGGCGCTGCCGGGCTCGCCCGATCGGGTAGTGCCGGTCGAGGAGGTCGCCGGCACCGCTGTCGAGCAGGTGCTGGTGGGCTCGTGCACGAACGGCTCGTGGCACGACATGGCGTCGGTCACCGAAGTGATCCGCGGGCGCCACGTGCATCCGTCGGTCTCGTTCGTCCTGTTTCCGGGCAGCCACAAGATCCTCGAGACGATGGCCCGCGAGGGGCTCCTCACCGATCTGATCGCCGCCGGCGCGACCGTCTCCGAGTCGAGCTGCGGCGCCTGCGCGGGCATTGGCCACGTGCCGGCCGCCGGCGCCAAGAGCCTGCGTGCGTTCAACCGGAACTTCTCCGGACGCAGCGGCGTGAAGGACGATCAGGTCTACCTCTGCTCGTCGGTGGTCGCCGCCGCCTCGGCGTTGACCGGCGTCATCACCGATCCGCGCACGCTCGGCGCGCAGCCGGAGGCGGCGCTGCCGCCCCGCTTCGCGTCCTCGACCGTCGGCTTCGTGGCGCCAGACGGCGGCGGCGAGATCGTGCGCGGACCGAACATCAAGCCGGTACCGCTCGGCGAGCCGGTGGCCGAGAGCCTCGAGGCGCCGGTGCTCCTGAAGCTCGGCGACAAGGTCTCCACCGACGACATCTCGCCCGCCGGCAGCGCCGTGCTCGTCTTCCGCTCGAACGTCCCGGCGATCGCCGAGTTCTGCTTCAAGTACGTCGACGCGGAGTTCGTGGCGCGCGCGAAGGCCGCCGGGCGCGGCATCATCGTTGGCGGCGAGACGTACGGTCAGGGCTCGTCGCGCGAGGCAGCGGCCCACGGGCCGATGTTCCTCGGCGTGCGTGCGGTCATCGCGAAGTCCTTCGCCCGGATCCACCGGACGAACCTGATCAACTGGGGCGTGGTCCCGCTCGTCTTCGCCGATCCGTCGGCGTGGGCCGGCATCGAGCGCGACGATCGCCTGCGCCTGCCCGGGCTGCGCGCGCAGCTGGCGGCCGGCGAGCGGATCACGATCGTCAACACGCGCACGGGCGCCGCGTTCACGGCCACGTGCGTGCTCACGCCGCGCGAGCGGGAAATATTGCTATCCGGTGGCATTCTCGCCCACACGCGGGCGGGACGGGCGTGACGGGGAGGCGTCAGTGAGCCAGAAGAAGATTCGCGCCGTCTACATGCGCGGCGGCACCAGCCGCTGCCTCGTCTTCCACCATGGCGACCTGCCGGCGCCGGGGCCGGCGCGCGATCACGTACTGCTGACGGCGCTCGGCAGCCCCGACCCGTACGGCCGCCAGCTCGACGGCATCGGCGGCGGCATCTCGTCGCTCTCGAAGGCGTGCATCATCGGCCCGCCCACGCATCCGGACGCCGACGTCGACTACACCTTCGCCCAGGTCGACGTGAAGTCGCCCGTGGTGGACTACAGCGGCAACTGCGGCAACTGCTCGTCCGCCGTGGGGCCGTTCGCGATCGACGAGGGCCTCGTGAAGGCGATCGACGGCGAGACGCTCGTGCGAATCCACAACACCAACACGAAGAAGATCATCGTGTCCCACGTCCCGGTGAAGGACGGCGAGGCGGCGGTCGAGGGCGATTTCGAGCTGGCCGGCGTGGCCGGCCGCGGCGCCCGGATCACGCTCGACTTCAAGGACCCGGGCGGCGCCGGCACCGGCCGGCTCCTGCCGACCGGCAAGGCGCGCGAGTGGATCGGCGGCGCCGAGACGTCGCTGGTGGATGCCACCAACCCGATGGTGTTCGTCCGCGCGACAGATCTCGGGCTCGTCGGCACCGAGAGCCCGCAGGCGATCGACGCCGACCGCGGCCTGGCGGGCCGGCTCGAAGCGATCCGCGTCGAGGCCGCCGCACGCATGGGCATCTCCGGCAGCGCCGCCGTCCCCAAGATCGCGATGGTCTCGGCACCCGTCGGTTTCGCGGCGCTCGACGGCACGCGCTACGAAAGCGATCGGGTCGACGTCGTGGCGCGGGTGATCTCGATGGGCAACTGTCACCGCGCCTTTGCCCTCACCGCGGCGATGTGCCTGGCGGTGGCGGCGCGCGTCGACGGGACGCTCGTCCGCGAGTACGCCGGGCACGTCGCGGGCGACATCCGCCTAGGCCATCCCTCGGGCGTGCTGCCGATCGACGCCGCCGTGCGGTCGCAGGGCGGTGCGCCGTGGGCGGAGCGCGTGACCGTCTACCGCACAGCGCGCCGGATCATGGAAGGCTTCGCGCGCATTCCGTGAGCCGGCTGTACGTGACGAGCGAGAAGGACGAGCTCTCGCGGCGCCGCTCGCTCGTTCCCAGGGGACGAATCGTCGAGGCGTGGCCCGATCATCACGACGGCGGCGCGCTCTGGATCGGCGAGGAGACCAAGACCCTGCTCGACGAGGCCGGCGGTCCGATCAAGGTCGGGCTCTCACTCCCGGCCGAGCAGATCGCGATCTACTACGGCCCCCAGGTCTGCGACCTGGAGTCGATGCCCCGCGAAGAGTCGCTGCGGGCACGTGTCCTGTCGGCCCACGGCATCGCGGTGGCGTGGATCACGCTCGACCGCTTCGGGCAGCGCGCCTCCTATGAGCCCGCTTCTCCTGCCGATCCCGTCTTCCATCTGCGCCGCGTGGGCGGCGGCGCGGGTCACCTGTGGCGACTCTTCCGCACGCGGCAGGAGGCAGTCGTCTACATGCGCGAGTCATACGGCGCCGATTCCGAGGGAGCCGACTGGGCCGGGGCGCTCGCCGTGAGCGACTTCGAGGATCTGGTCACGCGCTTCGCGCGACGGGAAGTGTGATGAGCGCGACCGTCGGCGTGGGAGCCCGACGCGAGACGATGGACGGCTTCTATCGGGCGGTGCGCGCTCTCGGACGCTTCTGGCTCTGGTTCTTCTTCAAGTCGGTCGACGTGCGTCACCCCGAGCGGGTGCCGCCCGGCGGCGCCGTGCTCCTCTGCATCAATCATCCCAATAACTTCATCGACTCGCTGCTGGTCGCCGGCGCCCTCGAGCGCAAGGTGCATTACCTCGCCACCGCCGCCCTCTTTCGCAATCCGCTGGTCGGGCGCTTTCTCAGAGCGTGCGGGGCGATCCCGGTCTACCGTCGCCAGGACGACCCGGACAAGATGGACCGGAACCTCGACGCCTTCGAGGCGTGCTTCCGGGCGTTCCGCGAGGGGCGGCTGGTCGCGATCTATCCCGAAGGGACCACCCACGCCGAGGCGCGCGTGCAGCGCATCAAGACCGGCGCCGCGCGCCTGGCGCTCGGCTACGAGGCCGAGCGGCCGCGCGAGCTCAGCGTGATCCCGGTCGGGCTCAACTTCGACGCGCGCAAGTCCTTCCACGGGCGGGTGCTGATCTCGTTCGGCGCGCCCGTCGCGGTCACCCCATACCTCGACGCCTACCGCGCCGACCCGGTCAAGGCGGTCGAGGCGCTGACCGACGCGATCCAGTGGAGCATGGAGGCCGAGGTCGTCCACGTTGCGCGCATCGACGAGGGCCGTCTGGTGAACGCCGTCCAGGAGCTCTATCGCGGCGAACTCGTGCGGGAGCTTCAGGCCGAGCGCGGCCTCGCCGAGCGGCAGATCGACCTCGTGCGCCTGTCGCGGGCCATCGTGGATTCGATCAACTACTTCAAGAGCCACGAGCCCGACCGCGTCGAGCGGATCTGGCAGCGAATACAGAGCTACCGGGCCCTCCTCGCGCAATATCACGTCAAGGACGAGGCGGTGCGCGCGCGGCAAGAGCGGAGTCGGCCTCGTCGGCGCCTGCGACTGACCTGGGAGGCGATCGTCGGCTTTCCGTTCTTCGTATACGGCGCGGTGGTGAACTTCCTTCCCTACTGGATTCCGCGCTGGGTGGCGCGACGCATGTCTCGCAAGGAGACGGACTATGCGACGTGGCGGTTCCTGACGGCGATGCTCGCCCTACCGATCTGCTGGGGGCTCGAGATCGGCGTCGTGGCGCGGCTTGCGGGCGCGGCCGCAGCGCTCGTCTTCGCCGTCTCGCTGCCGATCTCCGGAGCCATCGCGTATCGCTACTGGGTGGGTGCGGGCCGCCTCCGGAGCCGGTTGCGCTTCGGCGCCCTCGCGCTGGTCCGCGCGCAGGCGGCGCGGCGGCTCACGACCGAGCGTCAGGCGATCATCGCTGAGCTGGAGCAGGCCAAGAACGAATACCTCGCGGCAACCAAGGGGAGCTCGTTTTGAGCGTCCAACTACTCGAAGAGATGTCGACCCCGGCCCTCGACGCACTCGATCGCGCGCGCACCGTGATCGTCCTGACCGTGAGCCCGCTCGAAGCGCACGGCCCCCACCTGCCGGTCGGCGTCGACGCGATCGCCGCCCGCCACTTCGCCGAGACCATCGCCGAGCGCCTGGCCGCCGGGCGACCGGGCTGGACCGTACTGCTGGCGCCCACGCTCCACCTCGGCTCCTTCACCTTCGACGCCGTCGGAACCGTGAGCGTGCGCCAGCGCGTCGTCCGCGACACGCTTGTCGATTACGGCGGCTCGCTGGCCCGCGGCGGTTTTCGCCACATCCTGATCGCCAACGGCCACGGCGGCCCCGGGCACCTGACGGCGCTCGAGGAGGCCGCGGCGATCGTCTCGCGGCGGCACGGCGTGACGATGGCGTCGCTGTCGGGCCATCTGGCCTGGCAGTTCCTGCGCGGCCGGTACACCGGCAAGATCGAGGCGGCGCTCGGCCGCCAGTTGTCCGACGACGAGCGACGGGCGTTCGCCGACGACGCTCACGGCGGCTGGTGGGAGACGTCGCTGATGCTGCTGCTCCGGCCCGACCTCGTCGATCCGTCGTATCGCACGCTGCCGCCCGCGCGCTATTCGGTGGTCGAGCGTGTCGTGCCGAACTTTCCGATGAGAAACGGCGGCCAGGGGTACGTGGGTCATCCCGCGCTCGCCGATCCCGCATTCGCCAAGGCGGCGATCGAGGTGCTCATGGACGAGACGATGACGCTGGTCGACGGCGTCCTGGCTGGAACCGTGGGCCCCCGCGACGGGCGCTCCCCCTTCTACACCCTGCCGTTCTTTCGAACAGAGTTCTGGCCGGTGACGCTGGCCGCCGCCGTAGGCCTCGCGATCGGCGCCGTCGTCACCCTCGGCACCCTGGGCCGGAAGAAGACCGATGGCCGACGCGCCGATCATCGAGCTTGAGGCGGAGGCCGGCGTCGTCTGGCTCCGGCTGAACCGACCGGAGGCCCTCAACGCGCTCAATCGCCGGCTGACCGGCGCCCTCGAGGAGACGCTCGAGCGGGTCGCGGCAATGGACGACACGCGCGTGCTGGTCGTCGCCGGCCGCGGCCGCGCCTTCTGCGCCGGTAACGACATCAAAGAAATGGAGTCGGCGACCGGCGACGAGGCCGAGGCGCTCGCGCGGCGCCACGCGGCGATCCTGGAGCGCTTCTCGGCGCTGCCGCAGGTGACGATCGCCGCCGTGGACGGCTATGCCCTCGGCGGCGGGCTCATGCTCGCGGTTGCGCAGGATCTTCGGGTCGCGTCCGATCGCGCACGCTTCGGGCTCCCGGAGGTCACGCTGGGCTTCAATCCGGGCTATGGCATTGCCCGGCTCCTCGACATCGTCGCCGGCGGCCACGCCCGTGACCTGCTCCTCACCGGCCGTACGATTCACGCGAGTGAGGCGCTCCGGATGGGGCTGGTCAATCGCGTCGTGGCTCCGCCGACACTCGAGGCCGGCGTCGCGGCCCTTGCGGCGGAGATCGCGCGCTCGCCGCGCGATGGCCTCGCCGCCACCAAGGAGATCGTCCGGGCGATCCGCGCCGGCGCGCGGGGCCGCGAGGCCGAGGGCTACGGCGCCGCGCTCAGGACGAGTGCCGCCGCGCGGGAGCGGATAAGAGAGTTCGCGGGCCGAAGGAAGCGCTAGCCCCTACCACTTGCGGCGCAGCATATCCTGATCGGCCTCGCGCAGGAGCTCGTCGGCGTTGTCGGGCGGCGCCTGGGCGTACGCGACGCCGAAGTTGCAGTGCACCGCCACCGGAACCCCGCGGCGGGCGGCCAGCGACTTGATCTTCTCGCGGACCCGGGCGATGACGATCTCGGCGTCGCCCGGGCCGGCGTCCGGAAAGAAGATGACGAACTCGTCGCCGCCGTGGCGGACGATCAGGTCGGTGGTCCGCGTGCCCTCGACAAGGGCGTCCCCGACGATGCGCAGGACGTCGTCGCCGATCCCGTAGCCCCAGCGGTCGTTGATCGCCTTGAGCTGGAAGACGTCGACGATGAGCAGGAGCGCTCCCGTCTTGCGGCGGCGCGCGACGGCGGCCAGGCGCCGGTACTGATCGTGGAAGGCGCGGCGACCGGCCAGCCCGGTGACCGGGTCGGGCGCGTAGCGCGACAGGCGGCGGTCGGTCTCGTAGAGGCGCCCGGCCAGCGTCCGCAGGAGCGCCAGGGCCAGATCGGTCGAGCTCTGCAGCACCTCCAGGAACTCGCTTTGCGCGAGCACCAGGCAGTGCGTTCGCTCCATCGCCACGACCGTCGCCGAGCGCGTCAGGTTCCGGAGCATGCTGAGCTCGCCGATGATCTCGCCCTCGCCAAGCTCGCCCACGATGAGCTCGACCGGTGAATCGGGCGCCACCTCGAGCACGCGCACGCGCCCGGACAGGATGACGTAGAGCCGCTCGGGCGCGTCGCTCTCGCGGACCAGCACCTGGCCCGGTGCGAAGCTCTGCTCGGCGGCGCCGTTCAGGAGCACGTCGCGCTGCTCGGCGGTGACCTTCCGGAAGAGCGGGACTGAAGCGAGGAGGCTCGCACAGCGCGCGCGGCGGTCGGCGGCCGACCCGCTGCCCCGCTCGATGGCGGCCAGACCGCGCTCGGCCGGCTCGAGCACCACGAGCGTGCGGGCCAGCCAGGCGCGAACGCGCGCGCGCAGCATGGGCGGGCTGAACGGCTTGGCGAGGTAGTCGGTCGAGAGCGCCTCGCCTCGGTACACGGCGTCGG
Source organism: Candidatus Methylomirabilota bacterium (assembly GCA_046727415.1). GTDB lineage: Bacteria > Methylomirabilota > Methylomirabilia > Rokubacteriales > CSP1-6 > AR31. The sequence goes on from JBKPCO010000079.1 coordinate 7,046, forward strand.
AGGGAATCGAGCTGTCGGCCAGCACGATGATGGGAAAGTTCCGCCGGCCGAGACGGTCGCGCAGCGACATGAGCGTGGGGTCGCCGTCACCATCGAGCAGCTCGCGATCGACGATCGCGATGTCGGGCATGAGCTCGTGGCCGCGGGCCAGCACCGCTCGCATGTCGGAGTGCCGCAGGAGGATCAGGCCGTCGTCGCCGAGGATCTCCTCGATCTCCGCGCACTCGGCCTCGTTCGCGCTGACCACCAGCACGCGGCCGCCGACGATCTGGCGGTGCTGGAGCGCCGAGGCCTCGCCGACGGCCGGGGCGACGCCGCTGCCGACGACCGCGAGCTCCATGCCCTCGCGGGCGGCGAGTACGTCGAGCGCCTGACCCCGACGGCCGACGTGGGCGCGCGCCATCGCCTCCATCTTCTCCATCATGGCGTCGTCGTGCGCCGGGTCGTGGTGGAACAGCACGAGGCGCTCCACGCCGGCGGCGAGCGCGACGTCGACCGCGTACTCGATGCTGCTATGGCCCCAGCCGACCTTGTCGCGGTACTCGTCGCCGGTGTACTGCGCGTCGTGGATCACGAGATTTGCGCCGCTCAGGAAAGTGATGTGGCGCTCGTCGCCCGGATGCTGCGACACCCGGCCCGAGGCGTTCCAGAACGGCTCGTGGTCGGTCGCGTACACCACAGTGGCGCCGTCGCCGGTCATGCGGTACGCGACGGTGGGCGCCGTGTGGTTCATGAACTGCGTCTCGACCAGCACGTTGCCCACGCGGAAGAACCCCTCGTCCAGCTCGGTGAAATGGATCCGCGAGCGCAGGTCGCGCATCTTCACCGGGAAGTACGAGTACTCCATCTGCCCCGCCATCGCCTCCTCGAGGCCGCGCTGGAAGCCGAACGGCGCGTAGATGTTGAGCTCAGAGCCCGGCAGGAAGGCGGGGACGAAGAAGGGAAAACCCTGGATGTGGTCCCAGTGGGTGTGGCCGATGAAGAGGTGCAGGCGCATGGGCCGCGGCATCGTCTGCGCCAGATGCAGCCCGAGCTCGCGCGCGCCGGTGCCGCAGTCGAGGATGATCACTGTACCGTCGGCGGCACGCACCTCGACGCAGGACGTGTTGCCTCCGTAGTGGGCGGTCCCCGGCCCCGGCGCCGCGATCGAGCCACGAGTTCCCCAGAAACGTACGTGCATAGCGAGTATTCTTATCATAACGCGTGGCCCGGGCTGTCCCTGCCATTGCCAACCGTCGGGCCCTCTGATAAGAACGGCGCGTGACCGGAGCGCTTCCGCCGATCCCGACGCACGTGATGGGAAGCCACGGCTTCCCGGGCTGGTTCTGGACCGCTCTCGACAAGATCAAGGCGGGCGAGTACGGCCAGACCGACGTCAAGGAGACGTTCGACGACGCCGCCCAGCTCGCCATCCGCGACCAGGAGCGCGCGGGGATCGACATCGTCTGCGACGGCGAGATGCGCCGCTTCTTCTTCGTGCAGACGTTCTACCAGAAAATGGAGGGCCTCGACCCGGTCGAGCCGCTCCGCAAGACCGGGCTCTACGCCTACGACTCGACGCCGCGCTACCGGCCGCGTCACCGCATCTTGGTGCCGGGCGGGCTCGGCGTCGTCGACGAGTTCCGGTATTTGAAGACCCAGACCGACCGGCCGGTCAAGGCGACGTGCCCCGGCCCGGTCACGCTCTCGATCCACGTCCAGCTCCGGCCCGGGGACGCGTACGGCAACGATCGGCTCGCCCTCTGCTGGGACTTCGTTCCGGCCATCAACGCCGAGCTGAAGGCGCTGGTCGCCGCCGGCGCCGACTACATTCAGCTCGACGAGCCGTCGGCGGCCATCGTGCCCGGGCAGATCGGCGAATACGTGAAGATGTTCAACGCCTGCGTCGAGGGCGTGCGCGCCCGGATCGCCTTCCACGTCTGCTTCGGCAACCTCCTGTCGCGGCCGCGCGGCAAGCGCTCGTACCGCTGGCTATTCCCCACACTGCTCGACGCACGCTGCCAGCAGTTCGTGTTCGAGTACGCCAACCGCGAGATGGCGGAGATCGAGCACTGGAAGGAGATCGGTGTCGACCGCGACGTGGCCTGCGGCGTCGTCGACGTCAAGTCGTTCTACATGGAGAGCGCGGAGGACGTGGCCGAGCGACTCGCGCTCTGCGCGAAGTACATTCCGGTCGAGCGCCTCTCGGCGGTGCCCGACTGCGGCTTCTTCCCGGTGCCGCGCTGGGTCGCGTTCGAGAAGCTCAAGCGGCTGGTCGCCGGCACTCAGCTCGCCCGCCAGAGGCTCGGACTTGCCTAGGAGCTCACGATGACGCGTTCCGATATCGATCCCTCACGCCGGCAGCTCCTCAAGCTCATCGGCGCCGCCGCCGGCGCCGCGGCGACGCGCTTCGACGCGGGGCCGGTGCTCGCGCAGGGCGCTCCGGTGAAGATCGGTGTCCTGGCGATCCGGGCCGGCATCGCGGCGCCGGTGGGCGCCGCGGGCCTCCGCGCCACCGAGTGGTGGGCCGAGCGGGTCAACAAGGCCGGCGGCATCCTCGGGCGCCCGGTGCAGCTGATCGTCGAGGAGGAGTCGAACCCGAAGGACACCGTCGAGCGCTATCGCAAGCTCGTCCTTCAAGATCAGGTCGAGGTGGTGCTGGGCGGCATCTCCACCGGGGTCACCCTGGCCCTGGGTCCGGTGGCCGAGGATCTCGGCACACCCTGGCTGTCGTGGGACGGCACGACCCAAAAGGGCGTGGAAGAGACGATGCCGAACCCGAAGTGGGCGTTCAAGAGCGTCGACAACGAGGTCGAGGCGATCGTGGCGGGCATCCTCACGCCGAAGTACTTCAAGGGCATCAAGACGGTGGCCGGCATCGGCAATGACTACTCGTACGGCCACGACTGCTGGGAGTCCTATCAGGCAGTCCTCAAGCGCTACCTGCCGGATGTGAAGTTCGTGCTCGAGCTCTTTCCGAAGCTCGGCGTAACCGACTTCACCTCGCACATCGCGGCCATCCAGCAGTCGAAGGCCGACCTCCTGATGTGCTCGTTCTGGTCCGGCGACGCCACGATCATCATGAAGCAGGCCGCGGCGGTCGGCCTGTTCAAGACCATGAAAGGCGTCTTCACGACAGCCGGCGGCGTGCACGACTCGCTGAAGAAGGAGTTCACGCCGGAAGGGCTCCTGCTCGGCTACAACACGATGTACTTCGACGATCCGAAGGGCAGCGCGCTGCTCAAGCAGTTCGTTCGCGAGTACAAGGCGAAGTACAACGAGTACCCCCCGTACGAGTGCGACCACGCGTTCTTCAACGCCGAGTCCTACAAGGCCGCGATCGAGAAGGCCGCCGGCGCTGCCCGGCGCTGGCCCGAGAAGGCACAGGTGGTCAAAGCGCTCGAGGGCATCGAGGTCGAGTCGCTCTCCGGCCGGCGGAGCTGGCGCGAGGACCACGTCCAGATGTGCAACTTCTACCAGGGCATCACCACGCACAAGAACAGCTACGACTTCGTCACCATCAGCCCGGTCGAGGTCGTGTCGACGAAACAGGCCATGAAGCCGGCCGGGGCGAAGCTGTTCGACTGGATCGGCAGCTGGAAGATCTAGCCTGACCGCGCGGGTCGTCAGCGTCCTGGCGAGCGGCGTCTTCCACGCGAGCATCCTGTTCCTGGTGGCCGCCGGCCTGCAGGTGGTCTTCGGCGTGCAGAAGATCTTCAACCTCGCGTGTGGCTCGTTCTACGCGCTGGGGGCTTACGTCGGCGTCTCGGCGGTCGCGTGGTACGCGGGGGCCGGTGGTCCGCCCGCGCTGTTCGTCGTCCCTCTGGCCCTCGCCGGCCTGGCGGTCGGCGCGGTCGGCGTGGTCGTCGAGCGCGGTCTGCTCCGCTTCGTCTACGACCGCGACGAGACGTTCCAACTCCTCCTGACCTTCGCCGTCGTCCTCATGATGGAGGACGCCCTCCGGATGATCTGGGGCACCTCGCCCCGCTCCACCTCCGGGCTCTACCTCACATACGGTCAGCTCGAAGTGCTCGGAGCCACCGTCCCGGTCTACAACTTGATCGTCATCGCCGCGAGCCTCGTCATCGCGATCTCGATCGGCTGGCTGCTCACCCGTACCGCGTTCGGCCGCATCATGCGGGCGGCCGCCGACAATCGGGAGATGGCCGAGGCGCTGGGCGTGGATATGCGGCGCGTGTACGCGAAGGTCTTCACGCTGGGGACCGCTCTCGGCACGCTGGGCGGGGCACTGGTGATTCCCGCCACCGCGGCCATGAGCGAGATGGGCATCGAGCTGATCGTCGAGGCCTTCGCGGTGGTCGTGATCGGCGGTCTCGGCTCGATGCGCGGCGCCTTCGTCGGCGCCCTGGTCGTCGGCGTCCTCCGCTCGATCGCGATCTCGGTCTACCCCGAGCTCGAGATGCTGCTGATCTACCTCATCGTGATCGTGGTCCTCGTGCTGCGGCCTCGCGGCCTCTTCGGCGGCGCGGCCGCGTGAAGCGGGCGGTCGTCTTGACCGCGGCGACGGCGGCGGTAGCGGCGGCGCCGCTCGTGGTGGGCACCTACTACGTCTTGCTGATGCTGCCGTTCATGGCTTACGCGGTCGTCCTGCTCGGCCTGAACCTCCTCTTCGGCTACACGGGCCTGGTGTCGTTCGGCCACGCGCTCTTCGTCGGAATCGGCGCCTACACCGGGGCGTTCATCACTAGCCGGACGACGATCCGCTCGCTGGAGGTGATCCTGCTCGCCGCCGCGGCGCTCGGCGCGCTGGCGGCGGTGCCGGTGGCGGCGCTTTGCGTCCGCTACGTGAAAATCTATTTCGGGATGCTCACCCTCGCTTTCGGAATGGTGTTCTACACATTCGTCCTGAAGTTCTACCGGCTGACCGGCGGCGACGAGGGCACGCCGTTCCTGCGCCCGTCGCTCCTCGGGCACGGCCTCGACGCGATGCCGAAGATCGACTACCTCACGGGCCCCTTCTACTACTACTCGCTGGCGGTGCTCGGCCTGGCCACGCTCGTCATGTGGCGCATCGTCCGTTCGCCGTTCGGCCTCTGCCTCAAGACAATCCGCGACAACCCCGCTAAGGCCGAAACGCTCGGCATCGGCGTCACCCGCTATCGTTTCCTCGCCTTCGTCATCTCGGCGGTCTACGCTGCCGTCGGCGGCGCGCTGCTCGGTCCGCCCATCGGCAACGTCGACCCGACCCTCGCCTACTGGACGCACTCCGGGAACCTGGTGTTCATGACGCTGCTCGGTGGATTCGCGAGCTTCTTCGGTCCTGTGGTCGGCGCCTTCGTGTTCATCTATCTGCAAAATTGGGTGATGTCGGTTGTCCCTTACTGGCGTCTGGTCTTCGGTGGGATCCTCGCGCTCATCGTTATCTTCGCGCCGGAAGGTCTATTGGGGCTGGTAACCCACCGCCGGCCGGCGTCGGCCAGGCGCGCATGATGTTGAGGGCCGACGGTCTCACGAAGCTCTATGGCGAGTTCTGCGCCCTCGACAACGTGAGCCTCACCGTCGGCCCGGGCGAGTTCGTGTCGATCATCGGCCCGAACGGCGCCGGCAAGTCGACGCTGATCAACATTCTCACCGGCGTGACTCCGCCGACCACGGGCAGCGTGCGCTTCAAGGAGCGTGACGTCGCCGGCATCGGGCCCGTGCGCTTGGCGCGCCTGGGCATGGCCCGCTCGTTCCAGCTTGTCCAGATCTTTCCCAACCTCACGGTGCTCGAGACGCTGCAGGCCGCGGTCGTCTCGCGTCTCGGACGCGGGACGCGGCTGTTCGCCTCGCTGGCGAGCGATCGCGAGGTGCAAGCCGGCGCCCTGGAGGTCGCCGAGCTGTTCGGCCTCGCCGATCAACGCCACGTGCCGGCGCGCCATCTGCCGCAGGGGGACAAGAAGCTCCTCGACGTGGCCTCGGCCTTCGCGCTGAAGCCCGAGATCATCCTGCTCGACGAGCCGACGTCGGGCGTGAGCACGGCGGACAAGACTGCGATCATGGAGACCCTCCTGGCGGCGTCGAAGCGCGTTGGGCTCCGCGCCATCATCCAGGTCGAGCACGACATGGACATCGTCTTCGCGTACTCGGACCGCATCGTCGCCCTCCACCAGGGCAAGGTGCTGGCCGACGCCACACCGGCGGCCATCCTGTCCGATCATCGGGTGATCGACACGGTGATCGGCCGCCGAGCGAGAGGCTGACGCCCGGTGCTCGCCCTGGTCGACCTCGACGTGTTCATCCACGCGAGCCACATCCTGCGTCGCGTGTCGCTCGACGTCGGCGCCCGTGAGGTGGTCTGCCTCGTCGGCCGCAACGGATCGGGCAAGACGACGACCCTTCGGACGATCATGGGCGCGCTTCGCCCGAGCGCGGGCCGGGTGGAGTTCCGGGGACAGCCCATTCACGCCCGCCGCACCCATGAGATCGCCCGGCTCGGACTCGGCTGGGCGCCGGAGGACTCGGGAATCTTCGCGGACCTCACCGTCGGCGAGAACATCGAGATCGCGACCTGGACGCGGCCCGAGGGAAGACCCGCGGCCGAGCGCATCGACCTCGCCTACAGCGTGTTCCCGGTCCTTCGCCGGTATCGGGCCCGCAAGGGGCCGGAGATGAGCGGCGGCGAGCGCAAGATGCTCTCGATCGCCCGCACGCTGGCCCTCGATCCGGAGATGCTGCTGCTCGATGAACCGTTCGAGGGGCTCTCGCCCGCCATCATTCCCGCCGTCAGCGCCGGCGTCGCGGCGATCACGAAGCTCGGCCGCGCCATTCTCATCGCCGAGTCCAACATCCACCACGTGCCGGAGTACACGACGCGGCTCTACGTCATCGAGCGCGGCGAGATCGTGTTCGGCGGCCCGCCCGAAGACGCCTGGCGGGACGCGACCGTGACGCGGATCGTCGGCGGCGCGCCACGACCTACTCCGCCCTCGCCGGGCCCGTTACAATAGCCCCACGACGGGGCCACCCGCCCCGGACGACTGGAGGGGTTCTCGATGACCCGACACGCGACGCTGCCGCTGATTCCGACCGCCGTCGTCGGCTCGCACGGCAAGCCCGGCTGGTGGTTCGCCTCGGTGAAAGCGCTCGAGCACGGCGACTTCGGACCAGCGGACCTGGAGGAGATGTTCGACGACGCCGCGAACGCGGCCATCCGCGACATGGAAACGGCGGGCATCGACATCGTCACCGACGGCGAGGTGCGGCGGCTCGACGGGTACGTCGACTCCTACTACGCGATCATCAAGGGCATCGAGCCCCTGCCGATCCGCCGCAAGGCGGGCCCGTGGGGGTACGACCAGCAGACGCGCTACGAGGCGGTGGGCCGTATCGAGACGCCGCCGGGCGGGCTCGGGATCGTGAAGGAGTTCGAGTACCTCAAGGCCCGCACGACGCATCACACCAAGGCGACCTGCGCCGGGCCGCTCACGTTCGGTTCGCGCATCCACCCGGGCAAGCTCTACAAGGGCGTGGTCGACATCGCCGAGCGCTTCGCCGAGGTCATCAACGAAGAGCTCCGCGCGCTCGTCGCGGCCGGCGCCGACTTCATCCAGCTCGACGAGCCGGCCCGCGGCAACGTCTCCGGCGAGGAGATGGCCCGGCTCTTCAACCTGGCCACCGCCGGCGTCAAGGCGAAGCTCGCCTTTCATATCTGCTTCGGCAATCGGTTCGGCCGATCGCGCTTCAGCCGTTCTTACGCGCCGTACTTTCCCGGCCTCCTCAAGACGCGCGCCGAGCAGCTCGTGCTCGAGTTCGCCGGCCGCGAGCTCAGCGAGATCGACCTCTGGAAGCAGTACGGCGAAGGGCGCGAGCTCGGCGCCGGCGTCATCGACGTGAAGGGCTTCAACCAGGACACCGCGGAAGACGTGGCCGCGCGAATCCGGCGCGTCCTTCAGGTGTGCCCGGCCGAGAAGCTCACCGTGAATCCGGACTGCGGCTTCGGCTGGTCGCCGCGCTACATGTGCAACCAGAAGCTCACGGCTCTCGCCGGCGGCGCCGCCCTCGTCCGCAAGGAGCTGGCAGGGAAGCGATGAACACCACGCGGGCCCTCGTGATCCTGGCGCTCGCCCTGAGCGCGTGCGCGCCGACGTTCCGCTATCGGCCCGAGCCGCCGCTTTCGGACAGCTCGATCTCCGCCGACTACATGCTCATGGCCGATCGCCTGCGGGTCGAGATCGACACCGGCGGCTATCGGCTGCTGGATGCGCAGATTCTGAAGTCGGACGGCTCCGCCGTTCGCCCGCAGACCGTCGAGCAGCCGCCGGCCGGCAGCGGCTCGAGCGTCGGCTTCGGGGTCGGCATGGGCGGGGCGAACTATGGACGGGGCGGAGCGGTCGGCGTCGGAACCGGGGTCGGCATGGAGATTCCCATGGGCACCAACACGCGGGTCCAGGGCATCACCGTGCTCTACTTCGCGCTCGATCAGATCGGGCCCGCGCCGTGGCGCCTCTCCGCTACGATCGCCGAGACGAATCCCGCCGCCGTGATCGTGTTTCCGCCGCGCTGACGCCGGCGCGCGACGCCGGCCCGGCCGCGTCTCCGGGCGGCGCCTCAGAGACAGGCGTGGTCGGCGCGCGCGCCGCGGAGGCGCTCCATTCCCGCCAGCATGCGCGGCAGGTCCATCGGCTGGTCCAGCTCGTCGCGGAATTCCTGGTAGCAGCGCATGACGTTCGGCAGGATGCGCTCGGCGTCGCTCCACGACGCGTAGACGCCGAGCTTGATATCGGCGGCTGCCGCCTCCGCCGGCATTCCGGCGTCGAACCGGCGCTTCGCCTCGCGCCGCACCAGCGCCAGGTAATCGCGCATGCGCTTGAGATCGGTCTTCGTGCCGACGGGCCCGTGACCGGGGACGATGACCTCCGCGTCGAAGCGGAGCAGCCGATCGGCGGCCTTGATCCAGTTGCCGACATGCCCCTGGAACGCGAGCGGCGTGACGTAGTGGAACGCGATATCGCCCGCGAACAGGACGCGTTCCTTCGGAAGGAAGACGACCGCGTCGCCGACGGTGTGGGCGGCGAACCCCGGGTGCCAGAGCTGGATCTCGCGGTCGCCGTCGTGCAGGACCATGCGGTTCTCGAACGTCACCGTTGGCAAGACCACCTTCAGCTTGGGAAACTCCGCGGCGAAGCGCGGCATGAACCGCTGCAAGAGCGGCACCGGCGGAAAACCGGGCGCAAGTGCCGCGCGACACGCTGCACTGGACACGATCGTCACGCCGGAGAAGAAGCGGTTACCGCCGGTGTGATCGAGATGATGGTGGGTGTTGACGAGCTGCGCGATCGGCTTCTTCGTCGTCTTCTTGATGGCCGCCACCAGCCTCCGGGTCATCGTGGGCACCATCAAGGCGTCCACCGCGACCGCACCCGCAGCGCCGACGATCAGCCCGGAATTCGCGACGCCGGTGTCGCCGGTCGGATCGATCCCCGCTGCCTGCACGTACGCGAAGACCCGGGCGCCGACCTCGATCATCCCGCTCTTCCAGCGCGTGGGCACCACGTGAGTGGCCATACCGTCCTTTCGCAGGCCCGCACGGGCCCCGCCCGTTGCCGTGCTACGGCTGATTTGCCCCGGCGACCTTGAACATCGCGGCGTCCAGTCCGAGGGCGCTCCGGCCGAGAGCCTCGAGCATCCGGTCGACTGTTGGAGGCATCAACGTGCAAGTGCGGAGGTCGCGGAACGCACGCTCGGCAGGGTAGTCTCGGTACGCGCCGCGGCCACCGACAATCTGGATGACCTTCGAGGTGACCTGAAGGCCGACTTCGCCGACCAGGTATTTGGCGCGGTTTGCGAGCGGCCCACGTTCAATCACGCCGACACCGTCCCAGCGTGACGCTGAGTCGGCCAGGATCAGCCCGGCCGCGTCGAGATGGGCGACGAGCTCACCGACGTGGCGCTGAAGGGTCGGATCCGTCGCGACCGCAATGTTCTCAGGCTTCACGATGCGCTTCTTGGCGTAGTCCATCGCAAAGGCCAGCGCGGACTCGGCGATGCCGAGATACACCGCCGCGTACCCAAGCGCGAAGCTCTCGATGATGCCGACCCGGAGCGCTGCTCCCGCATCGCCCAGCATGCCATCCTCAGGAACGCGCACACCTTCGAACGAGACCGACGGGCTGAAGGTCGCGCGCATGCCGAGCGTATCCCACTTGCCGTCGGTGGTGATGCCGGACGCATCGGCGGGCACCAGCGCCAGTTGCAGCGACTTCGCCATGTCGGTGCCCCCGTCGAGGGCGCACCAGACCATGTAGTGCGAGGCACCGAGCGCCATCGTGCAGAAGTGCTTGACGCCGTCGATCAGGTAGCAGGTACCGTCGTGGCGTATCACCGTCTCCATCAGGAGCGCCCGCGAAAGGCTGACGGCGGGCTCGCTCCCCCAGCTTCCGAAGAGCTTGCCCTGCTGCACCACCTCGTCGAAAAATCGACGCTTCTGCTCGGCCGACCCCAGCGCGTCGATGAACCGCATGACCGTCGAGTGCATGTGAACCGTCATCGCGGTGCTTGCGCAGCCCCGGGCGAGGGCGCGGATGACCGCGATGTACGTGGCCATGTCGAGTCCGAGACCCCCGTGCGGGACCGGAATGGTCCCGGCGAGAAGACCCTCGCGCCAGAGGTCGCGCCAGCTCTCCATGGGATTCTCAGCCTGGTCGTCGTAGTACGCCGCTCGCGGCGCGAGCTTGTCGCGCGCGAGGCGCTCCGCCGTCTCGACGACGGCCCGGCGAATGCCGGTCATCTGCGAGTCGGCTTCCACGTTACACTTCTGCCGAAGCCGATGAAGTCGGGCATCGCGAGATCTCCGTCGACGACTACGCGCCGAGATAGAATTTCTTCACCAGCTCGTGTTCGGTCAGCTCCGTTGTTCGGCCCTCGAAGGCGATCTGCCCGTGCACGATGACGTACCCACGGTCGGCGATCTTGACGGCTTGGTTGAAGTTCTGCTCGGCCATCAGGACGGTCAGATGATACCGCTCCTTGAGCTCGCGAATCTTGGCGATCACGCGGTTCACCAGGACCGGCGCGAGCCCGACCGACGGCTCGTCGACGAGCAGGATCGCCGGCGTCGCCATGAGAGCCCGGCCGATCGCCAGCATCTGCTGTTCGCCGCCACTCATGCTGCCCGCGAGCTGTCGCTTCCGCTGGCGTAGCACCGGGAAGGCCTCAAAGCAGAACTCGAGGTTCCTCTCGATGTCGCGGCGCGCGGCGGCGCGGAACGCTCCGAGCAGGAGATTCTCCTCGACGCTCAGCTTGGGGAAGAGCCGGCGTCCTTCCGGAACGAGCGTGACGCCGAGATGCACGATCTCCTCCGGTGACCGGCCGACAAGGTCGATTCGCTGCCCGTCGCGCTCCAGGTAGATCTCGCCGCTCTCCGGCCGAACGATCCCCATGATGCAGTTGATGAGCGTCGACTTGCCGTTCCCGTTGGTCCCGAGCAGCACCACGGTCTCGCCGTCGTTCACGTGGAGGGACAGCCCATGAAGGATGCGCACCGCTCCGTAGCCTGCCTCGATGTCGCGTAGGACGAGCCTATTCGCCAAGGTAGGCCTTCTCGACCCGCGCGTCGGCCAGGATCTCGTCGGGCCTGCCCTCGGCGATCTTCTCCCCGGCGTCGAGGACGGCGATCCGCTCAGAGAATCGCATGACCGCACGCATGATGTGCTCGATCATGATGATGGTGATCCCACGCTTGTTGAGCTCGAAGAGGATGGTGAGGATGTCGTCGACCTCCGTGCTCGAGAGTCCCGCCATCGCCTCGTCGGAGACGAGGAGCCTCGGCCGGGCCGCCATCGCCCGCGCCAGTTCGAGCTTGCGCATCTCGATCTGGGTCAGCGCGGCCGAGGACACGCGAGCTTTCGTCGCGAGCCCCATCAGCTCCAGGATACCCATCGCCTCGTCGAGCATCGCGCCGCCATGGCGCCGCCCGGCGTACTCGACCGGGATCAGGAGGTTCTGCAGCACCGTCATGCTGACGAAAGGCTTTGGAATCTGGAAGGTGCGCGAGATGCCGAGCCGCGTCCGCCGGTAGGCCGGCAGGGCCGTGATGTCGTGGCCCGCAAACACGATCCGGCCCGCGTCGGCTCTGAGCGTCCCGCTGATGCAGTTGATCAGCGTGGTCTTGCCCGAGCCGTTGGGACCGATGAGACCGAAGCGCTCACCCTGGCGGACGCGAAGATCGACTGCGCCGAGCGCCTGGAACCCGCCGAAGCGCTTGGTGACCCCCTGCACCTCGAGGAGCGTCTCGGCGCTCATGCGCCGCACCGGCGCGTCACGCGCGGCTCCGGCGCGCCAGCCGCTGGACGAGCCCCACGATGCCCTCGGGCGCCAGGATCACGAACGCCACGAGGATCAGGCCCACGAGGAGGAGGTTGAGCGCCGAGGAGATCGTCACCGTCGCGATCTGCTGAGCCGTTCCGAGCAGCACGGCGCCGATGACCGGGCCGATCCAGGTCGTGCTGCCACCGATCATCGGCATCGCGAGGCTGTTCACCGCGTAGTTCAGGTCGAAGACGGACGTCGGCTCGACGAATGTCACGTAGTAGGGAAAGGGGGCACCGGCCAGGCCCATCAGGGCGCCGCTCACCGTCGTGGCCACGAGCTTGAGCCGCAGGGTCGGCACGCCCATGCACTCGGCCGCCTCCTCATTGTCGCGGATGGCGGCGAGCCCGCGTCCGATCCAGGACCGCTCGATCCACCACGCCGTGGCGACGGCAAGTACCGCGAGGCCGAGCATCACGACGAAAAGGAACTGCACGTAGCTGTCGAACAGCGGCGCCGTGGCCGGCCGCGCGAGGGTGATGCCGCGCGCCCCGCCGGTGTAGTCCCAGTTGACGAACATGGTCTGCAGCACGACGGCCAGCGCGAGCGTGGCGATCGAGAAGAAGACGCCGCGCAGGCGGAGCGTGAGGTAGCCGAGCGCGAGGCCGAGTAGGCCCGAGACGATGGCGCCGGCCACCAACTGGATCGGGAGCGGGGCCGTTAGCGACTGGATCAGCACGACCGCGGTATAGGCGCCGAGGGCGAAGAACGCCGGGGTGCCGAAGTTCACGTAGCCCGTGTAGCCCCCGAGGATGTTCCACGCCGTGGCCAGCACGACGTACTGGAGGACTACGTACCCCGCGAAATAGAAATACTGGTTGTCGAGCACGCTACTGACGACGAGCACCGCGACGACGAGCATGAGAGCGACGATGGCGAACGCGCGCCCACCCACGGCCTACCGTCCGAACAGCCCGGACGGGCGCACCGCGAGTGCCAGCAGCAACACACCGAATGACACGGCGACGCTCCAGGACGGACCGTAGAAGGTGGAGGTGAGGCTCTCGGCGATTCCGAGGATGAGCGCGGCCACGAGCGTCCCGCCGATCGATCCCATGCCGCCGAGCACGGCGACCGCGAAGACACGCCCGATGTACTCGCGATTCATCGCCGGCTCCACGGGGCCGATCATGACCAGGAGCGCTCCGGCGAGGGCGGCGGTGGCGATGGCGAGCCCGAAGGCGATACCCTTCACTCTGAACGGATTGGCGCCCATCAAGCGAAGCGCGAAGCTGTCCTGCGCGACCGCCTGGATCGCGCGCCCGTAGAATGTGCGTGAGAGAAAGAGGTACAGGGCGCCGGTCAGGGCCACCCCGACCACGCACGGCACGAGCAGCCTGAATGCGATGCCTACCGGCCCGATCTGGAACGTCTTGCCGATGTAACTGGCCTCGACCATCCGGTAGTCCACGCCGAACGCGAGCAGCAGCGAGACCTCGACGATGAAGAGGATGCCGAAGAAGAACACGAGCCCGCGGAGCGACTCCGCGCCCTTACGCTCGAAGCTCATGTAGTAGACGCGGTAGAGGACAACGCCGAGCACGTAGAAGACGGGCGTGAAGAGGAGCCCGGTCAGAATGGGGTCGAGGCCGAATCGCACGTTCATGATGTAGGTGACGTAGGCGCCCAGCATCACGAAGACTGGGTGCGCGATATTGACGACGTCGAGCAGGCCGAAGGCCACGGCGATGCCGAGGCTCACGGCGGCGTAGAACCCACCGAGGAGGATGCCGGCGGCGAGCGCGTTGAGGAGGAGATCGAGCGCGACCACGATCCTAGTCGCAGCGCCGGAAGCGCGAGGGCGCGCGCCGATCGCGCTGCGCCCTCGGCTTACGCGCGGCGACGACTACCTCATGGCCTTGGCGTAGGGGTAGATCAGGTTGCCGGATTTGTACTGCTCCGGCCACACGACCACGCGCTTGCCCGGCTTGAGGAACTGGCCGATATCCGTAGTCTCGATGCTCTGGAACTGGACCTGAAGCACGCGAGACGTCGCCCACTCGCCGTTGGCGCCGAACTTGACCTTGCCGACGATGGTGTCGTGCTCATTGGCGCGGATGTATTCGGCAACCTTCTGCTGGTCGAGGCTCTTGGTCCCCTCGATGGCCTGGCCAAGCACCTGGAGATAGGCGTACGCCCACGGAGGCAGGTAGTGACCCAGCGGGTCGACGCCGGCCTTCTCCGCTTGCGCCTGGTAACGCTTCAGGAAATCCTCGATGCCCGGGAACTTGAGGGTCGGTTCTGGCACCCAGAAGTCGTAGTTCACGATGCCGTTCAGCTTGGGGCCGAGCTTGGTCAGGAGCGCGGCGAACTGCAGGCCCACCATCCCACCGCCAAACATCTTCGGCTGGAGCCCGACCTCGTGCGCGGCGAGCACGATACCGGCAGTGTCTGGCGGGTACGAGTACACGGCCACAATGTCGGGGTTCGTCGCCTTGATCGCACGGACGATCGGCGTGAAGTCGACGGTATTCGGCGGATAGGTGCTGTCGTAGACGGTCTTTAAGCCGAGCCGTTTGATGTTCTCGCGCGCGCCGGCGAGCGCGTTGTGCGGGTACTCTGCGTCGGCGCCGACAATCGCGATCGTCTGCGGCTTCGGCGTCTGCCTGGCAGCGAGCTCCAGGTACGTGGCGGTCCAGTCGACTGCTGGGTTCGGCCCTGCCGGCATGATCTGGAAGTAGCCCGGGTAGTTGGCCTTCTCATTGTTAGCGAGGCCGAAGAGCGCGGGAAAGACCAGCTTGCGCTCCATCACGATCGGCATCGCCGGGGCGATGAGGTTGGTCCCGTAACCGGACACCACGAAGTGCACCTTGTCGACGTCGAGCAGCTTCGTGTAGATGCCCGGCACCGTAGCGCCCTTCGTCTGATCGTCGTAGTACACGAGCTGCACGGGCCGCCCGAGGAGGCCGCCCTTCTTGTTCATGTCCGCTTCCCAGAGCTGCATGGCGATCAGGGCGGCCTTGCCGTTGGCGGCCAGACCTCCGGTCAACGCCATGCCGAAGCCGATCTTGATGGGGTCGACGGCTCCGGCCAAACCGGGCCAGACTCCGGAGGCGAGCAGGGCTCCGATCAGCAGGCTGACCGCGGCCCACGTGCGGGTGCGGCTCCCGTTTCGTCTCATCCGTTTCCTCCCTTTGTCGAGCGGCGGGTCAGCACTGCGTATCACAGCTTCGGAGCAATGCCAAGCGCCTCCACCGCCGCGGGCCCCGTGGTTACAATGGCGCGCGCAAAGGGTGCCCGGACGCGCCCGAGGAGGCCACGATGACGGTAGAGATAGGAATGGACGAGGTGCTGAGGTGCGGCGCTCGCTTCACGGACTTGCGGCCCAGCTGGACTGCCTTCGTCATGCACGGCTTTCGCAACGCCGGCTCGGCGGAAGGCTACCTCGTGGCCATCTTGGGCGGCACCGATGCCGGGCATGTGACCTGGGGGCCACGGGTGCTGGAGCGGGCCAGGGACACAGGCCTCGCCCTCGATGCTGAGGGGAATCTGCGCACCGGAAGGCGGACGTAACGGCGCGACACTATGGGCGACCGGGTGACCTACATCGGAGCCCGCGCGAAACGTAGCGACGATCCGCGCCTGCTCACCGGCCGCGGCCGCTACGTCGACGACCTGACGCTGCCGCGCATGGTCCACGTCGCGTTCGTGCGCAGCGCGCACGCCCACGCGCGCCTGACGCGCGTGGGGCTCGACAGCGCGCAGCGCGCGCCCGGCGTCATCGGATTGCTCACCGGCGAGGACACCGCGCGCCTCTGCAAGCCTTACCGCGGCGTGCTGCTCCACTACAAGGGCATGAAGACCGGCGCCATGCTCCCGCTCGCGCTGGAGCGCGTGCGGTACGTCGGCGAGCCGATCGTCGCGCTGGCCGCCGAGAGCCGCGCCGCCGCGGAGGACGCCGCCGCCCTCGTCGACGTCGAGTACGAGGCGCTGCCGCCCCTGCTCACCCCGGCCGCGGCGCTCGCCCCGGGCGCGCCACTGATCCACCCGGAGCTCGGCGACAATCTGCTCTACGAGACGCGGATCGCCGCGGGCGACCCCGACGGCGCCTTCGCCGCCGCCCATCGAGTCTGGACGCGCACGTTCACGACCGGGCGGCACACCGGCGTGCCGCTCGAGCCGCGCGGCCTCGTCGCCGACTACGAGCCAGCGACGCGCGCGCTCACGGTGTGGATCTCCACCCAGGTGCCGCACATGATGCAGGCGGTCCTCGCCGAGCTTTTCGGCCTTCCGGAGCACCGCCTGCGCGTCGTCGCGCCCGACGTCGGCGGTAGCTTCGGGATCAAGATCCACGTCTACCAGGACGACATGGCGGCCTGCGCGATGGCGCTGACGCTGGGGCGCCCCGTGAAGTTCGTCGCCGCCCGACGCGAATCTTTCCTGTCGGACATCCACGCCCGCGAGCAGACCATCCGCATCGATGTCGCCGCGGACCGCGACGGCGTCGTGGCGGCGATGCGCGCCTCGATCGAGGCGGCAGTCGGCCCCTACTCGGCCTATCCGCGCTCGAGCGTGGTGGAGGGGGGCCAGGTGCTGCGCCTCCTGCCCGGCCCCTATCGCGTGCGGCACTATGACGCCGCCCTGCGCGTCGTCGCGCAGAACAAGGCCATCACCTCGCAGTACCGCGCGGTGGGGCATCCGATCGCCGCCGCCGTCACCGAGAGCATGGTCGAGCTCATCGCCCGCGATCTCGGGATCGATCCGGCCGAGCTTCGCCGCCGCAATCTCGTGCGCCCCGAGGAATTCCCGTACACGACCGCCTCCGGCAACGTCTACGACAGCGGCAGCTATCACGCCGCGCTCGCGCGGCTCCTGGAGGCCGCGGCGTACGACCGTCTCCGGCGTGAGCAGGCGGCCGCGCGCCGCGAGGGGCGGCACGTCGGGATCGGGCTCGCGTGCTTCGTGGAGCTGACCGGCCCGGGTGCGCAGTTCTACGGCGTAGGTGGCGCGCCGATCTCCGGCCAGGAGGGGACGACCGTCCGCCTGGAGCCCGGCGGCGGCGTCACCGCGCTGGTCGGCGTCACCGAGCAGGGCCAGGGCACCCACACGGCGCTGGCGCAGATCATCGCGGCCGAGCTCGACGTGCCGCTCGATTGCGTCGCCGTGCGCTCGGGCGACACGAGCATGGTGCCGTACGGCGGCGGCACGTGGGCGAGCCGCGGGATGCCGATCGGCGGAAGCGCCACTCTGCTCGCCGCGCGCGCCCTCGGCGAGCGAATCCGGACGATCGCGGCGGCGCTCCTCGAGGCGCATCCCGGCGATGTCGAGCTCGTCGAGGGCCGCGCGCTGATCCGCGGAAGCCCCGAGCGAGGTCTGAGCTTCGCCGACCTAGCCCGCACGGTTCACTTCCGCTCGAACGAGCTGCGCGGCGTCGAGCCGAGCCTCGAGGCGACCGTGCACTACACCAATCCCGCAGCGTGGACCTTCACCAACGGGGCGCACCTTGCGGTCGTCGACGTCGACATCGAGACGGGGAAGGTACGCGTGCTGCGTTACGTCGCCGTCGATGACTGCGGGCGGATCGTCAACCCGGCGCTCGTGGAGGGCCAGATCGCCGGCGGGGTCGCTCAGGGGCTCGGCGGCGCGCTCTGCGAGCACTGCGTCTACGACGACGCCGGGCAGCTTCTCTCAACCACGTTGATGGATTACGCGGTGCCGACCGCCCACGACGTGCCGCCGATCGAGACGCACCACATCGAGACGCCGGCCCCCGGCATCGCGGGCGGCTTCAAGGGCGCCGGCGAGGCGGGCGCGACGGGCGCGCCCGCGGCGATCCTCAACGCGGTCAACGACGCGCTGGCCCCGCTGGGCGTGATGCTCACCGACCAGCCGATCACGCCGGCACGGGTCATCCAGGCGATCCGCCGGAGCGTGTAGCGCGCCGCTTGGCGGCTGAGGTACGCTTCTCCCATGAGCCCGTCACTCAAGATCGCCCTGATGGCCGTAGCGCTGGTCGCTTCGACCGCGCTCTCTCCGCTGGCGGCGGCGTTGCCCGACTTCGCCAGCGTACAGGTGCAGCCCTACGAGCCGCCCAAGCCAGCGCCGGCCTTCGCGCTGCCGGACCTCGCCGGGAAGACCGTCGCGCTCGCCGATCTTCGCGGCAAGGTCGTGATGCTGTTCTTCTGGGCCACGTGGTGACCGACCTGTCGGGAGGAGTTGCCTCCCGTCCAGAAGCTCTACCAGGAATATCGCGGCAAGGGGTTTGAGGTCCTTCTCATCGACTTCCAGGAGGACCCTGAGCGTGTCCGGCAGACGGTGAAGGACCGGGGCTACACCGCGCCCGTGCTGATCGACCAGAGTGGCGATGTGACGGGGAAGGTCTACGGGGTGTGGGGCCCACCAACGCTCTACATCATCGACCGCCAGGGCCGGCTGGTCGGACGGGCGACGGGGCCCAGGCCCTGGGATAGCCCGGCCGGACGCCGCTTCATCGAGGCTCTGCTCGCCACGCCCTGACACCCGCCCAAGCGGCTGATTTCAAGGGCCAATCCTGGCT
This sequence comes from Candidatus Methylomirabilota bacterium, assembly GCA_046727415.1. Taxonomy (GTDB): domain Bacteria; phylum Methylomirabilota; class Methylomirabilia; order Rokubacteriales; family CSP1-6; genus AR31. The sequence goes on from JBKPCO010000079.1 coordinate 25,830, forward strand.
GATCACCCCCGGCAGGCGTGGTTTGCGAATTAACGAACGCGGATGCTACGCTGATAATCTACAAGTTGTTGCACTGACTGCCGGCGGGCAACCGTCGCCCTGCCGGCCACGACGTCGGAGACGGAGCGCGCCACCGAGCAGGCGAGGATGGTCATGGACCCAACATCCGCTGCTGAAGCGCGAGCACGGATCACGAAGTGGATCGAAGAGACGCGCCAGATTTTCGTTCTCTTGCCGGACCTGATGTCGGGCGATCATCAGGCGGGCGAACGGGCCAGCGCCGCGCAGAAGGAAGCCGAAAAGCTCCACAAGGAAGTCGAGGACCTCAAGCGGGAGAACCATCTTCTCCGGCTCGAGAAGGACGAGATCGCCCAGGCGATGAGCCAGATCGCCGCCAAGCTCGGAATCACCCCACGCCGGAGTCCGTTCGAGCGGGGCAACGCCGGCGAGCCGGCGAAAGACTCGCGGCCCATGGAGCAGCCGAAGGCGCCCGATCCCGCGAAGTCCTGAGACCTAAGCGCTTCGGGCCGAGCGGAAGGTTCCCGCCGACTGCTTGGACGACTGCTTGAGGCTCAGCGTCAGGTCGTACTTCTTCTCGGTCTGCGGATCCGCATTGAACACCGCGATCCACAGCGTCGCGTAGTCGCGACCCAGCCCCGGCACCGACGTCCCCTCCGGGAAGAGCCGCAGCATCTCCGCCTTGAGCTCGGTCCGTCCGACCGGCGGCATAGTCATGAGCCACGCCTGGTCGGAGTCGTTCCGACCGTCGAGCAGCTTCACGTCGATCGATCGCGGCTCGCGCAGGTCGGCGGCGATGGCGAAGAAGCGCGTCGTCAGCGGTGACACCACGATGGGGAACCGGTGATCGGCGAAGCGCTGACGCTCCTGTGTCAGCCGCTGCGAGTTGTGCTCGGGATCGCCGATGCGATTGCTCGGGTGCGTGAAGATCCGAGTCTCGGTGGTCGACTCGAGGATCCGGGCGTGCGTCCACAGTCCCGGCTCCGGCACGGCTGCGAGCATGACGGTTTTGACGAACTCCGGATAATGCTCGTTGAGCTTGCCCTCGGTCACCAGCACGTTGTAGAGATGCGCGCCCACGGTTCTGGCCTGGCCGGGCTGTCCGGGCTGGAACGTCTTGAGGCTGTTCAGAGCCTTGTTCACGAAGCCGGCGTGCAGGTGCTCGATATAATCGATCAGGATCGAATAGCCGTACGCGAGCAGTCCTTCCTCGTAGTCCGTGCTCTTCTGGAGGGGAACGCTGAGGACGTAGTTGTACTTGCCGAGCTCTTCCTTGACGGCGTCGGCGAACGAGAGCGTGCCCTTCCAGCTCGTCCAGCGGGCCCACGCCGACACCCACCACTGCGCCGCCTCGTCTTGCCCGGCCTGCTCGCCCGCCTGCGAGGCTTCGCCCTGCTCGGCGCCCGACCCCGCTCGCCCCGCGGGTGAGCCGCCCGATAGTCCTCCGAGGATCACCGGTGGCGGCGTCGCTGGTTGGGCCGGGGCTGCGGCTGCGGCGGGTGCTGCCGCGACTCGGGGCGACGGTTGCGGCTGCACGGCCGGCGCGGGCGTTGCCATGCGGGGCGACGGTTCCTGGC
>JBKPCO010000080.1:0-17087 GCA_046727415.1 Candidatus Methylomirabilota bacterium
GCACGTAGCCGTGCCAGGTCTCGTCGCGGTACTCCGGCAACTCGATCCGCTCTTTTTCTTTTCCCTCATGGTCGAAGAGGCAGACCTCCACCTTGGTCGCATGGGCCGAGAACAGCGCGAAATTGACCCCCTTCCCGTCCCAGGTGGCGCCGCGGGGGTACGGCAGGCCTTCCTTGACGCGCGAAAGCCGCCGCTCGGGTGCGTTCATGTCAAGCAGACAATAGAGCGCATCAGCCGTGCCTGGGATGGTCCGACTGGCTCACGCGGGCCCGGGGTTTGCTGGTATCAGGATATGCTCGACATCGTCCACAGCACCCCGGGACGAAGGTTCCAGGAGCGCTACCGCCGCAAGAGCGTCGGCGACATAAACGCACCTGATCGTGTGTCACGCCCCCTAGGTACAGCGCGGACAACAGGCCCGTCAAGGGAGCGCCGAGAGCCACTTGACCGAAACGCCGGACCATTGCAGGCTCGAGCGAACAGGCCTCGCCGCCGAAGGCCCCCGGGACGGCGGTCAGGCGTCGATTGCGGCAACGCGGTTGGCGTCCACAGACACGGCAGATGCTCGCCCGTGAGCCGGTCGACGTACGTCCGCGTGGCGGGGAAGACCATGGCCAAGCGCTTTGGCGGTCCAGCGCCTCTCATTCGCCATGGCGCACCGGTATCGTGAACTGTTCGGCGTATCGCCTCTGCCGCGGTCTCCGATGATCGAGTGGTGCGGCACCTCGATTGAGCGCGTGTCGAGCGCATGGAGAAGAAGAGGCGAGTCGGGCGAAAGCCCGTGGACGCTGGGCGGGAAGACGAATCCCTTCCGGCCCGCCGCGACGGCAAGGGCGTGGCCAACCTGCGCCCGAACATCATCCACGACCGCCGGCGGTAGATGGATCAGACTGAGCACAATGGCCCCGATGACACCGGTGGCCAACGGGCTTCCGCGATGGGGCACGCAGATGAATACGACACGCTTGACCCGCGGGTTGGCGTCGAAAATGAGCGCCTGCTTCACCATGTCATCGGATGGAACCTTGGCGTAGAGGTGGTCGGCCTCGGGCCCGAAGAGCCCATCCCAAACCGCGCGGCCAGTGGTGATCGTCTGCATCTTCGAGAGCAGTCCGCCGAGGCTATGGGCGACCAGCACCATGTCCTTGGTCCGAGGATAAAGTCGATAGACTCCCGCCAGGCTTTCGCGGAACTGCAGCGCGGAGATGGAGATGGGATCGCCGGTCGGATAGCCGAAGGTCCAGAACTAGAAGCGCCCGCGCAAAAGTGGATCCGACTCGACGGCGTCGATCAAGTCGGGCCACATCCCTGGATCCGACATGAGCCCGTGGACCAGAACGACCGGGATCCGCTCGGGGTCATAAGGCTGCCACATGGCCAGACCGGCCCTTCGGTAGTAGCGATCTACGCGCAGCATCTCCATGAGCCCGAGGAAGAGGGGGCTCGGATAATGGGCCAGTGGTGCGGTGAAATCCGCCGCCAGCGGGCGCGTCGAGCCAGCGATCTGAACGGTTTCGCGGAGGGTCGGATCGTGCAGCGAAAGGACCACGTCGCGCGCCGGCTGCTCCCCGGCAGCGGATCCGTTGAAATCGAGCACCGCGGTGACCGGCGCTGCGACCCCCACCGTCGGCAGGAAGGATTTTTCTGGATCTGCCGGCTTGTGCACACCGACCAGCACCCCCCCAAACCCGGAATCCCGAACCTGCACGCGAAGGCGCTTCTCGTCGACCTGCCCCGGCGTGCGGAAGAAGTCAAAAAACCCTGGCGCCCAGATGCCGTCGGGGCGGGAGGCGGGCGCGAAGCGCACTCGGTAGGTGACTCCGCCCGCCGTGAGCATGAGCGGACGATTCCACAGGCGGCCATCGTCCGCAGAGCGCAGCAGGACTGTGAGCTCTGCCACGGCGGTGTTATAAATCTTGCGCACCGCTTGCGCCTCCGCACCCTCGCCGTGCAGCGGCCCGGCAGTGTCGGCCGCCTCGAGATAATGGGCGGCGCGTTGTTCGGCGGATTTTCGAGTCGCGCGAGCCTCGTGCAGTTGCTTTGCGGCGGCGTAGTGTCGGGCCTCAGTCGGCGGCAGCGGGGTGGTGGTCGCGCAACCTGCAAAGACAACGAGGCACGCTCCGATAAGGACGAACCGGAGCGTGATTGAGTGAAGCGCGGAATGAGCGAGCATGGCGCCGCAGGACAGTCCTCCTAGCGGAGAGCTCTGACCTTCGCTCCTAATCCATCCGGTTCCTGAGTTGTCGGGACGACGTTCAGCTGCTCAGCTTTTGGCCCACGTCGGCGATGCCGTCGCCGAGGCTCTTGAAGACCTTCCCGACCTCGTTGGTGCTGACCTTGCCGGCCTTCTTGAGACCGTCGACGGAGGCCTGCGTGCCGTCCTGCAATTTGGTGCCGGACCACTTGGCCGCGCCCTCCAGGCCCGCCCCCGCCTTCTTGAGCGCGTCGCTCGCATCCTTGCCCGACTTCTGGCTCTGCTCCGCGGTCGCGTGCCAGGCCTTGGCCAGCGAGTGGTCGACCTGGGCGAAGGTCTTCTTCAGCTGGTCAGCCGACTTAACCGAGCCCTTCTTGACCTCGTCTCCCAGCTTGCTCAACTGGTCGCCGGCCTTCATCACGCCTTCCTTGGAGTCCTTGCCGACCTTGGCTGCCTCCTTGTGCACGTAGGCTGCCGCCTTCTTGAGGTGCTCGGCCGCCTTGTTCATGTCACCTTTGACAAACGACTCGTGGGCATTGGCCATGCCCTTGTCAGGCTCCGTCGCGAACTCACTCGGGGCCTGCGCATAGACCACTGGGATAGCGATCATCAGCACAGCGACGAGGAATGCGCTCCACACTGACGAGACTCTCCGGGTCATCTCGTTCCTCCTGCATGGGTTTAGGGTGTCGTACCCGTCGGCCGCTGGCCGAGCCGCGGGGCTCGTGCTCTGTAGCGATGGCACCGTTCAGGACCTTTGGGGCTCACCTCGGGCTTGCTCACGATGGCCAGACCATCTCAGTCCGCCACGCAGGCGGTCTATAGGACCTTGGTCTTCTACTGATCGGACAGAGACCAGGTCGTGATGGACGGAGCCCACGATCGAGTTGAGCGGATCTTGGGCGCTCAAGGACACCTGATTCAGCCTGGAAACCGATTCTGCTTCCAGTCGAAGCTCGACCAAGCGACGTCCATCCGATGCGCGATCCCTTGGAATTTGTGTCGGCGGTCGTCGTGGGCGGCCAGTAGCTCGGCGAGCGAGGCGAACTGCGACAGATAGGCGAGCCCATACTCCGCCGGCTCCGCCATCTTCATGTCGCCCGACAGGAAGCGCCGGTAGCCCTCGCCCGGAGCGATCCAGAATCCCTCGGACGTCTCCTCGGTGAAGAGCCGCGGCTCCTGGCCGCGCGGCATCGGTCCGAGAAAGAATCGCGCTGCGAACCGGATGGGGCTGGACGTCGGCGTGGTGAAGTGCGAGAGGTATCTGAGGGGCCGCAGGTCGCAGTACCAGCCTTCCCGAGTGATCAGCGAGTCGAGCGAGGCCTCGCCGGCCATGAGGGCGGCGCGACAGCGCTCGATCCCCTCGCGCACACGCGGCGCCGACGGATCGAGCGCGTGCCCGCTCTCGTCGCACGCGAGGAGGATGCCGCTTTCCTCCAGGAGCTCGCGCACCGCCGTGACCCAAAACGCCAGGGCCGGCGGACCCTCGAGCCCCTGAACGAGCGCCTCGGCGTCAGTGGCCTGGACTCCACAGCAGCGCGCGAGCGCCGCCGCCGAGGCATCGGCCGGATCCACCTTACCGCCGGGAAACGCGTAGTAGCCGCCGAGGAACTTCATCCCTCGGTTGCGCCGGATCATGTACACCTCGAGCGGCTCGCGCGCGCCGGCAGGAGCATCGCGCACCAGCAGGACAGACGCCGCCGGCTTCGGCTCGGCCGGCGCGCGGGGTGCGTCGGTCACAAATTGATCAGCTGCGCGACCCGCTCGCGATGGTACGTCGCGTCGCCGAAGGTGAACTCCGACGACTTGGCGCGCTTGAAGTAGAGGTGCAGGTCGTGCTCCCACGTGAAGCCGATGCCGCCGTGGAGTTGGATGCCGGCGCCGGCCACCTTGCGGTACGCGTCGGTGACATACGCCTTGGCCATCGAGGCGGCTAGCGCCGCTTCCGGCGCGTTCTCGTCGACCGCCCACGCGGCGTAATACGTCAGCGACTTCGCGTTTTCGACGTCCACCAGCATGTCGGCGGCCTTGTGCTTCACGCCCTGGTAGGTGCCGATGGGCTTGCCGAAGGCGATGCGGATCTTCGCGTAATCGGTGGTCATGTCGAGCACGCGCTGGGCGCCCCCACACATCTCGGCGCAGAGCGCGACCGTGGCTCGCTCCACCACCCGCGAGAGCGCCGGCCACGCGCCGCCCTTGGCGCCCATCAGCGCGTCGGCGGGCACAGCCGCGTCCTTGAAGGACACCTCGCAGAGCTTGCGGGTCTGGTCCATCGTCGGCAGAAGTTTCACCTCGACGCCGCGTGTGCCCTTCGGCACCAGGAGGAGGCTGGTCCCCTCCTCGGGCGTGCGGCCCTCGCTCGTGCGCGCCACCACCACGAGCACGTCGGCCAGGTGCGCATCGAGCACGAAGAGCTTCGTGCCGTTCAGGATGAACCCGTCCTTCGGTTCGCGGGCCGCGCACGTGACCCCGGCGGCGTCCCAGCGAGCGCTCGGCTCGGTCCACGCGAGCGTGGTCTTGGCGCGGCCCGCCGCGATGCGCGTGAGCCATTCCTTCTTCTGCGCCGCCGAGCCCGCCTCGCGAATCGCCAGGCCGCCGAGCAAGACCGTTGAGAAGAACGGACCGGGCATCACGACCCGGCCCATCTCTTCCATCAGCACCGTGAGGTCGACGAAGCCGAGCGCCGAGCCGCCGTGCTCCTCGGGGTAGATGAGCCCGAGCCATCCCTGCTCGGCGAGCTTGGCCCAGAAGTCGTCGGTCACCCCCGCCGGCTCTTCCATGCGCGCCCGCACGAACCCTGACGTGCACTCGTTCTCGAGGAACTTCCGGGCGGTCGCGCGCAGTAGCTCCTGTTCCTGGCTGAAGCCGAAATCCATGGGTCAGGTCCTCGGCAGGAGGTTAATCCTTCGGCAGGCCGAGCAGCCGCTCGGCGATGATGTTCTTCTGGATCTCGGTCGTCCCGCCCTCGATCGAGTTGGCGCGCGATCTGAGGAACGAATGCGGCCAGACACCGCTCTCGACCGCCCAGTCCGAGCCCTTCACGAGCTGCGAGTACGGCCCCTCGATCTCCATCGCCAGCTCTTGCAGCTTCTGATGCGTGTCGACCCACGCCATCTTTCCGGTCGACGCCTCGGGCCCGGGCATCTCGCCGCGCAGCAGCTTGGTGATGGCGCGCGCGCCGGTGTACTTGAGGCACTCCGTGTCGATCCAGAGCTGAGCCAGCTTCTGGCGCATGACTGGGTCTTTCGTGAGGACCCGGCCGCTCTTCTCCATGCGCTTGGCCAGATCGATCAGGCTGTCGAGCGCGATGCGCAGCCGCACCTGGAGGCCGAAGCCGAGCGTGAGCCGCTCGTACATCAGGGTGGTGAGCCCGACCGCCCAGCCGTTGTTGACGCCGCCCAGCACCTGCGACTCGTGCACGCGGACGTTGTCGAAGAAGACCTCGTTGAACTCCGCCTCGCCGGTGAGCTGCCGGAGGGGTTTCACGGTCACGCCGGGCAGCTTCATGTCCAGCAGGAAGTAGGTGATGCCCTTGTGCTTGGGAACGTTGGGGTCGGTCCGCGCCAGCAGCATCATGTAGTCGGAGACGTGAGCGAACGATGTCCACACCTTCTGACCGTTGATGACGTAGTGATCGCCGTCCTTGACGGCGCGCGTCTGCAGCGACGCTAGGTCGGAGCCCGAGTTGGGCTCCGAGTAGCCCTGGCACCACACCTCTTCGCACGAGAGGATCTTGGCTGGATAGCGCTTCTTCTGCTCCTCGGTCCCCCACGCGATGATCGTGGGGCCTGCCATGCCCACACCGAGCACGTTGAGAATGGTCGGCGCCTTCGCGACCGCCATCTCTTGCTGGAGGATCAGCTCCTCCATGAAAGTGAGACCGCCGCCGCCGTATTCCTTGGGCCAGGTGAGCCCGATGAAGCCGGCCTCGAACAGCGAGCGCTGCCAACCTCGGAGGAGCTCGTACTGCTCCTTGCGCGGAATCTCGGAGCTGCCGATCGGCTTCCAGTCGCGCGGGATGTTCTGCGAGAGCCACGCGCGGACGGTCGCCCGGAAAGTCTCCTGGTCGGGCGTCAGCGAGAGATCCATTTCCCCTCCTGAGGTAGGCCGACGGCGAGAACTGAACCGTGGTTCATTCTCGAATCCTTCGCCGGGGAAGTCAAGGCTTATACTGCCTTCCTGTGATCGCCATCTCCCTGCCGAGGCTCACCTCGCGGATCAACGCGCTCGCTCGATTCGGCGCTCTGCACGGTGGGGGAGTCACCCGCTCGTGCTGGTCGCCACCCCACGAGGAAGCGCGTGCGTGGCTGCTTGGGGAAATGCGCGCGGCCGGGCTCACAACATGGGTCGATCCGGCGGGCAACACCTTCGGCGCACTCGGCGTGCGGGCCCTGTCTCCGGAAACTCCGGTGGTCCTCACCGGCTCGCACATCGACACCGTGCCCGAGGGCGGCGTGCTCGACGGCGCGCTCGGCGTCCTGGCGGGCCTCGAGTGCCTTGAGGTGATCCACGAGACGAAGACGCCGCACGCGAAACCGCTGGCGGTGGCGGCGTGGAGCGACGAGGAAGGCCGCTACGGAAGCCTCTTCGGCTCCCGGGCCTTCTGCGGCCTGCTCGAGGGCAGCGTCGACGAGATGGCGGCCCCGGACGGCACGCGGCTCGTGGACGCCATGGCGCGCGCGGGGTTCGACGCCCACCGCGCGGCCGACGCGCGCACGCCCGCGCGCGCGGTGGCGTCGTACGTCGAGCTCCACATCGAGCAGGGTCCGCGACTCGAGGAAGCCGGCATTCCGATCGGCGTCGTCGAGGCGATCGTCGGCGTACGGCGGTCACGCGTCGTCTTCGTGGGGCAGGCCGATCACGCCGGCACGACGCCAATGGAGCGGCGGCGCGACGCGTTTCTGGCCGGCGCCGACTACGCCCTGCGAGCGCGCGAGCACGTCGTCAGCCGCGGAAGCAGCGTGAGCGTCACCAACATCGGCGTCGTCCGCGTGCATCCGGGCGCGTCCAATATCGTCCCGGGCCGCGCCGAGCTCCTCCACGAGATGCGCGACCCCGACCCGGCGGTGCTCGAGCGCCTGGCCAAGGAATGCGCCGCGCTCGCTCAGGACGTAGCCGGCGCCCATCGCCTGGCGGTGGAGCTGCACCCGATCTCGGCAACGACGCCGGCGCAGTGCTCAGCCCGGGTGCAGGCGACGATCGAGACGGCGTGCGCCAAGCTCGGCCTCGCCACGCGTCGCCTCTACTCGGCGGCCGGCCACGACGCGCAGAACCTGGCCCGTATCGGGGACGCCGGGATGATCTTCATTCCGTCGCAGGGCGGCAAGAGCCACCGGGTCGACGAGACGAGCGACCCGGCGGCCATCGAGCGCGGCGCGAACGCGCTCCTGCACACCCTGCTGGCGCTGACCGGCGAATGACGCGCCGGGAAGAGCCGCTGGCCTGATTCCGTAAATCGCTCGGTCGCTTGTCGAAGCGAAGTGTCGCGATAGCGCGGCAACCCGTCGGCCGACGTCTGATATGATGACAGACCCATGAACATTTGCGTCGTGGGCGCCGGTTACGTTGGCCTTGTGACTGGTGCCGTCTTCGCCGACCTCGGCAACGAGGTCATCTGCGTGGACAACCTGGTTGACAAGATCGACGCGCTGCGCGCCGGTCACCTCCCCATCTACGAGCCCGGCCTCGAGGAAATGGTCGCGCGCAACATGGGTGACGGCCGTCTGTCGTTCACGACCGACCTGGCAGGCGCTGTCCGGAAATCCGTGATTGTTTTCATCGCGGTCGGCACTCCACCAAAGATCGATGGCCAGGCCGATCTCAGCGCCGTCGAAGCCGTCGCGCAAGAGATCGGACGGGCGCTGGAGCGGTATACGGTCGTCGTCAACAAGTCCACGGTGCCGGTGGGGACCGGCGAGTTCGTTCGGGAGGTCATCGAGCGTCATCAACGCCAGCCGGTGCCCTTCGATGTCGTGTCGAATCCAGAATTCCTCCGCGAAGGCTCCGCGATCGAGGACACCCTCAGGCCGGATCGAATCGTGATCGGCGCTCCGACGCAGCAGGTCGCCATGACCCTGCTGGAGCTCTACGCGCCTCTCGAGCGCCCGATGATCATCACCGACGTCCCGTCAGCCGAGATGATCAAGTACGCGTCGAACGCGTTTCTCGCGACCAAAATCTCCTTCATCAACGCCATCGCTAACATCTGTGAGCTCGCGGGGGCCGATGTCACACAGGTCATGAAGGGCATGGGCCTCGACGCGCGGATCGGTGCCGCCTTCCTGCAGGCCGGCCTTGGATACGGAGGCAGTTGCTTCCCCAAGGACACGGATTCGCTGGTACATACCTCTGCGACCCTCGGCTATCGCTTCGATCTTCTGCGCTCGGTCGTCGACATCAACGCGGGGCGCTCCGCGCACTTCGTGTCGATGATTGAGCGCGCCCTGACGCCAATCCACACACGCCGGATCGCGATACTCGGTCTGGCGTTCAAGCCCAACACCGACGATATGCGCGAAGCAAAATCCGTCGAGGTGGTGACGCGGCTTGTCGAGGCGGGCGCGACGGTCTGCGCCTACGACCCGGTCGCTATGACAAATGCCCGGAAGGTGCTGCCGACGGTCGTCGAGTATGCCGACTCGCCCTACGCGGCGGCGACGGGAGCCGATGGGGTCGCGCTCATTACGGAGTGGAACGAGTTCAAGTTCTTGAATCTCGAGAGACTCCGGACGGTGATGCGGCGCCCGACTGTCTTCGATGGCCGGAACCTCTGGGAAGCGGAGCGGATGCGGCGGCTGGGCTTCGAGTACTACTCGATCGGGCGCAAGCCTGTGCGCCAACCGTAGGATATCGAAGAATGCGCATCCTGGTGACGGGTGGCGCAGGATTCATCGGCTCGCATCTTTGCGACTATTTCCTCGGTAAGGGCTGGGACGTCGTCTGCATGGACGATTTCGTCACCGGGTCGAGAGAGAACCTCTCCGACTTCATCTCCCGCCGCGGTTTCACGCTCACCGAGCACGACGTAACCGAGTACATCCGCCTCGACGGGCATCTCGACTGGGTGCTTCACTTCGCCAGCCCGGCATCGCCCCTCGACTACCTCGAGCTGCCCATTCAGACCCTGAAAGTCGGCGCACTCGGTACGCATAACGCACTGGGCGTGGCCAAAGCGAAGGGCGCACGCTTCCTGCTCGCCTCGACTTCGGAAGTCTACGGCGACCCGCTCGTGCACCCACAGCGCGAGGACTACTGGGGCCATGTCAATCCGGTGGGCCCGCGCGGAGTCTATGACGAGGCCAAGCGGTTCGGCGAGGCGATGACCATGGCGTACCACCGTACCCACGGGATCGACACTCGCATCGTGAGGATCTTCAACACCTTCGGTCCGCGCATGCGGCTCAACGACGGCCGCGCCATCCCCGCGTTCATGAGTCAGGCACTGACCGGCGCTCCCATCACCGTCTTCGGCGACGGCGCTCAGACGCGCTCGTTCCAGTACATCAGTGATCTCATCGATGGTCTCTGGCGGCTCATGCAGGCGCCGGTGAACGACCCGGTCAACATCGGAAATCCCCACGAGATGACCCTGCTGGAGCTGGCCAAGCGAATCATCCGCCTCACGGCGTCCCGTAGCGAGATTGTGTTCCGCCCGCTGCCGGTCGACGACCCGAAGGTCCGCCAGCCCGATATCGGGCGGGCCCGCGCGCTGCTCGGGTGGGAGCCGCGCGTGGACACCGACGAAGGGCTACGGCTGACCGTCGACTGGTTTCGGAAGAAGCTCGGCTCTTGAGGATCTTCGTCACCGGCGGCGCCGGCTTCATCGGTTCGCACATCGTAGATCGACTGATCGCGGACGGGCATGCGGTGGACGTCCTCGACAACCTGACGACGGGACGGCGCGACCGCGTGCATCCCGAGGCGCGACTTCACGTCCGCGATCTTCGCGACGCTCGGCTCGAAGCGGTCTTGGCGACTGCACGGCCCGAGGTCGTCGTCCACGTGGCCGCCCAAGCCGCGGTTCCCCGGTCGGTCGCGGACCCGATCTTCGACGCGAGTGTCAACGTCTTGGGCTCGATCGCGCTCCTCGAGGCGTGCCGACGCGCGGCGGTTCGACAGGTCTTGTACACTTCGACCGGAGGGGCTGGCTATGGGGACACCGATGTCCTGCCGACTCCCGAGGATCATCCGCTGCGACCCGCGTCGCCCTACGGAGTGTCGAAGATCACCGCTGAGCGATATCTCGAATACTGGGCCGGAATGACGGGCGGCCGCGCGCTGACCTTGCGCCTGGCGAACATCTATGGCCCGCGCCAGGACCCGGCGGGCGAGGCCGGCGTCATCGCCATCTTCACGTCGCGACTTCTCGCCGGCGAACCGTGCATCGTCAACGGCGACGGGGAGCAAACGCGCGACTACGTCTACGTCGGGGATGTTGCCGACGCGGTCGCCCGCGGGGTGACGCTCCCGGACGCGGCCGGCGTCGCGAATATCGGCACAGGCGCCGAGACGACGGTCAACGAGCTGCACCGGCGCCTGGCGCGCTTGGCCGGCGTAGATCGCGCCGCCGAGCACGCCGCGGCGAAACCCGGCGAGCAGCGGCGCAGTGTTCTCGACGCGACCCGCGCCAAGACGCTCCTCGGGTGGAGCGCGCGCACAGCACTCGACGAGGGTCTCACGCAAACCGTCCAGTGGTTCCGGAAGGAGCTCCGAGTATGATCGACCAGGAACTCAAGGCCATCCTCGCGTGCCCGGCGTGCAAGGGCGATCTTCTCTTCGAAGAGACCCGGATCATCTGTCCCGCCTGCCGCAAGGCCTACCCCATCCGGGACGACATCCCGGTGATGCTGATCAGCGAGGCCGAGCCCTGGACGCCCAGTAGGTAGTGGCCGACCGCCAAGCCCTGCAGGCGGTGATCCTGGCCGGCGGCCAGGGCACCCGCTTGCACCCCCTGACGCTCGCGCGGGCGAAACCCGTGGTGCCGCTCCTGAACCGGCCCTTCCTCGCATACCAGCTGGCACTGCTCCGGGCGCACGGCGTGTCCGACGTCATCCTGGCGTGCTCGTACCGCGTCGACGACGTGCGCGCCGCGCTGGGCGACGGCGGCGCATTCGGTGTCCGCCTCCGGTATGTCGTCGAGCAGCAGCCGCTCGGCACTGGGGGCGGCGTCCGCAACGCTGCCGACCTCCTGGCGGGCACGGTGTTCGTCCTGAACGGCGACATCCTGACCGACGCCGACTTGACCGCGATGCGAAAGTTTCATGAGCTGCGCGGCTCGCGCACGACCATCTATCTGCAGCCGGTCCCGGACCCGCGCCAGTACGGCCTGGTCGAAACCGCCCACGACGGACGGCTGCGCGCGTTTCGCGAGAAGCCGACCGCCGACGAGAAGATCACTACCAACACGATCAACGCGGGTATCTATCTCATCGACGCCCCACTGCTCCAGCGCATCCCGCTCGAGCGCGCGAGCTCGATCGAGCGCGAGTTCTTTCCCGTCCTCATCGCCGAGGGCGTCCCGTGCTACGGCTGGTGCGGGACGGCGTACTGGCGCGACATCGGCAATCCGGCAGCCTACCGCGCTGCCCAGATCGACATGCTGCAGGGGCGCGCGGCCATGCCGCTCACTGCGGCGGGGCAGCCGCGCGACGGGAGCTGGCTGGCCGCCGGCGGCTCCATCGCGCCCGACGCCCAGATCATCGCGCCTTCGGTGATCGGTGCCGGCGCCACGCTCGGGCCGCGCTGCCGCGTCGGCCCCGGCGCGGTGGTCGGCGACGGCGCGCGTATCGGCGCCGACGCCTGCGTGAAGGGCGCCATTCTGTGGGAGCGCGTCGACGTCGGGGCCGGAGCCGTGCTTCAGGATTGTGTGGTCGGCGCGGACGCCCGGATTGGCGCCCACGCGAACGTCGGACCCGAAGTCGCGCTCGAGTCCGGCGCAGTCGTCCCCGACCGAGCGACGCTCACCCGCTGACGCGAAAAACCGCGCCGCCGCCGGGCCCGGGCCACGGCGACGCGGCGTGTTAACATGAGCCGATGGCCCTGGGTCGCATCCGCAATTTCTCGATCGTCGCCCACATCGATCACGGCAAGTCGACGCTCGCCGACCGGCTGTTAGCGCTCACCGGCACGATGGATGCGAAGAAGGCGGTCGATCAGGTGCTCGACTCGATGGACCTCGAGCGCGAGCGAGGCATCACGATCAAGGCGCATACCGTGCGCCTCATGTACCGCGCGCGCGACGGCCAAGAGTACACGCTGAACCTCATCGACACGCCCGGCCACGTCGATTTCTCGTACGAGGTGTCGCGGGCGCTGGCGGCGTGCGAGGGCGCCATCCTCATCATCGACGCCGCCCAGGGCATCGAGGCGCAGACGCTGGCGAACTTTTACCTCGCGAGCGATGCGAACCTCACCATCGTTCCCGTCATCAACAAGATCGACCTGCCCGCCGCCGATGTCGAGGGCACGCGCGAGCAGATCACCGAAACGCTCGAGCTCGACGGGAGTGAAGCGCTCGCCATCTCGGCCAAGCACGGGACCGGCGTGCCCGAGGTGCTCGAGGCCATCGTGGCCCGCATCCCGCCGCCCAAGGGTGACCCGGACGCGCCGCTCAAGGCCCTCGTCTTCGACTCGTTCTACGACTCCTATCAGGGTGTCGTCGTCTACGTGCGCCTCACCGACGGCCGCGTCCGGCCGGGCACGCGCATCCTTCTCATGTCGAACGGCCGGGCGTACGACGTCCAGCAGGTCGGCGTCTTCAGCCCGGACATGCGACCGGTCGAGGAGCTCTCGGCCGGTCAGGTCGGCTACGTGACAGCGTCGATCAAGCGGGTCGCCGACGCGAAGGTGGGTGAGACCATCACCGAGGCCGCCCGGCCCACCGCGTCGTCGTTTCCCGGCTACCGCGACGCCAAGCCCATGGTCTTCGCGGGGCTCTACTCGATCGAGGACACCGACTACGAGGCGCTCCGCGACGCCCTCGAGAAGCTCCGGCTCAACGACCCGGCCTTCACCTACGAGCCCGAGACATCGCTCGCGCTGGGCTACGGCTTCCGCTGCGGGTTCCTCGGCATGCTGCACATGGAGATCGTCCAGGAGCGGCTCGAGCGTGAGTTCAATCTTTCGCTGATCGTGACGGCGCCGAGCGTGCAGTACAAGGTGCTCACCACCGCCGGCGAGGTGCTCGACATCGATAATCCGTCCAAGCTGCCGAGCCCGGACCGGATCGAGCGGATGGACGAGCCCTACGTGAAGTCGTCGATCTTCGTCCCGACCGAGTTCATGACCGCGATCTACAAGCTGGCCCAGGAAAAGCGCGGCGAGCACCGCTCGCTCGAGTATCACGGCAAGCGCGTGCACATTCGCTTTGACTTCCCGTTGTCCGAGATCGTCGTCGACTTCTACGACCGGCTCAAGTCGATCTCGAAGGGCTACGCGTCGTTCGACTACGAGCTGTCGGATTTCCGTCCGTCCGACCTGGTGAAGCTCGATATTCTCTTGAACGGCGACCCGGTCGACGCGCTGTCCAGCATCGTGCACCGCGACAAGGCGTATGAGCGGGGCAAGGCGCTGGTGGAGAAGCTGCGCGGAGTCATCCCGCGGCAGCTCTTCGAGGTCGCCATCCAGGCGGCGATCGGCAGCCGCGTCATCGCGCGCGAGACGGTCAAGGCGATGGGGAAGAACGTGACCGCGAAGTGCTACGGCGGCGACATCACGCGCAAGCGGAAGCTCCTGGAGCGTCAGAAGGAAGGCAAGAAGCGAATGAAGCAGGTCGGGAAAGTGGAAGTTCCGCAGGAAGCGTTTCTCTCCGTGCTGAAGACTTGACCGATGGACGAACGGAAGATCGAGATCGAGGCCGCCCCGGCGGTCCCTGCTGAGGTGGTCGAGCCCAAGCGGCGCCGTAAGTCGATCGTTCGCGAGTACGCCGAGGCGATCGCCATCGCCGTCCTGCTGGCCCTGGTCATCCGCTCGCTCGTCGTCCAGGCCTTTACGATCCCATCCGGCTCCATGATGGACACGCTGCTGGTCGGCGACTACATCCTGGTCAACAAGTTCCTCTACGGGCCCGAGCTGCCGCTGGTCGACTGGCGCATGCCGGGCATCCGCGACCCGCGGCGCGGCGACATCATCGTGTTCAAGTATCCGCAGGACGAGAAGCGCGATTTCATCAAGCGCATCGTCGCCACGCCCGGCGAGCGCGTGCAGGTACGCGGCCATCAAGTGTTCGTCGACGGCCGGCCGCTCCAGGAGTCGTACACGAAGTTTGCCGATTCCGGCGGCGTGCGCGGCGGGGACTCCTACTGCGGCTACGCGTACGGCTGCGAGCCGACGCTGGTGCCGCCCGACTCGTACTTCGTCATGGGCGACAACCGCGACAACTCCCAGGACAGCCGCTACTGGGGTTTCGTGAAGCGGGACAAGATCAAGGGCAAGGCCTTCCTGATCTACTGGTCATGGGATGGCGATCGCCACTGGCTGCGCTTGTGGCGGCTCGCGAACTATATATCCTAGGCCGCCGCGGTGATTGAGGTCGGGGGGCCGCGGGCAACCCTTTCCAAGCAGCAAGACAACGCGTCTGAGCCGCTCGCCTCGCTCCTCCTCGACAACTCACCACACGCGGATGAGCTGGGGTTGTATGTGCATGTGCCGTTTTGTGCGAAGCGGTGTGGGTACTGCAGCTTCAATACGGCGCCGCTCGAGGACGGGTCGATGGGGCGTTACCTCGAGGCGCTGCGGCGGGAGATCGAGCTGCTTGGGGCGCTGCCGTGGGCGTCGCGGATCCGGCTGGCGACGATCTTCTTCGGGGGCGGCACGCCGTCGCTCATGGAGGCGGACGAGCTGGCGGCGGTGCTCGACCGGATCCGCGCCCGGTTCGACGTCGTCGCCAGTGCCGAGATCACCGTCGAGTGCAATCCCGAGAGCGTGACGCGGCCGAAGCTCGCGGGCTATCACGCCGCCGGCGTCAACCGGCTGAGCCTCGGCGTACAGTCCCTCGACGACGCGATCCTCCCGCAGCTCGGCCGGCTCCACGACGCGCGCGGCGCGCGCGCCGCGTTCGACGCGGCGCGGGACGCCGGCTGCGCCAACCTGAGCGTCGATCTGATGTACGGCCTACCCGGGCTCGACCTCGACGGATGGACACGCGACGTCGATCACGTGCTCGGCTGGCAGCCCGATCATCTGTCAGCCTACGGCCTCACCCTCGACGCCGGCAGTCTCTGGGGAGCGGCGGGCATCGACGGACTCCCCGCGGAGCAGGAGCAGATCGATCAGTACTGGTACCTGGCGCGCGCGGCGAAGGCCCACGGCCTCGAGCACTACGAGATCTCCAACTACGCGCGGCCCGGCTTCCGCTCGCGTCACAACCAGATCTACTGGCACGCCGCCGAGTACCTGGCCGCCGGTCCCGGCGCCTGCGGGTTCGTCGGACCCGTGCGCTACGCCAACGTCAAGGCGACGCCGCGCTATTGCCAGCTGCTCGAGAGCGGCGCGCTTCCGGTCGCGTCAGCCGAGGAGCTCTCGCCGCGACAGCGTCTGGCCGAGCGACTCCTGCTCGGTCTCCGGACCGCCGACGGTGTGCCGGCGACATGGCTCGAGACGCGGCTCGACGGCGACCGCGGCCTTCGGCAGCGGATCGAAGCGTGGCGGGCGAAGGCGCTGCTGGTCGACGTCGCCGATCGCGTGCGCCTCACCGAGGCCGGGTTTCTCCTCTCTGACGCGCTCTTCGTCGAATTGTTATAATTCGGGCACATGGATGCCCGTCATCGCGACGTGCTGGTTTCGGTGATCCGCGACTATATCGACTCGACCGAGCCCGTCGGATCCCGCAACCTGGCCCAGCGCCACTTTCCGAATCTCTCGGCGGCCACGCTCCGTAACGTGATGGCCGACCTCGAGGAGATGGGCTATCTCGTCCAGCCCCACACGAGCGCGGGCCGCGTCCCCACGGACAAGGCCTACCGCTTCTACGTCGAGTCCTTTCCGCCGGCGCCGAGCGCGAAGGTCGCGATGGCCGGCGACACGCTGCCGGCGCGGCGCTCCGGGATCGACGGGTTCATGGAGCGGACGTCATCGCACCTGTCGAGCGCCACCAAACTGACGGGGCTGCTGCTCGCGCCGCCCCTCAAGAAAACGACGCTCGCGCGCGTCGATCTCATCCGGCTCGAGGACGATCGGGCGCTGGTCGTCATGGTGACCGACGCCGGCTGGGTCACCGCCCGCGCGGTGACGCTCGACCCGCCGCTCGGCGCCGACGAGGTGCGCACCATCGGGCGTGAGCTCAACCGCCGCTACAGCGGCCGCACCGTTCAGGACGTCATAGATCTAGAAACCGCGCCCGCCGATCCCCTCGACGCGCTCCACACGCGCGCGCACGGCGTCATCGAGCAGATCGTCGCGCAGCTGCGAGGCCGCACGCTCTACGTCAGCGGCGCCATCAACATGCTCGACCACCCCGAGTTCTGGAACATCGAGACGACGCGCGAGCTGCTCCGCACGTTCGAGCACAAGGAGCGACTCGCGGACCTCATGACGCAGCTCGCCGGCGACGAGGGGCTGAGCGTGACGATCGGCGACGAAAATCCGGTGGCCGAGATGCGCGAGTGCACGCTGATCACGTCGACCTACACCTACCGCGACCAGGTCATCGGCGTCCTCGGCGTCGTCGGACCGCGCCGGCTTCCCTATCCCGAGGTCATCTCGATCGTCAACGAGACGGCTCGACACGTCACTGATGCTCTTTCTCGCGTCCGCCAATACTTGTATTTGCCCGCGTAGCGCTTGGCGTCGGCGGGGGCAGCCCGGGGGGCGGGCGGGGTGGCTCCCGGGAGCCGACTGCCGACCTTCGTAATGCGGTAACTCCGACGCTCAAGCCGATTGCGACGCTGCCTACACG
>JBKPCO010000081.1:0-40082 GCA_046727415.1 Candidatus Methylomirabilota bacterium
GCAGACTCGCAGCCATCGGCGTCGTGAGCCCGGCTGCGACCATCGTCCGAATGAAGCGGCGACGCGAAAGTCGACCGCGCTCCACCTCGGCGATCACTTCACGAATCGCGTGCTCATCCATGTCGAGCCTCCGTCGTGTCCGAATCAGTCGATGACTCTATCCGGCCGCAGCAGCAGCGCCTGGGGGATGGTGAGCCCGAGAGCCTTGGTGGTCTTGAGGTTGATCACCAACTCGGACTTCGTCGGCTGCTCGACGGCTAGGTCGGCTGGCATCAGCACCTCGGTTGGAATGGCTGGCGCCGCAGCCTGATCCGCTGTGCTCACTCTCCCTGACGCATAGGTATCGTGAACGTGAACGTGGAACCCGCGCCTACCTGGCTTTTGACCCAGATCCGCCCACCGTGGAGCTCCACAAACTTCCGACACAAGGTTAGCCCTAACCCCGTGCCCTCCACCTTCTGGTCCGTCGTCCCCACCTGCCGGAACTCCTCGAACACCGCCTCCTGATCCTCCGGAGCAATGCCGACGCCGGTGTCGCTGACCGAGACCTCCACGAGCCCGTCCCTTGGCGCCGCCCCGACTTCGATCCGTCCACCCTCCGGCGTGAACTTGATCGCATTCGACAAGAGGTTCAGCACGACCTGTCGGACCTTCCGCTCGTCCGCCTGGATCTGGCCCAGTTGATTGTCGACGTTCATCTGCAGGGTAATGCCTCGTCGCCCGGCTCGCTCGCGCACGAGGGTAAGCGCGCTGTCGAGTGCTGTGGCGAGATCGAACTCAGACAACTCCAGCTCCATCCGCCCGGCCTCGATCTTCGACAGGTCGAGGATATCGTTGATCAGGGAGAGGAGATGCTGCCCTGAGGCGTGAATGTCCTTCGAATACTCTTCTTGCTTCTCGTTGAGCTCACCGAACATGCGCTCCGACAGCACCTCGGAGAAGCCGATGATGGCGTTCAACGGCGTGCGCAGCTCGTGGGACATGTTCGCCAGGAACTCACTCTTGTGCCGGCTGGCGGCTGCGAGTTCGTGGTTCGCCACCTCCAGCTCCTTGAACAATCGGACGTTCTCAATGGCAATCACTGCCTGGTCTGCGAAAGTCTGCAGCACCTCGATTTGCTCAGGCGAAAAGGGCCCGACGACTTCCCGTGCGAGGCCGATAACTCCGACCGCCTCCTGCTCGCGCAGCAGTGGCACGGCCAACATGCTCCCGACGCCCCGTTGCCGCGCGGTGGAGGCGGCAAACTCGCCGGCCGCCGCCTGAAGGTCGGGCACGTGAACGACGCGCCGATCCAGGAAAGCTCGACCCACTGGGGTGCCTCGGCCGGGGCGCTGCGGGAATGCCCGCCTGATCTGCTCTACTCCGTGGGAGTCAATGTTGTGATGGCCGGCGGCATGGAGCATCTCGCCGTCGAACCGGAGGACAAGTGCGCGGATTCCGCCGCACAGCGTAACCGCGTTCCGGGCAATTGCATCGAAGACGGGCTGGACGTCGGTCGGCGAGCTACTGATCACCCGCAGGATCTCACTCGTGGCCGTCTGCCGCTCCAGAGCTTCGCTGACCCGTGCATGGGCCTCGGTCAGGGCACGATTCTTCTCCTGCAATTCCGTGAACAGCCGGACGTTCTCGATGGCAATGACGGCCTGATCAACGAAGGTCTGGAGCAGGGCGATCTCTGAGTCGGAGAAGGGACGGATCTCCCGACGGCGTATGTTCAGCGCGCCGATAGCCCGGCTGTCGTGGAGCAGGGGCACCGAGAGGATCGTGCGGAACCCCACACGCCGCGCCGACTCCCTGGATCGCGCGAAGTCCGCTTCCTGAGTCGCTAGGACATCGTGGAGGTGTACCGGTTTGCCGTCAAGGATCGAGCGATTGGAAACGAAGCCCTGTTCGATAGGAACCAGATCTTGACGACCGCTGTCGAGGGGACCGTGATGTGCGGCGCGCCGGACGAAAGCCCCTTCTCGCAAGAGGACCGTTGCATCATATGCCCCGCACACCCGCACCGCATTGGTCGCGATGGTATCGAGTACGGGCTGGAGATTCGTCGGCACGCTACTGATGACTCGCAGTATCTCGCTCGTGGCCGTCTGCTGTTCGAGCGCCTCGGTCACCTGGCCGTGGGCATTGGTCAACGCCCGATTCTTCTCCTGAAGTTCGGTGAACAGCCGGACATTCTCGATCGCGATGACCGCTTGGTCAGCAAAGGTCTGAAGGAGTGCGATCTGTTCGTCTGAGAACGGTCCAGGCGCGGCGCGTCCGACCGAAATGACGCCGACGGGAACGCTCTCCCGCAGCATGGGAACGCTGAGAACGCTGCGATAGCCGATCGCGCGGCCCAGGGCTGGATCCTGGAACTCCGCGTCGAGCTCGGCGTCTGGCACGTGGACGACCGCGCGATCGAGGATTGCCCGCGCTGCGCGGAGGGCTCGGGTTGGCCGCGCTGGGAATACGCGCCGTGCCGCCTCAAGCGCCTCGGGGGTGTAGTTGTGCTGCGCGACCTGATGCATCAGCTCGCCGTCGAACCGGAAGAGCGCGCTGAAGAGCCCGTCGCATAACCGCACGGCGCTGGCGGCGATCGCGTCGAACACCGGCTGCACGTCCGTCTGGGAGCGGCTGATCACGCGGAGGATCTCGGCCGTCGCCGCTAGTTGTTCCTTCGCTACCGCCTCGCGTTTCAGCCCCTCCGCCTCGCGTTCGAGGCTCTCCGCCAGGTCTTTCTCCAGGTCGTGCACCCTAGCGCGCTTTGGACCCCGGCGCATCGGCCTCCCCTTCACTTATGAATTGGCCGACGACGCGCGTGTAGCGTCACTAGTTGCTCCGCGTCACGAGGAGATCGTCGAAGAAGAACGATCCGGTCCACTGAAAGCCCATCCACAACCGCACTGCACCGAACTGCGTCGCCAGAGACGGCAGCGTGACGTCGCGGCTTCCTGAAGCGCCGCTTCCTCCGAGAAGACTGATCGTGGCCTTCGGCGGAGAGGCGGTCGTATCGACCTGAATGGATACGACGAAGCTCTGATCGCGCGGGAACGTGCCGAAGCGGTCGGCGTTGTTGTCATTGATCCGGACGTTGTTCTCCGGCATGAAGTCGAGGTGAAGGAACTCCGGCGACGAATCGATCGTGCCCGCGAACGGCTCGAGCTGCAGCGTTACGGCGCCGGTACCACTCGGGATGAAGACGGCAACCAGAAGGCCGTACTTTCCGGTGCCGTGGAACGAATCGAATCGCGCGCGCAACATGGTCTGCGGACTGGGCTGGGTCGGATGGCTTATCTGCGCCCACTTCGTAGAAGAGCCCGGCGGATTGGCTACAAGGACCGACCCGGCGCCGCTTCTCGTTTCGACCGTCCCAGTGGGCTGCGCGAATGCGGGCGGACCGCCGAGCGGCTCCGCGTTGAAATTCGCCAGCAGTACCGTCGTTGAGCCGCAGCCTGCGAGAGTCATGAGCAGCATCAGCGGAGCCGCGACCATCAGGATCCGATTCATGGCACACCCCCCAGAGAAAGCAGTCAGTCCGTCGACCGCCCGTTCAATTGGCGTTCGCTTGAACGCGTCCGCCTCGACCACAGCGCACTCCAATCAGAAGCTCGAGTCCGTCGGGTTCTCATGCTGGCACCGGGAACTCTCACCTCTAACCCTTACGAGCCATGTCGGAGCTATCGGAACGGTGGGACGAACTTAGCTCTGGGCAGAAGGAGGGTCAATATGGCCTTGGCGATAACAAGGAGGTCGTCATGATGCGAGTCGGTGATGAGCCGTACTGCCGCGGGCGCCTCCGTTGCCGCGTCATGTGGCACAATCTCGCCTGTATCGGCCCCACATTAAATCGGGATCTCGCATGGGCGCGATCGACACGCGGGCCTGTGGAAGAGTGACGCCAGTGAAGAAGACGACGCGGCTGAAGCAGCTCATACATCGCCAGGGAAAGGTGCTCGCGGTCCTGCATCCGCCGAGCGCTACGCACGCGCGGATCATGGAGCTGGCGGGCTGCGAAGTGGGCTTCGTCGGCACAAGCGGTGTCGTCGGCTCGTATACCGGGCTCGCCGACGTAGGCACCGCGACCATGACCGAGTGCGTACAGGTCGCCGGCTGGATCGCGGACAGCGTCAGCTTCCCGGTCATCATGGACGGCGACACCGGCCACGGTGGGATCATGGCGGTGCGCCGCATGATCCGCGAGTGCATACGCGCCGGGATCGCCGGCATACGCATCGACGACCAGCCGATCGAGGGCAAGCGGCGCACGCAGAGCGCCGGCGTCGAGGTCGTGCCGATCGAGCAGGCGATCGCGCGCTATCGCGCCGCGGTGGACATGAGAAATGAGCTCGATCCCGATTTCGTCGTGATGGCGCAGTGCTATGCGCGCGACGCGGCGAACAGCAATCTCGACGATTGCATCGCGCGGCTCGAGGCCTACGAGACGGAGGCCGGTGTCGACTGGGTCCAGCTCGAATCGCCGCACACGACCGACGAGATCAAGCGCGCGCGCGCCGTGGTCAAGGGGCCGCTCTCCTTCATGAAGGGCAGGCTGCCGCGCTACCTCGGCCTCGACGAGCATCTGGCGCTCGGCATCAACATTGCCTGGTATCCGGGGTTCACCCACCAGGTCATGTGGGCGGCGCTCTGGGACTTCATGCAGGATTTCCAGCAGCGGGGGATCGCCGCCTGGGAAGACTTCCAGGCGAGCCGCCAGAACCGGCCCTATCCGCGTCCGGAGCCTGGGCCGGACGGCGAGGGCGGCGAGAAGCAGCGCGCGCTCGAAGAGCGGTATTTCTCGGGCCCGATGCTCGAAAAATATCGGCGGTCTCGAGGCTCGGTGAGCCCGGAATGAATGACGGCGAAGTCGTGCTCATGGGCGTGGGCGACATCGGCCCGATCCACGAACCGCTGGAGCGCTATTCGACCCTGGCGAGGGAAACGCTCGCCACCGCCGACCTGAGATTCGCGCAGGTGGAGCGAGTCTACTCGACGCGCGGCTCGCTGCAGGTCCACTCCGGCGGCGGACACAGCCGGCTCGATCCGCGGTTCGCCTCCGTCTTCAGCGACTGTGGCTTCGATGTCGTGTCGGTGGCGAGCAACCACGCGATGGACTGGGGAGAGGAAGCGCTGCTCGATACGATCGACCTCTTCCGGAAGCGCGGCCTGGCGGTGGTCGGCGCCGGGCGCAACCTCCGCGAGGCGCGCCGCCCCGCTATCCTCGATAGAAATGGCCTGCGCATCGCGGTCCTCGCTTACTGCTCGATCCTGCACGACGGCTACGCGGCGGGACCCGACAAAGCGGGCGTCGCGCCGCTGCGCGCGCACACGTACTACGAGGCGTTCGACTATCAGGCGGGCGTTCCGCCGCGGGTCATTACCGTGCCGTACGAGGACGACCTCGCCGCGATGTTGGCCGACATCGCCGACGCCCGAAAATCGGCGAATGTGGTCGTGCTGTCCCTGCACTGGGGCATCCACTTCATCCCACGCCTCATCGCCGATTACCAGATTACGGCCGCAAAGGCTGCCTTCCGTGCCGGGGCCGACCTGATCCTCGGCCATCACGCCCATACCCCCAAGGCGATCGGTGTCACGGAAGGCAAGGTCTGCTTCTACAGCCTGAGCAACTTCATCATGTCCTCGACTGCGAAGACGCCCGCGAAGGCAGCCGAGTTCTGCCGGCAGTACGGCGTCGTCCTGGATCCCGACTATCCCCTTCTGGCGTACGGCGCCGACGCCAAGCGCAGCCTGATCGCGAAGGCCGTGCTCTCGCGCGACGGCGCGAAGCGCGTGTCATTCCTGCCGGTGCTGATCGACCGTGAGCTCCGGCCGGAGGTGTTGAAGAGCGGCGACGCCCGCTTCGAGAACGCGGTGCGGTTCATGGAATGGGCGTCGGAAGGCTTCGATCACTGCTTCGTCGTGTCGGGGGACGAGGTCGTCGTCACCGGCGCCGCATGAGGCAGGTCGAGTAAAGGAGGCGCGCATGGGACACGCCGGCGAGGGCGCGACGCAGAAGCTCGCGCGGCACGCGGCGACACTCGAGTACGAGGCGCTGCCTTCCCCGCTCGTCGATCTCCTCAAGCAGTGCGTGCTCGATACGCTGGGCGTGGCGACCGGGGCAAGCACGCTGGCGTCGGAGGCGAAGCTCGTCGCCGACTACGTCATGGACCTCGGCGGCAAGCCCGAAAGCACGATCCTGGGGTTCGGTGGGAAGGCGCCTGCCGCCTGGGCGGCCTTCGTGAATGGAAGCCTCGGCCATATGCTCGACTATGACGACGTGGGCGAGAGCGGCCACCCCGGGATCGTGACCATTCCGGTCGCCCTGGCCGTTGCACAGAGGCTCGGCGGCGTGAGCGGGCGGGAATTCATCACCGCGATCGCAGCCGGCACGGACGTGATGACGCGGCTCACGCAGGCGATCACCGTTCCCGACTGGACGATCACGGAGGGCTGGTTTGCGACCCAGCTGTTCGGCTTCATTGCGGGCGCCGTCACGGCGTCCCGCCTCATGCGACTCTCCGGGGAGCAGATGGAAGATGCGATCGGGATCGGGTTCAACCAGATGAGCGGCACGCGCCAGATGGCGGTGGGCGCCGCGACCCACATGCGCTCCATGCAGGCCGGATTCGCCGGCCAGGGCGCGGTGATGGCGGCCGATCTCGCGCGGCGCGGCATCATCGGATCCAAGGATGTCGTGGAGGGCCGCTTCGGTATCTTCACGACCTACATCCGTAGCAATCCCCCGGACTGGGAGGCGATCGTCGGGGAGCTGGGCAGCCACTTTCCCCTCCTCGAGAAGCACGGGTTCAAGGTCTGGCCGGCCTGTGCCTACACACGAACGACCAACGCGGCGACACTCTACCTGCGCGAGAAACACTGCCTGCGGCCCGAGGACATCGAATCGATCACGATCGTGGGCGGCACCGGCGGTACGCAGCAATTATGTGAGCCGCTCGAGAGAAAGCGCCGGCCGCAAACCAGCATAGACGGTAAGTTCAGCATCCCGTTCACCACCGCAATCATGATGGCGAAGGGCAACGTCACGCTTCGGGACTACACGGCCGCGGGTCTCGCCGACGCGGCCGTGCTGTCGATGGCCGATCGCGTGAGTTACCGTCCCGGGACAGAACCGATCACGGGCGCGGGCGGCTCATCGGATGTGTCCCGGACTGCGGTGGAGATCCTGACGAAGGACGGGCGGCGCTTCGCGCACCGCTCGACGAGTGTGCCGGGCGACCCGAAGAACCCTGTGGGCTGGGAGGCGCTCGAGACGAAATTCCGGGACTGCGTGTCGTTCTCGGCCAGACCGGTATCCACGGCGAACGTCGGACGCGCGATCGCATCGATCCGGGATCTCGAAAACGCAGCGGACGCGACCGGTATCATCAACCCGCTGTCGTGACTGAAGCCGGAGAGGAATAGGCCCAAGGTCCAATGGACCCGGGACTCACGACCTCGGAAGCTTGCGCACGTCTCTGGGATTCGGACGACCACCTGCGGCGTTCAAAATCCTTGCGGTGGCTGGCGACGGGAGAGTGGCGATGAGGAGCAGAAGGATCCCGGCTGCTAGCGGTGAACGGGAACAGACCAAAACCGGACCCTGATGAGGAGTTTAGCGATGAGAATGCACCTTGCTCTTCTTCTTGCGATGGTAGTCGCGGTCGCAATGCTTCCCCTCGATGGAATCGCCGCAGACAAGCAGGTCACTGACGTCAAGGAGCTCGCGGGCAACTGGCAGGGCTGGGTCACCGAGCAGACTCAGGAGCGCGCATCGATGATCATCTCGGCGGACGGAAGCTACAAAGCTTCGACCCAGCGTGGCGTGCAAACCGAGGGGAAGTTCTATCTCCAGGCCGGCAAGCTACTTTATCAATCGTCGCGAACGGCAGGGACGGCGCGGCTTTCCGAAGACAGAGGCAAGACGACTCTCACGATGACGCCCGAGAACCCTGACTACGGCAAAGCTGAGTACGATCGCGTCAGGTAGGAGGCTTCAGAGCCGCAAGGTCGTATTAGCCCAGCCCGGGCTGCGGCGCAGCAACCACTGTGGGGCATTGGGATTTGGCCTATGCTTTCCCAACCACGCAGAGGGTTTCATTCGGAATACGCAGGACACCAGATGGCTGCCGATATTTACCGATCTCCTCTGCGACGATCTGCCAGATCGTTTCGAGCTGAGCGGGAGAGGCGTCGGCAAGCATCGAGCGGATGCTTGCGGATGTCGCGGGCCGCTCCTCGATGAATTCGTCGAGCGAGGAGTATTCGAGGGTTAATGTGTGCCGTTCGATGGCAACCTCAGCGAACCCTGCGTGCGCGAACGCACGCCGCAGCACTTCCTCGTCGGCGAGACTGAATGTTCCTGGGGCGCCGGCCGGCGGTGGGGCGCTCTGAAGCACACGCGTGATGATTCCCATGGGAACACTCGTGAAGGGCACTTTCTCGGGGTGTGCCCAAACCGCCGCCGCGAATCGGCCCCGTGGAACCAGCAACTCCCGAAGCCTGGTCAGCGCCACAACGAGATGCGGAAGGAACATCAGGGCCCAACGACAGAGAGCAGCGTCGAAACTCTGGGCCGGAAGACCGGGCTCCTCGGCATCCATCTCGCGGAACTCTACGTTTCGTAGTCCGAGTCTGGCGGCTTCCTGACGCGCGAGGACAAGCATTGCTGGCGACAGGTCGGTCGCGACGACTGAGCCATTCGATCCTACCCGTCGTGCGGCAGTCAAGGCAGGCTCGCCAAGACCGGTTGCGACGTCCAAGACTCGATGACCGGGCCGAATCCCGGCGAGGTCGACGAGGCGCTCGTTGATGTGCTGCGCCGCTCTCTCCCAGATGTTCCAGTGCCGCTTCCAGCCATCGGCTGACAAGCTCCACTCGCGGCGGAGGCCAGCCTTGTATTGCGTTGGGTCGAAAGACGGGGTGTTCACGCAGCGCCCGCCCAATGAGACTCAGTCGATGTGCCCCTGGACTTGGCCCCGAAGTGGAGCATCACCTTCTTGAGTCAGTCGCCCACCCACCGAGAAAGCGTGCCCGGCGCAAGCCCCTTCACCAAATCCATTCTGCCAATGGTGCACCACGACCTGGCCAACGACTGTAAGCGCCTCATCACCGGCCAGCGTGCGGATCGTTCTAGAATCGTAGTAGCGTCCTCGAAAGATCGCACGCCCGCTGGCGTCACGGATTTCTGCCCGTCCTTGTGTGTAGCCGCTGAGTCGCACCGGCCGCCCCTGTGCGTCACGTATGACAACCCTCTGACTGAGTTCGCCAATGAGTGTCGCCTGAATCGGCAGGGAAGCGCCGCTCGTAAGCGCAGGATGGTCTCGTAGGCGAGTTCGTAGTCTCGAGCAACCATGTACGTAACCCCCTCTCGTTCTTCGCGGATGAACTGGGGTGCTCGGACTCGTCGCAGGGCAATCTCGCACGTGAAGGGGCCAGTTGGAAGGCTCAACGATGTCATGTCTTCTACCCGATTCGTCTCCAGCGAGCCAGATCGTGGAACAGTGCGCCAAGACTAGTCTGCCCGGTAATGAGGGGTCAAGAAGACGCCCTTGACAACCTTCGGGTGTGCGCCGACAGTCCCCGAAAACCGCAGGATCGATCAGAAGGAGGCCCCGATGGCTGAACGACTCGGACTCGGCATCATTCCCGGAGTGGGCTGGCGCGCCAAGGACATCCAGGCGATCGCCCGAGAGGCCGAGGACGCCGGCTTCGACGGGATCTTCGCGGCCGAGGTGAACAACGACGTGATGGCCACGGCCCAGCTCATCGGCGCGGCCACTCGTCGGGTCGCCGTTGGCACGTGGATCGCGAACATTTATTTGCGCCACCCTTACGTTTGCGCCCAGGGCGCGGCGCTGATTGCGGACGCCACGGAGGGACGTTTCATTCTCGGCCTTGGCGTGAGCCATCCGCCGGTGAACAAGGCGCTCGGCGTCGACATGGGCGATCCGCCGGCCGCCCTGCGGCGCTATGTCACCGCCGTCCGAAGCTGGCTCAAAGGCGAAGGGCCTGCGACCCATCTCCCTCAGCGGCCGACGCCACAACCGGTGCCCATCTATGTTGCTGCCGTCACCTCCCGAACCGTAGAACTGGCCGGAGAGCTGGCAGACGGCTTCATGCCTTTCCTCTGGTCTGCCGCTCGCGTCGAGCAAAGCAAAGCATGGCTCCAGCGCGGGCGCGCGAAGGCCAAGGGGCTAGGTAAGGTGGACATCAGTGTCGGGATTCCCACCTACGTCGGCGACGACGTGAAACAACAGCGCGAGGTGGCTCGGGGCAATCTGGCCGTGTTCACAGGATTCCCGTTTTTCCAGCGGCTCTTCCGCGCGAGCGGTTTCGGTCCCGAGGTGGATCAGATGGAGAGAGGCGCCGGAGGCGCCGCGCTGAGCGACCGGCTGCTCGACGCCGTCTGCTTGCTCGGGCCACTGTCCCGGTGTCGGGAACAGCTCGCGGCGTTTCGCGCCGCGGGTACCGACCTGCCGATTCTCATGCCCTCCGTCGACGTGGACGGCGCCCGCGCATTGATCAAGGCCTTCCGCCGCTGAGTTATCTCCGGTCCGCCTGGACGATAACGGGCGCACTGAAACGACGGCAGCGGCCGCCACTTCCGAGAGTGCACTTGGCTGCCGCTGCCGCCGTTTCCTAGGATCCGAACCTCATTTGCTCGAGCAACGTTGACCTCTGTCCCGAGGGCCGAGCTACGGGGTCGGCTTCAGCTCGCGGGCCGGTCCATCGTCTCCGAGAATCGACTGTCCCCCGTTGGATACCGACGCCTCACAGGTAGGTTGCTGAGGGCACGCAATCCTCGTATTTGCCGGGAGCGTCGTGGTGATCCACGAGAGCAGCATGAACAGGCCACCGATCACCACGACCCCAACCAGCGCGAGGAAGCAGACCACCACGATCCCGTCATTGAAGGTGGCCCAATGCGGGCTCGCACGATACGCCCCACGAACGGAGCGAGCCGTGCGCTCGGTCGCCGAGCTCCACACGCGTTCCTTCTGCATTCGGATTGTTCCCGGGCCCCACGCGAGGCTCCATCCCATGCAATAGATGTGCAGCAGGTACCGTGCCAGGTCTGAACGACGCGAATGTCCCGGAATTTGGCGCGTTCCATTCTCGCTCTAGGGCAGTTCGCCCGATGGCCCTTCGTTGCAGGGAGCGTATCTGCCCGACAAGAGGGATCGCCTACTCCCCTCGGGTCGAGATCGTGGTCGCGCCGACAGTCGATCACGGCACTGAACATCGTGGGGCGATGGCGCACATCCGATTCACTGCAAGCGATAGTTCGGCCTCCTCGTATCCTGATCTCAGCTTCTTTGAGCTTCATGGGTTCTAGACAGGGGCTCCTTGATGTAGACCGCCGCTGCCGCAGGCGACACGCCAGGCGTCTGATCTGCGAGAATAGCGCAATGCTCCCGGCCTCACGACGGCGCCGCCACACTGCGGTCGTGATGATGCTGCTTACCCTGGCTGCGCCAGTCTCGTCGATGGCGGCCGGTCCCTGGCAGGCGCTGGTCGTCGAAGCCGGGACGCTGGCGCCGCTCGAAGGCGTAGCGGTGCTAGCGCGGTGGCATCGGCGGGCGAAGGGCCATCCCGCCATCGGGCTCGGACGAACTGGATTTCACTCGGCGGCGGAGACGACGTCCGGCGCTGATGGTCGCTTCCGCATCCCGGCGAGGACGCTCTTCGATCCGCCGCTCTTCTTTCCGATCGAAGGGCCGGACATCGCGCTCTTCAAGGCGGGGTACGGCGGCTGGAAATTCCGCGGCCCGGCGCGCGACCTCACCGGCCTGGACGTGGTGATCGAGATGCGCCCGCTGGCGACGGACGCCGAGCGCCTGAGCTATCTGGAAGGGCGGTGGCAGCGCGCCGACCGGGAGGCGCTCATCGCGTGGCAGTCCGGCGAGAGCCCGGCGAACCCGCTCGACATGCCGTACGAAGAGGCGGTTCGCTACGAGGCCGCGATCAACGCGGCGCGCGCGGCGTTGGGGCTGCGCCCGATCGGCATCGGCTACCCGGTCCTGTGGATCGGGGACACGTCGCCCACCCCGACCGAATCGCCGGGCCAGGTCCGCCTGAGGCAGGCCGGAGGCGTCGCCGTCGACACGAAGGGCCACGTCTATGTCGCCGACACCGACAACCATCGGATCGTGAAGTACGGCCGCGGCCTCGAGCCGCTCATGACATGGGGAACGTTCGGGCGCGCCGACGGCCAGCTGCAGCGCCCGAGCGCCGTCACGGTCGCCGGCGACACGGTGTACGTCGCGGACTGGGGTAACCATCGGATCCAGAAGTTCACGACCGACGGTCGCTTCCTCGGGAAGTGGGGTGCGCTACGCTACAACGAGCTGGGCGGCACGTTCACGCCGACGGCGATCGCCACGACGCGGTCCGGCGAGATCGTCGTGTACGCCGGGAGCGTGTACCGCTTTAGTCCCTCCGGCTCGCTGGTCGCGCGCTGGGAGCAGTCACCGCCACTCAACGGGCGGAGCCAGATCGCCGTCGACGCGGACGGTCACGTCTACGGAATCGCCGGACAGCGCGGCGCCGACCGGCCGCAAGTCGTCAAGCTGAATCGCGCCGGCGCGGAGCTAGCGGCGTGGGGACGCCAGGGCCAGGGCGTGGGTGAGCTCTTCGACCCGATCGCGCTGGCCGTGGATCACGCGGGCCGCGTCTACGTGGCGTGCTGGGGCGGCGGCACCAACCCCCGCATCGTGGTGTACGACGCCGCGGGAACGTTCGTTCACCAGTGGGACGTGACGAGCGGCAGCCTGCCGTCGTTGCGCATGCCTTCGGGGATCGCGATCGACCCGCAGGGCGCGGTGTACGTTACCGACCTCAAGCACGACCGCCCGCACAAGCTTCAAGCTCCGGGTCGGTGATTCCGGGTCGGCCACGGATGCGCATCTGCGGCAGGGCCATACAGGTCGATCATGCGGCCTTCTTTGCCGCGTTGTCGAACTGAACGGACATGGCCCACGGCATACCGTCGCGAATGTGGATGCGTATGTTCACTACGCCGGTAACGTCGTGGTGCACAACCTCGTCCAGAAGGTCGAGGAACGCACGGGGGTCAAACTCCTTCTCATGCTCCATGACTCACCTCAGGCAGCGCGCACGGAGTTAGCCGGGTATGAAGATGGATGGTGTCGTCGAGCCAGCACCGTAGTCCTGTCCTATCGCATTTCCCACACCGAAGTTGTTTGCCCTGATCTCGCCGCCCGGATCTCGCCTACAGACTAGCCCCAATCATTCGCTTCCGCATGTCTTGTAGCATCACGGCCCCCCCGGCGGTCGGACGCCCACAGGCTCGGGGAGTGGCGAGCCCGCGCGCCCGGCATCAGCGAGGCACCGCAAGACCTCCTGGCGGCTTCCCTGACTGGAGTATCTGAACGTGATCCGACCATCAAGGTCGATCCACTCGAGCTGAACGTACGGTGCGTTGCACTGCGCCCATCGTGCATAGGCCAGGTCTTGTTGAGGCGTGTTCGTCGTTGCGCACGCTCCCAGGAACACCGCGAATCCGCCCGCCCCGAGCAAAAACTGGCCGCGTTTACCGAGCATGGGGTCTCGCATGGCGGGAGTCTACCCCGGGTAAGTCGTTTGCAGCTACCGAGAGCCGGAAGTCGGCGAGGGGAGACCGTCTGCCTAGCGTGCGCTCTTGCCGGACACGGAGGAGGCGAGCCGATCCCGCACCCGCGCCTTGAACGTCGCGGACTTGGCGGGATCGTTGAGCTCACCGGCGAGCGAGTCGATAAAATCGGTCAGATCGTGAGCGGCCGCGACGTGTTCTTCGACCACGATGCGCGCCATTGGACCGAGATACTCCGTCAGCTCCGCCTCGATCACGGCCCGGCTCCGGGCCACCGTCTCGTTGACCAAGCGCGGGCCTGCTTCCGCGGCGTCGGCGGGATCGGTCGCGGCCTTCTGCAGCAGCGAGAGCAACTCAGAAGTCGGCGGCAGGCCGGGCTGCGACTTCGGGGGTAACCCGCTCGAGAAGCTGGCCGAGCCCTTGTGAACCCGCTGGATGGCGGCAAGGGCCTCCAGGCCCGTCTGGTTGCGGAAGCTGAGCGCGACGATCACCCCGTTTTGAAGACCGAAGGACACGCTGTGATTGTCCGACGTGGTGATGAACAGGCGGCCGGTCTGGTGCTGCACACACAGCCGCCTCAATTCACCGATCAGCTGACCGTACGTCAGGACGGTGTCGTTACCGTCCATGAGTCAATGCCGTGCCCGCAGCCCCGTTGCTCACGCGCGCGTCACCCAGTCGCTTCATCGCGACCGCGACGCTGGCCTTCAGCCGGTCGATCGCTTTCGCCAGCCCGCCGATCTCGTCCGAGCGGTGCACCTCGGTGATCTCCGCGCCCAGCTCGCCGCGGCTGATGTGGTCGGCGATATCGGTCAGATTGCGGATTGGATGTGTCAGCCTCGAGCCGAGGACGCTCGCGACGATACCCACAAAGACGATGCTCGCCGCTAACAGAATAAGGGCGTTACGGTTAGCGTCGCGAAGCGGCGCGTAGGCCTCGTCGTAGTTCTGCTGGGCGACGAGTGTCCACCCTTCATCGGTTCTGCGGGCATAGGCAATGACAGTGTGGTTTTGCTCCGCGAAGACAGTTCGGCTGCTCGTGCCCGGCTCGACGGTCGAGGCTGCGACGACGGCCGGGTGCGTGCGGAGGTTCTGGCGCGCGCTCGGATGCGCGACGACATTGCCCGAATCGTCCACCAGGAACGCGTACCCCGTCTGGCCGAAACGCACAGCCGTTACCTTGCGCGTCAGGTCCTCGATGTCCATCGCGATGGCCAGGACGCCGACCGGGACCCCGTCCTTCGCGATCGGAACCGAGATGACGAACGACGGCTTGCCGGTCGTCTTGCTGATGACGAACTGCCGCCCCATCGGCGCGCCGGCGAGGACGCGCTGCACGTACTCGCGGTCGGCGTAATCCTTCGGTGCTTCGGCGTCGCTCCGCGCGGCGTTCATGCCGTCGGGGCGTACGGTGTGGGCCAGGAACACGTAGCGATATTCGCGGGCGATCGATTGAAGAACGGGCGCCTGCCGGACCGAGTCCATGCTGATCATGTCTTTCAGGCGCGCGTTCTGACGCAGCATTCGGAGATTGGCGTCCATCCAGACGTTGACGAAGCTGACCGCAGCGTCGGCCTGCCCGCTGAGCCGCTCCTCGATGTCGCGGGAAAGATGGTCGACCGAGGTACGATAGTCCAGGAACCAGATCGTGGCGAGCGGCACGAGCATCACTGCCGCCATCGTCAGGCAGAGCTTCGGGAGAATTCCGATCCGCAAGCGCCGCGTGCCGAGCTTCAAGTGCGCCTCCTCCAACCTTCCGCAAACTCGCCCGCCGGGTGGCAAAGCTGCGGCGCAATCGGCACGTGTCAAATTGTGCAAGTTTCACACCAGGGAGATCGGCTGGAAATCGCAGGGACATTCTCGCCTGTCCGGGCTGGCCCACCGGGGAGAAGCGCATTCTGTCCCGCGAGTTGTCAGGGCCGTGACACGGCCGCGGGCGATCACCGGTCGAGCCCGGCCGGGGAGCCAACCCTTGTGGCTGTTACTTCGCTTTCAGCCGCAGCTCCTCGTAGGGTGCCGAGCTCGACATGTAGGGAATGAGCCCCACGGCGGACTCGGCGACGCGGGGGCCATAGCCGGCGACGTTGGCCAACTCGAGGAGTGGCGCGTACATCACCTTCTCGTGGATGAGCTGCTGGGCCTGGTGGAGAAGCTTCTCGCGTTTACCGCGATCCATCTCTATCGCCTGCCGCTGGACGAGATCCTCGATGTCCGGGTACGTCCCATAGGTGAAGAGGCCGCCCGATGCCACGAACGCGTCGAGCCTGGTCGCCGCATTGCCGAAGGCGGCGCTTGTGCTCTGGATGATCTGCTTGAGCCGCTTGTCCCCGTACTCCTTGAAAAAGGCTCCGCGCTCCATCGGGCGAACCGTAGCGCGGATGCCGACCGCCCCGAAGTAGCTGGTCACCGCCTCGGCGAAGGATGCGTTCGCGAGGTCGACGGTGATGGTGCCGGCGTCGAAGCCGTTGGGGTAGCCCGCCTCCGTCAGCAGCTGGCGTGCTCTCTTCTGATCGAACGGATAGAGCGGGGCCGGCCAGGAAAAGTCGAAGTTCTGGGGAATGATGCTGGCCGTGAGCTTCGACAACCCGAGCGTCTCGGCCTGGTTCACCGCCTGGCGGTCGATGGCGATGTTGGCCGCCAGGCGCACGCGACGATCGGCCCACGGCGACTTCGGCTCCCACTGCTCGGTGAACACATACCAGACCGGGAGCGCGAGATAGTAGGGCTTGAGCGTGAGCCCCGCAGTGCGGCGCAGCTCTTCAGCGAGCGCGCCACGGAAGACGTAGGCGATGTCGGCCTCGCCGCGCTTGAGCATGGCCAGCCTCACCGACTCTTCCGGGATCGACCGGAGCAGGAGCGTCTTCACCGCGGGCGTCTTGCGCCAGAATTGCTCGTGCGCTTCCAGCGTGAGCTCGACGCCGGGCCTGAAGCCCACGACCTTGTACGGACCGGCGCCGACGGGGGCCTTCTTGAACCCCTCGTCGCCGACTCTTTCGACGTATTTCTTGGGCACGATCCAGGCGGCGCCGGTGGCGGGACTGGCATAGAACGTCATGAAGTCCGGCCACGGCCGCTTGAGGCGGAAGCGCACGCGGAGCGGATCGACGATCTCCACCGAGGCCACGTGATCTTTCAGCGTCTTGGCGGACGCGCCGCGATAGCGCTCGAACGAGAACTTCACGTCGTCCGCGGTGACGGTCTCGCCGTCGTGGAACCTCGCATTCTTGCGCAGCACGAACTCGTATGTCAGGCCGTCCGGTGACGCGGTCCACGATTCCGCCAGGCACGGCGTGGACGCGTTGCCCGGCATGGGCTTCACCAGCGCATCATGGATCGCGTAGTAGAAAATGAACGGCGTCACCAGGCCTTCGGACTCGGCGGGATCGAACCAGCGCGGCACGATCGAGATGTTGAAGACCAGGGTCATCTGGCCGGCGGGCGCCTGGGCTCGGGCGCTCGACAGCCCGCCGAGACCCAGCACCGCAAGGACGAATAGGACGAGCACGCGAAGTGGTCGGCGCATGGCGCTACTGCCCGGTGGCCCCCGCACGCCGGTCAGAGACGAGGCGGCCTTCCTTGAATACGAGACGCAGCTTTCTCAGATTGGTGATGTCCTGGAGCGGATCGGCGTCGACGACAATGAGATCGGCGAGCTTGCCCGGCTGGATGGTTCCGAGCTTGCCGCCGACGCCGCAGAGCTCGGCAGCGTCGCGCGTAGCGGCGAGCAGAGCCTGCCGCGGTGTCGCTCCGTCCTTCACCCACAGGCCCAGCTCGAGCAGTGCCGCCTCCTTCAGAGGCCGGATGTCAGAGCCCAGCGCCATCCGCACGCCCGCCGCGAGCGCTCGACGGAACCACTCGCGGTGCTCGCCGGAAGCCTGGTCCGCGCGCTCACACAGGTCGCCTGAGAGATTCCGCTGCTCGACCCATCGTTTCTCCCATGGGTCGCTCGCCTGATCCGGGGTGAGGTGGCTGATCGCCAGGGTGGGCACGTACCAGGTGTTGCTTGCGCGGAGCTGCTCGACGCATTCTTGATCCATGATGTAGCCGTGCTCGACGCTGTGCGCGCCGAGCCGAACGGCCTTCTTCACTGCCTCGGGGTTGGCGGCATGCGCCATGACCCGAAAACCGCGGGCGCGACAGATTGCGAACGCCGCCTCGAGCTCCTCGTCGAGCAGGAACGACTGCCAGTGGCGGTCCCAGGATGGGCCCATGATTCCGCCCGTGAGGTTGAGCTTGATATGGTCAACACCGTTTTTGATCTGCTCCCGGATCGCGCGGACAAAGCCGTACGGGCCGTCGCATTCGAGCGCATGGCCCGACGTCAGGAAGTGGCCGCCGGTGCTGGTGAGGAAGTGACCGGCCGCGAACACCCGCGGGCCCACGTACTGGCCCGTATCGAACGCGCGCTTCCAGGCCACGTCCATGAAGTGCGCAGCGCCGGCACACCGAACGCCTACGACGCCCGCCTCGGTCAGCGCCTCCATCAGGCGCTGGCCAAACGCGATGGTCTGGTCGACCACGTTGGCGCCCGTCTCGGCGACATAGTCGGGATGAATATGGACGTCCCAGAGCCCCGGTAAGAGATACCCGCCCTTCAGGTCGATCACCTCGGCGTTCCGGGTGTCGGCCGAACGGGTTCCGTCGAGGACTTCGCGAATCAGTCCTCGCTCGATCACGACGCCGCCACCAGCTCTGGTCTGCTCGCCCACGCAGTCGATGACGTTCGCGTTGGTCAGCACGAGTCGGTCGTGAGTCATGGCCCTGATGTAACATCACGCGCCCGTGCGGGCAATCCCAGCCTGTCTCTTCCCAGCAGCCGAAACCAAGGCGCGCGTGGTATGAATCTCCGTCCAGGGCGGCGACCCTGAAGGAGGGAGATCGACTATGGCGAACTCGAAGA
The DNA here is from genome assembly GCA_046727415.1 of Candidatus Methylomirabilota bacterium. GTDB lineage: Bacteria > Methylomirabilota > Methylomirabilia > Rokubacteriales > CSP1-6 > AR31. Next base: position 18,474 of record JBKPCO010000081.1, read on the forward strand.
TCGCGGTCATCACCGGCGCGGGTAGCGGTATCGGCCGGGACTCGGCGCTGGTCCTGCTCGAGGACGGCTGGACAGCCGTCCTTGCCGGACGTCGGAAGAACATGCTCGAGGAGACCGCGCGGCTCGGCAACGCGCCGGCGCGCACGCTGGTCGTGCCGACCGACGTGTCCGACCGGGCGTCGGTCGCGGCGCTGTTCGACGCCGTGAAGAAGACCTATGGCCGCATCGATCTGCTGTTCAACAACGCCGGCACCAGTACGCGCGGCATCCCGTTCGAGGACCTGACGTACGAGCAGTGGATGAACGTGGTGCAGGTCAATCTGACCGGCTCGTTCCTGTGCGCGCAGCACGCTTTCCGCATGATGAAGGAGCAGGACCCGCGCGGCGGCCGCATCATCAACAACGGCTCGGTGTCGGCGCACGTGCCGCGTCGCAACTCGACGCCGTACGTCGCGACCAAGCACGCCTTGACCGGCCTGACCCGGTCCTTGTCGCTCGACGGGCGACACCTCGATATCGCGTGCGGCCAGATCGACATCGGCAACGCTGCGACCGAGCGCAACACCGACACGTCGCTCGGGCGCCTGCAGGCGTCGGGCCGGACCGAGGCCGAGGCGCGCATCGACGTGCGCCACGTCGCCAACGGCGTGCGCTACATGGCCAGCCTGCCGCTCGACGCCAATGTGCAGTTCATGACCGTGATGGCGACAAAGATGCCCTACATCGGCCGCGGCTAGCGGCCGGACCCGGGAATCCCGGCGAGCTCCTTCGCCAGCTCGACGCACGCGCGCGTGTCGTACGTGGTCGCCAGCCGCTGCTTGTTCGTCGCCAGGCTGCCCACGTTGTACATCTCGAAGAGGAGCTGGCGGGAGCCGAAGGAATCGCATGCGTACTCCCAGGCCAGCTTGAGCAGCCGAAAGCGCTCCGGCGCTCCCTCGTCGCGGGCGACGAAGAAGCGATGCAGGTGCGGGCCGATCTCGGAGTTGTGCAGATCGGCCTGGCCCGGGGCCATCAGGAGGCCGGGGCCGCAGAGCTCGCGGATGTGCTGCAGCACGGACGGGTAGCGCTCGATCGCGAAGGTACGACCCGCCAACGCCGTCGTCGGATTGGGCATGACCAGGCCGGACGGCGAACGGACGGGATTCGCCTCGGCCGTCTGGACGAACGCGCGCAGAGTTTCCAGATAGACCATCGCGTCGGCCAGCGCGGTTTGGACGGTTGGTTGCTCGGAGCTGCCGAGCGAATCGGCGATAGCGGCGCAGATGCCCAGCAGCACCTCGGCCTTGACGGCCAGACGCACCAGGACGTACCAGGGGCCGAGGCCGACGGCCCCCTGAAAAATCCTCGCCTCGAGGGCGAGATCGATGGCCGGCGATCGCCGTAGATAGAAGACCCGCTCCCACGGGATGAACACGTCGTCGAACACGACGATCGAGTCCATCTCGTCCCACGACGGGCTCACCGGGTGGTCCGCGGGATTCGCCGACGCCAGGGGCTCGCGACAGATCACGTGGATGCCTGCGGTGTTCACGGGCGCGGCGAAGTACACGTCTTCCTCTGGCCTCAGGTCGGGCCGGGGCGGCGCCATGCAGAAGAGCTCGTTGGCGTACGGTGCCTGCGTTCCCACTCCCTTCGCTCCACGCACGATGATGCCGTCGGGCCGGCGCTCTACGACGCGCAGAGGCTCCTGCTTCGATGCGGGGTGGTTGCGATGGTGCAGGGGATTGCTGAAGACGGTCGCGATGCTCTGGTCGTTCTCGCGGCAGTACTCGAAGTAGCGTGTGACGTGCTCGGCGAACGCGGGATCCTGCTTCCCGAGAAGATCGCGAATGTCGTAGAGGCCCAGCACCACCGTCGCCAGATGCTGAGGCAGACGGGCCGCGACGCCGCCCGCGCGGCGCACGAGGTATTCATACGCGCGCCGCTGGCTCGCCAGATCGTCCACCGAGTGCGGTAGCAGATAGGCGCGGCTCACGGGCTTGCCGGTGGCGGGCGACGGAAAGGTCAGGAGATCGTGGTGCTCGCGGTCGTGCTGCAGGTCGTACACGTCGGCCACGCTTCGGGCGCATCCCGCCAGCGCCGGGTGGGTCGTGACGTCGTCCACCTGCTGACCCATGAGCCACAGGCGGCGTCCGTCCCTGAGGCTCTCGAGATATTCCTCTCCTCGACGTATGGGCATGGCCCAGCCTCCCCGGCGAGCGAGACCGCTACGAAGCCTTGACGAGATCCATCAGCCGACCGAGCGTCGCCAGCCGCGCGTCGAGTGTGGAGCCGGCCGGATCGACGCGCAGCGTAGTGAGGCCGCAGCCGCGGTAGACGCGCAGCCGCTCGCGCACCATCGCGTCGGTGCCGAGCAGGTTCACCTTCAGCGCGATCTCGTCGGGCACGCGAGCGGCGGCCTCCTCGCGCTTGCCGTCTAGCCAGAGGCGCTGCACCTCGACGGCGGCGTCGGCGTAGCCGGCGCGCTTGAAGGCGTCGTTATAGAAGTTGTGCTGGCGCGAGCCCATGGCGCCGAGCGTGAAAGCCAGGCCTGGTTTGCGCGTGGCCACCAGCCGCTCGACGTCGTCGCCGAATGCGACGGCGCCGCCGGCCTGCAGGTCGAGCTGGCCGAGCGTGCGTCCTGCCCGCTTGGCGCCGGCCTCGAGGTGGTCGAAGAAAATCCGCGCGTGGTCGGGCATGAACGACGTCCCCAGCCAGCCATCGGCGATCTCCCCGGTCAGCTCGAGGCCGCGTGGCGAGAGCGTTGCGAGATAGATCGGGATGTCCGGACGCGGTTTCACCGATGACCTGAGTGCCTTGCCCTCGCCGCCGGGCAACGGCAGCTCGTAGACCTGGCCCTTGAAGGCCACGCGCTCGCCGCGCGCGGCGCGGCGCACGATCTCCACGATCTCGCGCATGCGGGTGAGCGGCCGATCGAAGCGGAGGCCGTGCCAGCTCTCGATCACCTGCGGCCCGCTCACACCCAGGCCGAGCACGAAGCGCCCGGTCGACATCGACGCGAGGCTCAGCGACGTCATGGCGACGAGCGCCGGCGTGCGCGTGCCGGCCTGCATGATCCCGGAGCCGAGGCGGATGCGAGAAGTGCGCGCCGCCATGAACGCGAGCGGAGTGGCCGCGTCCATGCCCCACGACTCGTGCGACCACGCGAAGTCGACGCCGAGGCGCTCGGCCTCGGTCACGTACGTCGCCGCCTCTTCCCAGTTCTCGTCGCCTTCCAGGCGCAGGCCGATGGCGACGCGCATCAGAACGCTCCGGCGACCTTGGCGAGCTGCCCGGCGTGATCGAGATCGTGGATCCGGATGAACAGCAGCGTCTCGCGCCAGTTCAGCGGGCCGAAAAACGGATGCGCGATCGTCACGTCAAGCCGCGCCATGGGTTCCGCGCTGCGGACCTTCTCGAACAGGATGGCCCGGTCGCGCTCGAGCAGCGACCACCATTCGTCGAGCGGGCGAGGCCGGGTGTCGCGGGCGGCGGCGTCGCGCGGCTCGCCCGGCGGACGGCCCTCGAGGATACGCACGATGGCGCCGCCGAAGTGCCGGTCGGCCTCGACGACGTGGGCCATCACCTCGTTGGCGCTCCATTCTCCCGGCGCCGGCGGGTCGGTGAAGCGCGCCGGGGGAACGCTGAGGGCGGCTTCCCGCAGCTTGGCCATGGCCTCCTGCAGCCTGCCGATGAGCTGCTCGGGCGAGAGCTTGGCGCCCTGCGCCGTCAGGTAGCCGCGGATGCGGAGGGCCTCCTCGCTGGTCATGGCGGGGACTCTACTCGAAAGAGTGGTCGCCCCGCCAGTGCGCCCTAACGTCATTGATCTCAAGCTCGTCGCGATGGTTCCGAAGATGGAGGGCGACGGACGCGCCCCAACCTAGAATGGATTTCATGGGTCGCTGCGTGTCCCGCGTGACGAGCCTCGTGTTCGCGATCGGCGCCATCGCCGTGGTCGGATGCGGACGCAGCGCTCCGCCCCCCCCCGATGGCGACGCAAATCGCGACGATCGACGCGGGTGGCCCCACCGGCGGATATGTCGAAGCCCTTGCGCTGGCGCCGAATGCCGGGCTGGCGGCGACCGGCTCCCGCAGTGGACAGATCCTGGTGTGGAGCACCACGGTGGGCGAGAAGGTTCCAGCATCGCTGAGCAATTACCGGGAGTCGATCAACGACCTCGCGTTCTCGCCGGACGGCCGGGTGGTCGCGTCGGTCGGGCGTGGTCGCGAGAACGCGGTGCGGCTCTGGCGATTGGATGATCGCGGCGAGTGGAGCGAGACGGCGTCGTTGCCGGTGGGCCGCTGTCTCGCGCTTCGCTTCGACGGGACTGGGGCGCGTCTCGCTGTCCTCTGCGAGAACGAGGTGCTCGTGGTCGACATCGCCTCGCAGCAGGTCATGGCGCGACTGGCGAACCAGCACAAGGAGGTGCTGACGGCGTTCGACCTGTCTGCGGACGGCCAGCGCCTGGTGACGGCGGGGCACGACGGCGAGATCATGGTGCGCGACGCGGTGACGGAGACGACGATACGCAGCTTCAACGTGCGGCGATCGCGCCGGCCGTATCCGCCGCCCCGCGGCATGGAGCCGCCGGAGGTCTGGGGCGTGGTCGTCGCGCTCTCCGGCGACGGCTCGCGCGCCGCGGCCGTTACCATCGAGGGCACGGTCTACGTGTGGGACGTCGGGACCGGCAAGCTGCTCTTCGACCATGCGGACAAAGAGGCGGGCAGCCCGCCGCCGGGCTCGCTGCGATTCGGGCGCGACGGCGCCTTGCTCACGACGACGGGCGATCGCTTCGGCATGCGCCACATCGACGTGGCGGGCGGGGCGTCGCGCGTCGTCGTCTCGGCGCCGAAGGCCTACGGGACCGTGGCCATCACCGACGACGGGGCGGCGTTCGCGGCTATCACCTCGTCAATGGATGGTCGAGGGTTGAGCTACGCCGTCGAGGTCTGGCGGCTCACGTCGGCCACCAGCGTCGCCCGGAACTGAGCGCGCGGCGTCAGTGCGGCCTCGCCTGATACTCCAGGTGCCACACCTCGATGGCATAAGGGCCGAAACCCTCCGCGCTCCCCGGCCTCAGGAACGCCACCGTGCTCGCAGACACCGCGAGCGCCACCGCCTTGTAGAAGGGCCCGTCCCCCTGCAGCACGGGGAAGATCTTGCCGCTCGGCACGTGGATCAGCCGAAGCCCGCGGTCGTGCGTGTCGGGCGCGAACAGCCAGTCGCCGTCCTCCGTGAACGCCAGCGAGTAGCGCAGCTCAGCGTGCATGCCGTGTCCCGGCGCCTGGGCCAGGTTGCCGAACGTGCCGTACTCGCGGCCCTTCGCGACGTCCACCACGTGCACGCGCCCCTTGATGCTGTTCGCTGCCGCGCGCGTGCCTCGGCGTGTCAGCGTGAGCGAGACGGGCGACATGGCCTCGAGCATGCCCGACAGTGTCGTCGAGGTGCGCAGGGTGAGCGTCGGCCAGCTCCAGGCCTTGAGTGATCCTTCCCCGGAGATCGTCGCGAGCGTCAGCCCGTCGCCGGAGAAGGCGATCGCCCAGATGCCGTCACCCGGATGGGCGTTCGGCAGCGTGCGGAGCACGTTGCCGCCGCTCAGATCGACCACGTGAATGGTGCCTCCCCCGGCAACCGCGAGCACGCGCTCGTCGGGGTGGAAGGCGACGCCCCGGCAGTGACCGATGTCGAGCACCGCCACCGACCGTCCAGTCGCCGCCTCCCACACCTCTGTTGTCTGGGCCTCATGCCCCGTCGTGACGATCAGCGATCCGTCGGGCGAGAAGAAGATGCCGTCGATGCGACGCTGCTCTCGGCCCGGCTTCACGCGAACCTTCCAGCGCTCGGTGCCGGACGGCACCTCGCGCGCGATCAGGTCGGCTTCGAAGTCGCCGGTGACCACCAGGCTGCCATCGGGGCTCAGGCCCACGGCGTTCGCCAGCGGCTGAAGGCCCGAGAGCTCGAGCACTCGGGTGGCTGTCACCGGGGGCGCCTGCGGCGCCTCGGAGCAGCCCGCGAGACCGAGCGCGAGGGCGACAACAAAGACACGCATACAAGGAACTGTAAGGGACAATCTTTCCAATGCACCTATTTGTCGGCGCGCTCCTCGTCCTGAGCGGCCTGGGCTGCCTCCGCTACGTCTGGGCCGGAGAAACGGCATTCCAGAGCGAGCCGCCGTTTCTCGCTCTGTGTGTCCTGCTCGTCGCGACCGGAGTGGGGCTGGCCATGCGGGCGCGCGTCGCGCTGCTCCTGGCGCAAGTGGCGCTCGGCTGCACGCTGCTCGTGCTCGCCACCAAGGCCCTCCAGCTCTATGTTGGAGGACCGCGTGACACCGCCGACGACAGCCTGGTCGCCCTGGTCTACCTGTTCGGATTCGCGCTGGCCGCGGCCGGCGTGGTCTTGCTCCTCCTGCTTCTTCGGCGCGTGCGCGCCGAAGCCGACTTCGGTCCGATCGACTATGTACCGCTCGGCGGGCTCGCCGCGGCCCTCGTGCTGGGCCTCGTGTGGCTCGTCGCCGACGATGCCCGTCTGCGCCCGTGCCGGAACGGGAGCGACGAGGCCTGTAGCGCGGTGGCCGTCACCCTGCTCGAGGCGTCCGAGCGGGCGCCTGCCTCGGCGCCCTCGCGGGCGGAAGAGCGCGCGGCGGGCGTGCTCGCCGCGCATCACTGCGGGTCGGTCGATCGCAGTCGGTGCGGGCTGCAGCGCTACGCAGCCGGGACGGTCGACGTCCGGGCCGGCCGGATCGACCAGGCCAAGGAGGCGTTTCTCTGGGCCTGCGAGACCGATCGGAGCTGGTGCGCGCGCGCGGCGCAGGTGCCGTTGCCCTGGACGCTCGACGAGCGCAAGCGGCTCGGCGACGGGCGGCGCTAGCGCCGGCTACAGCGCGTCGAGCACGAGGTCTACTTCGCGGCGCGCGCCCGGTAGTCGGCGATGGCCTTCTTGAGGTCTTCGTACTCCTCGCAGGGGATGAGACAGATCCGCTGCAGCGCGGCCAGGTGCTCTTCGGCCTTGGCCGGGTTGTTGGCCATCAGGTACGCCTCGCCGATGTATTCGTGAGCGCCGCGATGGCGGGGGTTGAGCTGGAGCGCCTTCTGATAGTGCGTGAAGGCCGGCTGGAGCTGGCCGCTCTGCCGATAGGCATAGCCGAGGTGATTCTGGATGTCCGCGTTGCGGGTGTCGCGGAGCGCGGCGGAGGAGAGCGACCGGATCGCGCCGTTCCAGTCCTTGGCGGCGATGGCCGCCTTCCCCACCGCGTAGTCTGGATCGAGCCGCCCTTCCTTGGGCTCCTCGTCGTTCGGATCCGCGAGGCTCGCGCCCGGCCAGAGGACGAGGCCGAGCGCGAGCAAGCCCGCGGCGAACAGGTCAGAGGTCTTGAAACCGACCACGCTTAACGGCTCGCGAGCCGTTGCTTCATCTCGCGCAGCTCGGACCGATCGCCGTCCGCGTTCCGCGTGAGCTTCGCGAGCTTCTCGAAGTACTCGCGCGCCTTCTTCTTGTCGCCCGAGAACTCGGCGGCCTTGGCCGCGCCGTAGAAGCCGCGCAGCCGCATCGGCGCGTTCTTCAGCGAGGTCTCGTATTCCTTCAGGGCAGCGACCGATTCACCCTGCACCATCAGCATGTCGCCGAGCAGCTCCCGCATCGGGTAGAGCCGGTTCTCCATCGACACGTGCTTCTCGCTCGCGTCCTCGAGCTCCGCCGCGCTGCGCATGAGCTTGATGGCCTCGGACTTGTTGCCCTGCGCCTGAGCGGTCCAGGCCTGAGCGCCGAGGATCTGGATCTCGACCTGGCCGGCCCAGTAGCCCTGGCCCGCCTTCTCCAGCGCCGCCCGCTGTTCCTTCAGCTTCTCGATGTCCGCCTGCGCGGCCGCGGGGTCGCCGCTGCGGGCTCCGCCCATGGCTCGCGCGAAGTGCGTGATCGCTTCGGCCATCGGGAATCCGGTGCCGAGCGGCTGCAGCTGTGCGGCGCCCTGCCAGTCCTGGCGCTCCAGCATGTACCGCGCCGGCACCGCGGCCCGCGCCGTCGCGCCCGCCTGGGGCACCCCGATCACCTTCTTGATCGCCATGGTGTCAGCGATGAGGGCCCGCGCCTTGATGTCCTGGCCCATCTGTAGATACGCGTAGGCCATGAAGTCGTACGCGTGAGGCACGCCGGTGAGCGTGCCGTCGAGCTTGGCCTTGGCCGCGTACTCGTTGGCCACCAGGACCGAGCGCCAGTTCGACGTCACGGACTCTTCCCACATGCCGACCATCGAGTAGATGTGCGAGGGCATGTGCTGGGCGTGCGGCGCCGCGGGCGCGATCTTCGCGTACTTGTTCGCGGCGGGGATGCCGCGCTGGGCGATCGGCGGGAAGTCGTAGCTGTGAATCAGGTAATGCGTGACGCCCGGATGGTCCGGGTACTTCTTGTCGATCGGCTCCAGGATCTTGATGGCCTTCATGAGCGGGTCCATCGACTTGTGGTCGAACGTCTCGTTCAGGGCGAGGGCGTAGAAAATCTTCGCCTCGACGTCGTCCGGATACTTGGCGGCGAGCTGCTCCATCGCCGCCGCGTAGTTCTTCGTGCGCGTGTCCTGGTCGACCTTGTCGTAGTCCTTGTAGAACTCTTTGAGGGCGGCGAGCCAGTCGCGCTCGCGCTGGGTCTTGAGCCCGATCGATTCACCCTTCTCGATGGCGTCGAGGCCGCGCTTGAGGGTGGCGGCGTCGAACGGGCCGACGAGCGGATTCGGGCGCTGGCTGATGGCGATGCCCCAGTAGGCGATGGCGCATTTCGGGTCGGTGGTCGGGATGGCCGTGAAGGCCTTTATGGTCTCGGGAAAGAAGAAGGAGTGCAGCATGGCGAGCGCCCGCTCGAATTCCTTCTGCGCCTCCGGGGTACACGAGGTCTTGAAGTGGACCCGGCCGAGCTTCTCGGGCTCTCCGGTGCGGGGCTCGTTGTCCGCCCAGCTGGGCGCAACGAGACTCAGCGACACGGCCGTGGCGATCAGAAAGCTCAGGAAGTGACTCATGACGTCCTCCCCTCCGGGAACATCTCCAGCGGTGCTGGGAATCAGGCCCGGGGCAACGACGATGTTGGCGGTGTCAAACGAAGCGGCGCCGGTACCGCCGGCGCGCACCAACCGAACCTAGAGCGGACGTCCCGCCGAAGTCAAGGTTTGCTCACAGGCCGTCGAGGCCGTTCGACCAGCGCCGGCAGATGTGATGCGCGATCGCGACGGGCGCGGGCAGCGACGCCCGCGTCGGATCGTCGGCGCCCGCAGCGGCCCGCGCCACCATCTCCCGGATCTCGTCGCGGTGAAACCAGCGCGCCTCGGCGAGCTCCTCGGGGTCGACCGTGATCTCCTCGGTCAGGGCTTCGGCGAGAAATCCGATCATGAGGCTCGACGGGAAGGGCCACGGCTGCGCGGCCAGGTAACGGACGCGGCCGCAGCGGATGCCCGATTCCTCGCGCACCTCGCGGCGCACGGCCTCCTCCAGGGTTTCGCCAGGCTCGACGAAGCCGGCCAGGCATGAGAACCGGGCGCCGGCGCGGCGCCGGTTACGGCCGAGGAGGGCCCGATCGCCACGGATGGCGAGCATGATCACGACGGGATCGGTGCGTGGGAAGTGCGATGCCTTGCACTCCGGGCAGCGCCGCACCCAGCCCGCGGAGCCGACCTTCGTCGGCGCTCCGCACTGGGCGCAGAAGCGATGGCGGGCGTGCCAGTCGAGCAGGCATCGGGCCTCGGCGAGGATGGCCGCTTCGGCGGCGGCGATAGCCGGCGCGAGGCTGCGCACGTCGATCGGCTCGGTGTCGACGGCGGGCGTGATACCGGCGCCGGTCGCATCGACCGCAAAGTGCGCGCGCCCGTCGCCTAGTCCGAGGAAGATCAGCTGAGCGCCCGAGTCGATGTGGCCGCGCCACGGCCCGACCGGCTGCCAGTCGAGCGCGGGCGCCCCGGTGCCGCGCGTGAACGGCTTCAGGTCGCGCAGCGCCAGGATGCGCGTCTGCGGGTCGCCGAGCAGCGAGGTGATCCAGTCGCGATCGTCCCTCCGCTCGCTGACCCGATCCAGCGGGTTGCCGGCGAAGCAGTAGATGTCTTCCATCACCGGCGGCCGATCAGGCGAGCTTCACCGACCGGCCCGTGGCGGACGAGCGCTCGATCGCGTCGATCAGCGTGTGGCGCTGGACGGCGTGGTTGAAGTCGACGTCGAAGGGCCCGCCGCCGCGCAGTGCGCCGGAAGCGCGGGCGTACGCCTGGGCCACGTTGTAGGGCTGCCCGGCGGGCGTGCTCTCCGGAACGACCCGGTACTTGGCCGGCACGGGCATCGGCGCCATGGCCTCCTTGCCCTTGCCCGCGTGCATCTGGTTGGGTCCGAGGCTGAGCGCGCCGTCTGCGCGGATGACGATCGCGCCCTCGCGCCCGTAGATCTCTAGCCGGTTGCCGCCGGGATTGGAGGGCACGGCCGCCACGTTCACCGTCACCTCGGCGCCGCTCACCAGCCGGCCGATCACGTTGATGCTGTCCGGCGAATCGACCGGAACCGGCGCACCTTCCATCGTGCGCCACTGAGGGATTCGCGTCGACACGCGAGCCGAGAGCTCGGCGAACTCGCCGAGCACGGCGCACATCGCGTCGATCGCGTGGCCGCCGGCAATCGTCAGCGTGTTGGCGCCGTTCGAGCGCACGCCCTGCCAGATGCGGCCGGGGCCCCGCTGCAGCTGAGCCTGCGCGAAAGTGTTGAGGCTCGCCGTGAGCACCTCGCCGATGTAGCCCTGCTGGATGAGGTCACGCGCGTAGAGGATCGTCGGGTCGCTCCGTCCCTGCAGGCCGACCATGCTCTTCAAAGAGCGCTGGCGGGCGAGCCCTGCCATCTCTTCCGCCTCGGCGAGGTTGGCGCCGAGCGGCCACTCGCAGAAAACAGGCTTGCCGGCCTGCAGGCCGGCCATGACCAGCTCCCGATGCCCGGGCACCCGTACGCAGACGACGAGCAGATCGACGTCGGGATGCGCCGCCATGTCGCTGAACCGGCTGAACGCCTGCTCGGCGCCGAAGGCCTGGGCCGAGGCCTTGGCGGTGTCCTCACGCGAGGTACAGACGGCCTTCAGCTCGTAATTGGGCAGCGCCTTCAGGGCGGGGACATGCGCGTTGGCGCCCCAATGGCTGCCACCCTGCGTCACGGTCGCTCCGACGATGCCTACGCGGATCTTGTCTGCCATGTGAACCTCCTCGGCTCTGGTGCTCTCCTCGCGCTCCGGAGGGCGCATTGTAGCATCAGGCTCACAGCGGTGGTCGAGTGGGCGGTGATCAGAAGCCCGCGGCGCGGCCAAACGTGCGCGTCCAGCGAAGGACGGTCCAGCGGTCGTGGACGTGGAAGCTGAACGTCTCGCCGTCGCGGTAGACGCGATAGCACCGCTCGCGGCCGCCGTCCGACACGTTCCAGACGCGGCAGTAGAAGCCTTCCGTCGTGATTCGCCACCGCCCCACGTCGACACCCGTGCCGACCGCGGAGTACTGCCGCCCGTCGGGCGCGATGAACACCCTCACGAGGCCCACGCCGAACGTGTTACCCGGTAGCTCGGTCCGCAGCTCCGCCGCGTTCAGCGGCACTGGCGGCGCCGGAGGCGCGGCCGGCGCTGGCGTCGAGGTGCAGAACGGGCGGATCGCTTCGCCGGCGAGGATCATCGTCTCGATGTCGTAGGTGTTCCCATCGGCGAAGCGGAAGGCGGAGATCCCGTTCGGGAGCAGGACGACGAAGTTTCCGCCGTACCCCGCCATGTGCGGAATCAGAAAGCGACAGCCGAGCTCCGTCGCGTAGGGCACCGACCAGAACGACAGGTGATAGCGGTAGTCGCCGTAGCGGCTGCGGCGCAGGACCGATAAGCCCGTCGCGCTCGTTCGATAGAGCGCCTCGGCGAGCTTCGCAGCGCTCAGAAGCTGCACACCGTCGTGCCGGCCGCCCTGCTGCAAGAGCGTCGTCAGCTTGGCGACGTCGTCGATCGTCGGAGTCAGCCCGTAGCCGAGAAGCGGAATGCCACGCGAGCCGTCGGCTTCGAGCGTGTGCATCGTGGGCTCGTGGAATATGCCGAGCGGGCGATAGACCTCGTCGACGACCATGTCCCAGAGGTGCGCGCTGGGGCCAGCCTTCTGCTTGAGATAGGCGTCCATCGCGGCGGCCAGCGTGAACGTGACCGCGCTGTTGTAGCGTACGACCTCGCCGCGGGCCCACGGATGCCGGCCGTAGGTGAAGCCGCGATCGAGCTTCTCTCGCGCCGTCCGCGCCTCGATCCACTCGTAGAATTTGGGCTTGTTCTCGTCCGGGTCCGGCTGAGGCCAGTCGCGGCGCGGACCGATGTCGCCGATCGGCGCGGACATGCTGAGCGCGTCGGCAAAGGTGACGTCCCGCCATCCGTCGTGCGTCGCGGTCACGCGAACGTAGTCCTCGATCTTCAGGTCGAAGACGCCGTCGCCGTATTTCTGGGCGAGCCGCAGCAACGCGACCGCGGCGCCGAGTGACTTCGTCACCGAGAACACGCCGTGGCGCATGTGCCGGCAGTAGGGGTAGGGCCCGGTCCGCGTGTGGCATGCTTTGACGTAGAGGATCCCGTCGATGACCAGGCCGTTCGCGCTGATGTCGTCGCGCGCGGCGTCGCCGTCGAAGGCGTCGAGCCAGGGGCTCGGCCTCGGGGCCGGCAGCTCGGACCACGGCTTCATCGGCGTCTCCACACGCCGCTCGGCGTCGAACTCCGTGCGCAGCCGCGCTTCGTCCGCGATCGGCCCCGGCGCGTACGTCATCGGCGCCTGGCCCCAGAAGTCGTCGCGCGACCATTCCATCGTCTCTTGCGAGACCTGGACTCTCAGATTCGAGACCCGTGTGTCGTCGAAGAGGAAGGTCGCGAGCCCGTTGCGAGTGCCGTTGCTGGTCTCGTCGACCACCACGTACGGAAACGAGGCGCGCGACATTCCCTGATCGCCGGGCTCAGACCAGACGCGCCCCGGCGACAGGATGACGCCCGCCTTGCTCCCGGGCGGCCGGATGATCGTCCTCACCGCCGGGACCAGATACTCGCCGTGCGTGAAGAACGCGGCGGTGAACCCAGCGGCCGGCACGTCGAGCCCGGCGCAGCCGTCATGGGCGCGGGAGATCGTCGCGGCATGAATCGTCAAGATTCCACGCAGGGCGTGCCGAGCTGGAGCGGCGGTGCCGATCGGCATGAAGTAGTCGTTGTGCGCGAGGCCGTCGGGGCGGCTGCTCGGCGACAGTAACTCGGCCGCGACGATGCGATCGCGCGACGCGCGGGCGGGTGATCCGACGGCCGGCAGTCGCGCGCACGCGACGCGACGCAGGTCGGCGATTCGCGCCGCCGTCGTCGTGGCGTCGGTCGCGAAATCCTTGAAGGTCCCGGCCAGGTCGTTGCCGGCGAAGCGATACGTGAGCTCCGGGCGCCAGGATAGCGGGAGCTCGAAGCGCAGGACACCGTCGACGACGCGCCCCGAGGCGCGCCACGCCCGCGGCTGAGGGCTGACCGGGTCGGACGCGCCGACACTGTAGACGACCCGCGCGTAGCCGTTGGCGAAGACGTCCTCGACGACGAGGACGGCGCATGGACCGTCGCCGCCAGCGCGCGGCGCCCAGACGCCGCCCCACGCGCCCGAGAATCTCGCGATGTCGGCGGAGACGTCCGCCGCCGGCGGTGTGATCGTCACGTCGGCCGGCAGGGGAGTCGCGCCCGCGCAGTCCTTTGCGTGGGCGACGCCGCCAACGCCCATCAGCATCGCCGCCAGCAGGGCGAGGGCGGCCTGACCGGCGAGTCGGCGGTGGCTCATTCCTGGATGAGCTCGTCGGCCCGCACGAGAAGCGGCTCCGGAATAGTCACGCCGAGCGCCTTGACGGTCTTCAGATTGATGACCAGTTCGAACTTGGTGGGCTGCTCGATCGGCAAATTGGCCGGATTCGCGCCTTTGAGGATCTTGTCGATGAACGCGGCCGACCGCTTGACGAGATCCGGGATGCTCGGTCCGTAGGACATGAGGCTTCCCCGTCGCGCGAACTCGCGGAGGAGCGCGATCGTGGGAAAGCGATGCCGGATCGCCACCTCGTTGATGCGCGGTACGTGCGCGAAGAAGGCCGATTCGGGCATGATCAGGACCGCATCCGGGCGATGCCGGACGATCGTGGTCAGCACGTCCTCGATCTGGTCGGGCGCGCGCAGATCGATCAGCTCGAGCTTCATGCCTAGGCGCGTCGTGACGATCACGGTCTCGCGCATGACAGGCGTGTTGGCCGGGTTGGCGCTGTTCCAGAGCACGGCGATCCGGGCGAGCTTGGGCATCGTTTCGCGGACCAGCTCGAGCAGCTTACCGCTCAGCTCCGGGGTGAGCGCCGCGTTGCCGGTGACGTTCCCGCCGGGACGCGCCAGGCCGGCCACGAGCCCGGCCTGGACCGGGTCGGCGGCTGCGATCAGGACGATCGGGATCGTGCTGGTGGCGCGCTTGGCGGCGAGGCCCGGCAGCGTGGTAGCGGCCGCGATGACGTCCACGCGGATACGCACGAGCTCGGCCGCCGCGTCGGGAAGCGCCTCGTGCCGCTCGACCAGCCGCACCTCGAGCTCGAGATTCTGGCCCTCGACGTAACCGAAATCGCGGAGGCTGCTACGAAACACCTCGACCAGGCCCTTGAGCGCTTGCCCGCCGTGAACCAGTAGCGCGACGCGGTAGGTCTTCCCCGCCGGCTGAGCTCGGACGATGAGCGGCATGCCGAGGACGGAGCCGCCCAGGAGGGCGGTGAACGTTCGCCGATCGATCACTGGAGAACCTCGTGATGGACCGGCGGCTACGGGACGAATCGGGGGCGTGCGCACCACTGGCGAGTCTAGCAGAGCCGCCGAGGCCGCCGCGCCCCCCGGGTCGCTACTTCTTGCGCCGATAGTGCACAGTCATGAACTGATGCCAGGCGCCGTCGGCGCCCAGCGTGTATGAGCTCAGCACCCGGTGGTCGTCGCTCCTGAATTCCATGACGTCACGGTACTTCCCCATCTTCGCCTCGGGCGCCTCCATACTCGGGCCCTCGGCCTCCAGCGTGAGGGCCCGTTCGGCCGGGTCCAGGGCGCCGTCGTACACCCAGAGATGGGTCATCATCGAGCCGATCCACGTGCCCACGAAGCGCTTTCGCTGCGGGTCGTAGCCCAGCGTCAGCACCATCGACACGGGGCCGCAGCCGGGCATGTCGCCGCGACCCTCGGCCAGGATCCAGAGATCGCCGAGCGATCGCACGCTCTCGGTCCCGTAGCACTTCTCGGGCGGTTTGCCCGGCTCCATGCTCATCTCGGTTTCGGACGTCCATTCGCCTACGAACCGCTGCAGCCACTTGTGCTCGCGCTGGGGCGTAGCCATTTCCATCACTGGATCTCCTTGGGTTTTGTCTTTTCACGTGAAGCCGGCGACCCGGACCCCTGACCGGCAACGCGGGTCGCCATCTATGAGTCGAACGGACAGGGCCGGTATCGACACCCACGGGCCCCTACACTATTCTGCCCACGGTGCGCGATGGGGTTGCCCCTCGCGCCAGAGGCCATTCAGGGGGTGACGTCGTGACAGGACAACCCGGGGCGGGAGATCAGCCGTTTCGCGTGGACGAGGCGACGATCGAGGAGCTGCATGCCGCCATCAGGGCGGGGCGGACGACATGCGTCGAGGTCGTCCAGCAGTACATCGACCGCGCGCGCGCCTTCAACGGTGTGGCCAGCGTGCTCGTCACCGAGGACGGCGGCCCCGTGCCCGCGACGAAGGGCGCCGTGCGGGCGATGGCGCCGCTCGGCTTTCCCACCGAGACCGTCAAGGCCTCGACGATCCTACCTGACCTTCACAAGTACCAGGGCCCAGCCCTCGAGTACGGGCGCATGGAGGCGACGGCCTCCGATCCTGGGGTGATGCAGCAGTACGGGATGATCGTCGGCAAGCCGGATGCCGGGCAGCTGAATGCGCTCGCGACCCTCAACATTCGCGGTGAGCGCTCGGTGACCTGCCGCGGCGACTTCGATCGTCACCCGTCGGCCGGGCCGCTGCCGCCGGGCGCGCCGCCCGTGTGCGAGATATTCCGCCGGCTCCCCGACGCCCTCGAGCGCGCCGCCGAGCACGACGCGACGTACGGGCGCAATCCCGATCTCGAGAAGATGCCGATGTACGGCGTCGTGTTCTCGTTCAAGGATCCGTTCGATACGAAGGACATGCGCACGACGGCCGGTGGGGACGCGCGGTACGACATCGACTTTCCGGCCCGCGATCACGTGCTGGTCGAGCAGCTCCGCAACAAGGGCGCGATCATCTTCGCCAAGGCGGTCAACACCGAGTACAACGGCCGCGCGGGCAATCCGGGCGGCCACCACACCCCCGACAAGGCGCTACCGTCGACCCTCGGCTACCAGCGGAGCTCGTGGGGCGGCAACCCGGCGAATCCCTACGACACCACGCGCTCGGCCTCGCTCGGCTCGAGCTCGGGATCGGGCGTGTCGGTCAGCGCCAACCTCGTGATGGCGAGCCTCGGCGAAGAGACGCGGGCGTCCTGTCGCGGGCCCGCGAATCACAACGCAGTGGCGCTCATCCTCCCGCACAAGTCGATGCTGGGCTTCAACGGCGGGGCCATCGGTGCCGACATCTACTGCGACCGCAGCGGCATCCTGTGCCGCACGATCGGCGATTGCGCCCGGGTCCTCGACGCGCTCAAGGACGAGGTCGAGGGGTATTACGACCCCCGGGACCATTACACGACCGTGCCACGCTCGTCTGTGCTGAGCACCCCGTACGCAAGCCACGCGAAGATGCCCGGCACGCCGAGCGCGCTTGCGGCTATGCGCATCGGCATCGTCCGCGAGTCGATGGTGCACGTGCCGGGCTCGAGAACCGAGGAGCCGATCGTCGTCGCCGCCGCGCGGGAGATCAAGACCATACTCGGCGGTCGCCTGGGGGCCACGCTCGTGGAGTCGTCCGATCCTCTCTGGAAGCGCGATCCCGACGTCGAGGCCATGAAGACCGATTTCCGTCGCGCGCTGGCGCGCCTGGTGCCCCTCATCATGCCCGACGTGCTGTTCCGGCTCGGGCGCGACGGGCGGCCCCTGTTCAAGGAATTCGCCGCGGCGATCGTGCCGACCGAGTTCGCGCCCGGCAAGATCTTCGGCACGGGCACCATGCAGCCGATCGACTACTGCGTCGCGCTCGCGGAGGGGCGCATCGCGCCGCCGGCGAACCTCGACATCGCGACCGTCCAGGACCAGGAGCTCGCGATGGCGTTCCGATTCCACGTGCCCCAATACCTGAGTCGCCGCGCCGAGGACTGGAAGGCGCGCGGGTTCACTGAGACGCTCACCGACTTCGTCGCCCTCAATAAACGATCCAAGTTCTGGGGCGACGACGGTCGCGCGGCTTTCAGGAACTGGGAAGAGGTGACCGATCCGCGCAACCCTCTCGGCGGGCGGCAGGGTGTCAACGAGCGGATCATGCTTCGCGAGCTCTTGCGCCGGGTGGACATGATGGTCCTGCTCGAGAACCGCCTGGACGCGCTCGTCCGCGTGCATACACCGTTTCCGCCGGGAAAGATCGGCGGCGCCTATCAGCCAGGTCTGCCCGGCAACTTGCGGCCCGAGACGATGTACGGACCGAATGCCGGGCTGACGGAGGTCCTGATTCCCGCGGGCTACGTGACGACCGTTTACGATCCGGTCTTCGCGCTGAGTCCGGACGGCAAGCGGTACATGACGATCCCGTCGGACACCCCGACCACGATTCCGGCGCCGGGGCTGCCCTTCTCGCTGGTGTTCCGCGCCGAGCCGGGCCGCGAGGACGTCCTGCTGAAGATCGCCTCGGCCTACGAAGCCGCGTCGAAGCGCCGCATTCCGCCGCCGGCGTTCGGGCCGCTCTAGGGGCCAGCATCCTCGCGCAGTACGGCGACCAGATCCCCCAGGCGCGGCAGGTCGTCGAGCCGGTCGACGAGCTCCTCGACCCGCGCCACCGCGGCGGGGCTCAGCACCACGCGGGCCAGCTCGCGAAATTTCGCGCGCACTTCGTCTTCGCCATACGGATCCTGGTAGTCGCCGCGGGCGCTCTCGCGCAGCCGGGTCACCTGGCGTCCATCGGCCAGGGTGACGGTGACGCGCGCGGGCTTCAGTCGGGGCACGTCGACGCTGAGCGCGGGATCGTTGCGAACGGTGACGCGCCGGCGGAACGCGGCGATCGCCGGATCGCGCACGACGTCCTCGGTGAACGCGTGATAGCCCGCGTTGCCGCGCAGAACCAGCGCGGCGGCCGCGTGGGGTAACGAATATTTGGCCGCAAAATAGTTCGCGGGGTCGGGATTGCGCATGTTCGCGGCGAACTCATAGGTCGCGACATCGATGCGCTCGATGCTGGAGGGCTCCGGCCTCAGGTCCGCGAGGATCTCTTCGAGCGCGTCGAGCGCGGCGTAGATCGGGTTACAGCAAGCGCGAAGGCGGAAATAGTTGCGGGCAATCTCCCAGCGCCTGCCCAGCTCTTCCGTGACGAGCTCGGGGCGAAACCCGTCGCCGACGAGCTTGCCGAAACCCTCCTCGATCGCGTTGGGCTGCGCGGTGACGCCGGCCAGCGCCAGCTCGGGCGCGAGCACGCCTGCGAAGCCGCTCATGCCGCCGGCCACGTTCAGCGCGGTCGCTCCCGCCACGGCGTTGGTGTAGCCCGGCGTCAGGATCAGGATGGAGCCAATGCGGAGCGCTAGGCTCATCTGCTCACCAGTCAGCTCCCGCAGTCGAGCTCCGGCGGCCACTGCTCCCAGCAGCGGCGCCTGGCCGTTTTGATGGGCGAGGGGCCGCGCTGTCAAGCCCGCCCCGAGCCGGGCGGCGACCTCGTAGCCGAAGATCAACGCGGCCAGCGTGTCGCGTCCCGACCGCTCGAGCCACTCACCGCCGGCGAGGGCCGTCGGCAGGACCTGCACGGCGCCCTGGCAGGAGACATAGCGATGTCCCTCGCACAGCTCGATCGAGCGTCCGGCCAGCCCGTTGAGCAGGGCGGCCGTGCGCGGGTCCGTCGTCGGCCAGCCCGGCGCGTACACGGTCGCGCCGCGACCGCCGGTCGCGGTCAATCGCGCCCGCGCCCCGGCCACCTCCGGCTGCACCGAGCCGGCCAGGATCACGCCCAGCGTGTCCAGCAAGACGAGCTTGGCGTGCTGACGAACCGCTCCGGGAATTTGCTCCCACGGCGTGCCGGCCGCGAAGTGCGCCAGCTCCTCGATCGCTTTGCCCATCACGGTCTCCGTCGTCGAAGGGGTGAAGGTCTGGTGGCCGGATGATAACGGCTTCCTGAGAATGCGCTAAAGTTTTGCCGGAGGACTGCAATGAGCTTCGTCGTCGTCCTGTTCCCCGAGCCGCGCGATGTCTACATCGACGATCAATTGCAGGGGAGCACGAGGGCCGCGAGCGGCAGGCCGCGCGCGCTGTACGTCAACGCGGGGTCCCACGTCTTTCGCCTGGGCGGTCGGGCGGACGTCGAGCCGCCGACGCAGACGCTCGACGTGCCGGAGCGGCCGATCCTCAACCCCTTCCGCGTCGACTTCAGGAAGATCTGATGCGGGCGGGCCGAGCGCTTGCGGCCGCCGTCGCACTCGTCACGCTCGCCGGGTGCGCCGGGCCGGTCAACCCGCGCCTGGCGGCCTACGGCGACGGCGGGTATCGCTACGCGAACGTGCGAGGCGACGGGCAGGAGGAGGAGCTATTCGTGATCCTCGCCTTCTCCGGCGGCGGCACGCGAGCCGCTGCGTTCTCCTACGGGCTGCTGGAAGCGCTCCAGGCCGTGACGTACCCGCGGGCCGGCGGGCCCGCCCGATCGCTCCTCGAGGACGTCGACGTCATCTCGTCGGTGTCGGGCGGCAGCTTCACGGCCGCGCACTACGCCCTGTTCGGGACCGCGGGCTTCAAACAGTTCGAGGAGGACTTCCTCTATCGCAACATCCAGGGAAAGCTGATCTTGAAAGTGCTGGCGCCGTGGAACTGGTTCCGGTTGATGCGGAGCGACTACAGCCGGATCGATATGGCGGCCGAGCTCTACGACGACGTCGTTTTTCACGGCGCCACCTTCGGCACTCTGCTGGAGCGCGCGCACGGCCGCCGCCCCTACGTGCTGCTCAACGCGACCGACATGACGGTCGGCGCGCGCTTCGAGTTCACGCAGGATCAGTTCGACCTGCTCTGCTCCGATCTGTCCCAGGTGCCGGTAGCGCGCGGGGTGGCCGCGTCGTCCGCCTTCCCGATTCTGCTGAGCCCGATGACGCTCCACAATTACCCTGGCGACCCGGCGGACCCGGGAAACCCGTGCAACAGCTTTCGGGCCCCGACCTGGCTCGCGCAGGCGCTCAAGTCCGTCGACCAGCCGCGACGCGTGGCGCTCGCTCGAAACCTCATCTCGTATCGCGACGCTGTGAAAACCCGACCCTACATCCATCTCCTCGACGGCGGGCTCGCGGACAACATCGGCCTGCGCGGTCCCTACGTCGCGCTGAGCGGTCAGGACAGCGCGTGGAGCGTCTTCAGCAAGATCAACGACCGGAAGATCCAGCGGGTGCTGGTCATCGCCGCCAACGCGAAGACCGGGCGCGATCCCGGATGGGACGCGCGCGAGAGCCCGCCGGGCATCGCGGGCGTCATGGGGCTCGTCACGACGGGACCGATGGGTAACTATTCGTTCGAGACGGTGCAGCTCATCGCCGAGCACTTCCGCCAGCTCAACGCCGAGCACGAGAGCTTCAACGCGTGCGAGCAGCTCGCGAAGGAGCAGTGTCCGGCGTTTCAGATACCGTTCGAGCCCGCGGCCGAGGTGGAGTTCCACGCCGTCGAGCTGGCGTTCGACAAGGTGACCGACGACCTGCCGCTGCAACGCTGCCTCGAAGGATTGGCCACGTCGTTCTCGCTGCCGCGCCCGCAGGTGGCGCTACTGCGTCAGGTGGCGCGGCGGCTTCTGCTCACCTCACCCGAGTTCCTGGCGGCGATGAGCAAGATCGCGCCGACCTGGAAGCCCGAGCCGGTGCCGATCGACCCCGCGCTCGTCCGCGAAGCCTGTCCTTCTTCCTGAGGTCCTCGAGACGCGTCGGTCGACCCTAGGAGTCGAGGACCCGCCTCAAATAGGCGAGCGCGCGGGGGATGCCGGTGGCCTCATCCTCCGCGGCCTCGTACTCGAAGCTGATCCATCCGGCGTAGCTTCGCCGACGCAGCATCGCGATAAGCCTCGGGTAGTCGATGCTGGGCTCGGCGCCGTCGAGGGCGACCTGCCAGAACTTGGCGTGGACGTGGACGGCGAGATCGGCCGTCCGCTCGACAGAGGGCCACCCGTCGACGTAGTTGCCGGTGTCGAGGAGATGCCCGAGGGCGGGATGGTTCACGTCGCCGAGCACACGGAGCTGATCGTCAGCCGTCTGCGTAAAAGCGCCGTGGTTGTGGTTCACGAGCCCGAGGCGCAGCCCGGCCCGGGCGGCGAAGTCCGCCACCTCTCGGAGCGCCGCGATCATCGCCGGCCAGCGGTCGCTAGCCTGCCCTTCGGGGTGTCCAGCGAAGACCCGCACCTGAGGCGCGCCGAGCGCTTCGGCGACCTGGATCCATTGCTTTACCTTGGCGATCTCGCTCGGACGCCAGGTGGTGGCGGC
>JBKPCO010000082.1:0-15803 GCA_046727415.1 Candidatus Methylomirabilota bacterium
TCTCATCTCAGTGCGGCGTCCGAGCCGTACCTACACAGGGCGCAGGTGAAGCAGCTCACTCCCTCGTGCCCGGCCGTCCCGCCCAAATCAAGCGTAGTAAGAGAGACGAAGGAAGCGTAGTCGGGCCCCGCAACCGCGGACTCAGCGGACTGAAGGAAGGGTGATCGGCCGGGAGCGTGGGGGGCGGGGTGTTCCCCCGCGTCCTGTGTAGGTACGGCGCGGAGGCCCCATCGCTAGAAGGAAGCCCGCCGAGCAGACGATCGGGCGCAGGACGCGGGGGAACACCCCGCCCCCCGCGCTCCCGGCCGGCTACACCGCTTCCCAGAGTCCTTCTTGGGCTCCAGCGACCTTGTAGGCGTCGCGAATACGATCGAGGTTCTTGGTGAATAGGAGGCCGATCTTCGCGAAGGGCTCGAACACCGGCCCCTGGCCGTCGAGGAGCGGGAAGCTCACGCGCGGCAGCTGCTCCCAGCGGCTCTGGAGCATGGCGTTGACGGCGGTCAGCCTCGCGTAAAAGTCCTCGCGCTCCCTGACCGCGCGTTTGACGATCGGCGTGATCAGGCAATCGACCGTCTCCCTTGCGCGCGCGGCGCCCTCGGCGGCCGCCTCGGCCAAGGGGACCACGGTGACGCCGAGCTCGCCGAGGAATCGCTGGAGCAGCCGCCCCACCGAGTCCTGAAGGAGGATGGCCGGCAGCCCCACGCGTTGCAGCACGCCCTGCCCGAGCTCCTTCGCGTCCGAGTAGAGCTGCGCCTTGAGCCACTCGACGTGCTCGCGATTCTCCGTGTCCTTCCACCAGTCGCGGATCAGCCGCTTGCCGAAGTACCGGATGGCCGCGTAGTGCATGTCGCCCTTGAACAGCTTCCGGGCGATCCCCCGCCACGAGTAGAACTTCGCCATCGCGCCGATCGCCCCGATCTGCAGCTCGTAGGGGCTCATCCGGCGCGGCTGATGGACGACGTGGTGGCCGTCGTAGAACTGCCAGTTCTGGCTGATGACGTACTTGTCGCCCTTCGCGTAGAGCTGGTCCCAGTCCGGCGAGCCGGGGATGGGCGTCAGGATCATGAACTGGATCGAGTCGATGTCGTTCTTCAGGGCGAACTCGGCGGTGGCGTCAATCGTCTCGACGTCGTCTTCGTCCGAACCGACCACGAACATGCCGTGGATCCGGATGTTGTGGGAATGGAAGCGCTCGATCGACCGCTCGATCTTGGCCAGGTCTTGCTTCTTCTGGAAGAGCTTGAGGGTCCGTGGATTGATCGACTCGAAGCCGACGTACACGTTGTAGCAGCGGGAGTCCTGCATGAGCTTCAGGAGCTCCGGGTCGTCGACGGTCTCGGTGCGGACCTGCGCGCCCCAGTCCGGCGTGAGATCGCGGTCGATCATGCCGCGCAGGAGCTCCTTGCAGCGCTTCTTGTTCGCCGTGAAGATGTCGTCCGCGAAGAACGTGTAGATGCAGTCCTTGTGGACCTCGAGCTCTTGCAGCACGCGCTCCACCGAATGCGTGCGAAAGGCGTGCCCGTACATGCCCGGCACCGAGCAGAAAGTGCACGAGAACGGGCAGCCGCGTGAGGTGGCCACCGAGACCACGCCGCCCGGCCGCCAGCCCGTGATGAGCCGGTAGTCCGGGATTGGATTGACGTCGAGGTTGGGGATCTTCGGCCGCTCCGGCAAATGCACGGGCTTGCTGTCGACCAGGTACGAGAGGTTCTTGATCTGGTCGAAGCCGTGACCGGCCTGGATCGCATCGACCAGCTCCTGGAACGCGAATTCGCCCTCGCCCCGGACCACGAAGTCCGCGTGCGCCAGCGCCTCCTCGGGCAGGAAGCTCACGTGCGTGCCGCCCAGAACCGCAATGCCCCCGGCCTCCCGCACCTTGTCGGCGAGCCGATACGACTGGGGCGCCGTGGACGTGATCGCCGAGATCGCGACCAGGTCGGCCGAAAGGACCTCCTTCATGTCGATCGCGTGGATGTCCTCGACGTAGACATGCACGTCGTAGCCCTTGGCGCGCATGATCGTCGCCAGGAGCACCGAGCCCAGCCGCGGGATGCAGATCCTACTGTAAATGTGCAGATGGGTGGATTTTGGCTCGACGAACACAAGCTTCTTGAGCGTGCGTCTCATCGCCGAGATCTCCTAGGGAGCGGTTCAGTGGTGAAGGGCGCTTCGATCTTGGCGCTCACGCTACATCGGGGTCTACAGCATGTCAAACACCCTGTCGCCCCAGATCTGGTGGAGCTGGATGGGACAAAACCCCTACATATGGTGAATTTAGCCTTGACACGGTCCGACCTCGTCACTAGCATGCCGAGCAGAGGCACCGCGAGCGCGCCCGATGGAGGGAGGTGACACGGTGGCGAAGAAGAAGGCAACGAAGAAGAAAAAGAAGTAGGGGTCCACGCGGCGCCCGGCCCTGTCCTCTCTGTGACAGGGCCGCGCTTTCTGCTGAGGCCCCTAGCGCTTGACGGCCTGCTTCGCCGGCTTGGCCGCGACCGGCTTCACCTTGTCGCTGCCCTGCAGGCCTTTCACCTCTTCGACGAACTGACCGATGTCCTTGAACTGCCGGTAGACCGACGCGAATCGCACGTAGGCGACCGGATCGAGCCGCTGCAGGTGCTCCATGACGACCCGTCCGAGCTCCTCGCTGCTCACCTCTTTCTCGGCCCGCTCGTGGAGCTGAGCCTCGATGTCCACGACGACGTCGTCGACGGCCTGAACTCCCACCGATCGCTTCTCGCACGCCTTGAGGATCGAGCCGCGGAGCTTCTGTCGATCGAACGGCTCGCGCCGCCCGTCGCGCTTGACCACGTGGGGCAGGACGTCCTCGATGTACTCGTAGGTCGTGTAGCGCCGGTGGCACTTGAGGCACTCGCGGCGGCGCCGGATGAACTCGCCCTCGCGCCCTACCCGCGAGTCGACGACCCGGTCCTCCGTGTGGCCGCAGAACGGGCATTTCATCGGGCCGTCCCTCCTCTCACGCCGGCACGGGCCATCGTGCCTGTCCCGGCCTCAGTGGGTTCTGTCCTGATAGAGCGGGAAACGGTTCGTCAGCTCCTGCACCTCGCCCCGCACCGTCGCCTCGACCGAGGACGATCCGAGATTCGCCAGTACGCGGTCGATGAGACGCGCGATCTCCTTCATCTCCGCCTCGCGCATGCCGCGCGAGGTTACCGCTGGCGTGCCGATGCGAATTCCGCTGGTCACCATGGGGCTCTTCGTCTCGAACGGCACCGTGTTCTTGTTCACGGTGATCCACGCCCGGTCGAGCGCCTCCTGGGCGTCCTTGCCGGTGATGCCGCGGCTGGTGAGGTCCATCAGCATGAGATGCGTATCGGTGCCGCCGGTGACCAGGCGGTAGCCGCGCTCCATCAGCGACGCCGCGAGCGTCGCGGCGTTCTTCACGATCTGCTTCTGGTACTCGCGCCACGCGGGCGTGGAGGCCTCGTGAAACGCGACCGCCTTGCCGGCGATGACGTGCATCAGCGGCCCGCCCTGCACGCCGGGCATGACGGTCTTGTCGAGCGCCTGCGCGTGCTGGGCCCCACACAGGACCATCCCGCCC
This sequence comes from Candidatus Methylomirabilota bacterium, assembly GCA_046727415.1. Taxonomy (GTDB): domain Bacteria; phylum Methylomirabilota; class Methylomirabilia; order Rokubacteriales; family CSP1-6; genus AR31. The sequence continues at coordinate 3,566 of JBKPCO010000082.1, forward strand.
CGCGGCCCACGAAGCGTCTTGTGCGTCGTGGTCGTGACGAAGTCGGCGATGCCGACCGGCGTCGGATGCAGGCCCGCCGCGACGAGCCCGGCCGGGTGCGCGATGTCGGCCATGAGTGCCGCGCCGACCTCGTGCGCGATCTCGCCGAACGGCGCGAAGTCGATGGCGCGCGGGAACGCGGAGCCGCCGGCGATGATCATCTTCGGCCGATGCTGACGGGCCAGGTCGCGGACCTGATCCAGGTCGATCCTTTCGGTGTCCCTGCGCACGCCGTACGCGACGATTGTGTAGAACTTACCGGAGTAGTTCACCGGACTTCCGGCGGTGAGATGCCCGCCGTGGGAAAGGTTGGGCCCGAGGACGGTGTCGCCGGGCTTGAGCAGCGTGAAGTAGACCGCCATGTTGGCCTGGGCGCCCGAGTGGGGCTGCACGTTGGCGTGCTCGGCCCCGAAGAGCCCCTTGGCGCGGCTGATGGCGAGATCCTCGACGACGTCGACGACCTCGCACCCGCCGTAATAGCGCCGGCCCGGATAGCCCTCAGCGTACTTGTTGGTGAGGACCGAGCCGACCGCCTCCAGCACGGCTTCCGACACGAAGTTCTCGGAGGCGATCAGCTCGAGGTTGCGGTGTTGGCGCTGCGCTTCGCCGCGGAGCGCCTTGGCGATCTCGGGATCGACGTCAGCGAGCTTGCTCATCCGGCGACTCCTGACCTCGCGCGTCATCGAGCGCGAGGATCTTGTCGACCCGCCGGGCGTGCCGGCCCGCCTGGAACTGCGCCCCCAGCCAGGTCTCGAGAATCTCGATGGCGGCCTCGCGCGCAGTGATGCGCGCGCCGAGCGAGAGGATGTTCGCGTCGTTGTGCTCGCGGCTCATACGCGCGCTGAACGCGTCGCTGCACGCCGCGGCGCGCACGCCGGCCAGCTTGTTGGCGGCCATCGCCATCCCGATGCCCGTGCCGCACACGAGAACGCCGCACGTGGCCTTGCCGGTGACCACCGCCGTGCCGACCGCGACGGCGTAGTCGGGGTAATCGACCGAATCGGTCGACTGCGTGCCGAAGTCCACGACGTCGTGGCCGTGGTCGATGAGCCATGCCTTGAGATCTTCCTTCAAGGCGAATCCCGCGTGATCGGCGCCGAGGCCTACGATCGTCATATCGGCACCATATCGGTTGTGGCTTCCGCGTGTCAAGCTATCAATATGATGGGGATTTTGCCTGTCGGGCGGGCTTCGGACGGTTTTCAGAGGTCGATCTGCTGGCGGTCGGCGGCGACGGCGGAGCGCCAGCCGAGCTGTCTCTCGATCGCGTCGCGGAGAGCGGCGGCAGCCGAGGGCTCACCGTGCACGCAGTACGTCATTCCCGGCTGCCGTGAGAAGCCGCGAAGCCAGCGGATGATCTCCGCCTGGTCCGCGTGAGCCGACAAGGCGTCTGTGCTCATGATCGCGGCGCGGACGGGGACGTCCTCGCCGAAGATCCTGAGCTTCGCAGCGCCGTCACGGAGCTGCCGGCCGCGCGTTCCCGCGGCCTGATAGCCGACGAACAGCACGGTCGTTCGCTCGTCGAGCAGGCGATGGCGAAGGTGATGGAGGATGCGGCCGCCGGTGGCCATGCCGCTGCCGGCGATGACGATGCCGGGCCCCTCGAGGCCGTTGAGCTTCTTCGAATCCTCGCCGGTCGGGCTCAGTTGGAAGCGCGCGGGCATGAATGGCCGCTTGCCCTCCGCCTCGACGCGCGCCACGTCCGCGTCGTGCTCCTCCGAGTGGCGCGCGTAGATCTTCGTCGACTCGATCCCCATCGGGCTGTCGAGATAGACCGGCAGCTTCGGAATCCGGCCGGTCTCTTCGAGCTCGCGAATCACGTAGAGCAGATCCTGGGTGCGCCCGATGGCAAAGGCCGGGACCAGCAGCCAGCCGCGCTTCTCGGCCGCCCGCCGCACCGCCTGCTCGACGATCGGCGCGGCGTCGCCAGGCGGATGAAGGCGGTCGCCATAGGTGGACTCGATCAGCAACGTATCGGCGGTTGCGACCTGAACCGGATCGCGCATGATCGGCACGTCGTACCGTCCGAGGTCGCCGGAGTACACGAGCCGGCGCCCGCCGGTGACGACCTCGACGGTGGAAGCGCCGAGAATGTGGCCGGACATGCGGAACCGGGCGTCGAAGCCGAGGGCCGGGGCGAACGGCTGCTCGAAGGCGATAGGCTTCACGAGCGCGAGGGCCCGATCGGCATCGGCGGTGGTGAACAGGGGCAGCGCCGGGCGATGCTTCGTGGCGTCCTTGCGGTTGCGGAACTCGGCTTCCTCTTCCTGAAGGCGCGCGGCGTCCGGCAGCATGATCTTTAAGAGATCTGCGGTGCCCGGCGAACAGAAGATCGGGCCCTCGAATCCGTCCCGGGCAAGCCGCGGCAGGTAGCCGGAGTGATCGATGTGCGCGTGCGAGAGCACCACCGCGGCCAGCGTTCCGGGCTCCACAGGCGGCGCCTGCCAGTTGCGCGCGCGGAGCTCGCGCAGCCCCTGGAACATGCCGCATTCCATCAAGAGCCGGGTCCCATCGGCGGTCAGCAGGAACTTCGCGCCGGTGACGGTGCCGGCGGCGCCGAGGAACGTGAGCGTGGGGCTCACGACGGGAACTCGAACGCCTCGACGGAGGCGCCGTCGCATCCCGAGGCGACCAGCCGCGCGATGTCCAGGCGCGACTCGACCGCGCTCACCTCGTGCTCCGACATGCGCGTGGCCGGATGCTTGGGGACGAACAGGGTGCAGCAGTCCGCGTCGGGCTCGATCGAGATCTCGAACGTGCCGAGCCGCCGGGCCTGGTCGGTGATCTCGAGCTTGTCCATGCCGATCAGCGGTCTCAGGATCGGCATGCCCGCGGCCTCGTCGATCCGCGCGATGTTCGACAGGGTCTGTGACGCCACCTGGCCGAGACTCTCCCCTGTCGTCAGCGCGACCGCCCCGTGCTTCTTGGCGAGCGCCTCGGCGATGCGAACCATGAGCCGCCGGTAGACGACGACCCGGGCGGGCGGCGGAACGGTGAGCACGACCTCGCGCTGGATCTCGGCGAACGGCACGAGGATCAGCGTGGAGTCGTACTGCCACTGGGTCAGGAGCCCGACGAGCGCGCGCGCCTTGGCCTGGGAGGTCGGCGGCAGGTACGGCACGCTGTGGAAATGGACGAAGAGCACGCGGCAGCCGCGCTTCATCATGCGCCAGGCCGCGACCGGCGAATCGATTCCACCGGACAGGAGCGCGGCCACCGTTCCGCTCGCGCCGACCGGCAGCCCGCCCGGGCCGGGCACCGGATCGACGTAGACGAACGTCTCGGCCGGCATCACCTCGACGTGAATCTCGACCTCCGGGTGGCGCAGGTCGACGCGCGAGGCGACGCGCTCGAGCACGAAGGCGCCGAGCTCGCGATTCAGCTCCACGCTCGTCATCGGGTAGGTCTTGAACGCCCGCCGCGCGGTGATCCGGAACGACGCGAAGGTCTGCCCCTCGACGAGCCAGGCGATGATCGACTTCATCGCCTCGACGGTCGAGGCGACGCGATAGGCGAGCGCGACGCTCGAGACCCCGAACACACGCTGGACGCGTTCGCGCACCGCCGCCGGATCGGGATGATTCTCGAGGTCGAGCAGCACCCGGCCCGAGACCTGCCGCAGCGTCAGCGGACCCCGGTCAGACGTCGCGCGGCGGAGATTACGGGCGAGATGGCGCAGGAAGAGCGGGCGGTTGCCGCGCTTGAGCCCGAGCTCATGGTAATGCACGAGGCCGACCGGTCGCCGCCGGCTCATGTCAGCCGAGCTCGGCCACGAGCGCGCGGGCGTGCTCGAGCTCGTCCGGGGTGTTCACGTTCATGAACGCGACCGCCGGGTCGCGAACCCGGGCGACCTCAGCCTCGCCGATCTCGACCACGCGCACGCGGTCGAAGAATCCCACGATCTTGAGCCGCCCGGCGCGCAGACGTTCCTCGATGGGCGGCAGGCACGCCTTGCCGTAGGCGGCGTGCATGGTCTCGAGCTGCTCGCCGACGCGCGGAATGACGACATCGCCCTCACCGGCGCGCGCGATGACGAGCCGGACGATCTCGGGGTGCAGAAACGGCATGTCGCACGCGACCGTGAACGCGATCTCGCCCGCGGCCCTGAGACCCGAATAGATGCCCCCGAGCGAGCCGTGGTCGGGGTAGACGTCGGCGACCATCGGCAGCCCGAGGAACGCGTAGAGCTCCGGCGCGTTGGTGACGACCAGCAAGTCGTCGACGACGGGCGTGAGGGCCGCGACGACGCGCTCGACGATCGACCGGCCGCCGAGCTGGATCAGGGCCTTCGGCTGCCCGCCCATGCGCGTGCTCTTGCCCCCCGCCTGCACGACGCCTGTGACCTTCACGTCAGGTCACCACGACGGCGCCCTGCCGGATGATCGCCGGTGGGTCCACCGTCAAGTCGAGGACTGTCGACGGCGCGCCGCCGGCCGTCGGTCCGCCGTCCAGCACCAGGTCGAGCCCGTCGCCGAAGTAGGCGACGACCGCACGGGCCGTCGTCGGGGGCTCGAGCCCCGAGGGATTTGCGCTCGGCGCCGTCACGGGCTCGCCGAGGGTCCGCACGAGAGCGTGCGCGATCGGATGGGACGAGACGCGGACCCCAAGCGTGCCCGTTCCCGCCATCACGTCCGCGGGCACGATCGCGCGCGCCGGCAAGACGAGCGTGAGCGCGCCGGGCCAGTAGCGCTTCATTAGAGCTCGCGCGGGCTCGCTCACGTGGGCGACGGTCTCGGCCATGGCGACGGAGTCGACCAGGACGAGCAGGGGCTTGGAGTCGGGTCTCCCCTTCAGCGCGAAGATGCGCTTGACGGACGCCGGATCGAGCGCGGCGGCGGCCAGGCCGTAGAAAGTCTCGGTCGGAAACGCCACGGCCCCACCGGCGCGCAGGATGTCCGTCGCCGCTCGTAGCCCGGCCGGCGCGGGCGCCACCGGATCGAGAGAAATGAGGCGCGGGCGATCCGTCACGTCCCCGACTTCGGGGCGCCGCCCGACTTCATCTGAGCGGCCACGCGGCGCGCCCGCTCCTCGACCTCATCGGCCAGCTTCTCGCGATAGGCCGCGAGCCGCGAGGCGAGCGCGGCGTCCCCAACCGCCAGGATCTGGGCAGCGAGCATGCCGGCGTTGGCAGCGCCCCACTTTCCGATCGCCACAGTCGCGACGGGTACGCCCTTGGGCATCTGCACAATCGACAGGAGCGCGTCGAGACCCCCGAGCGGCGTCGCGGCCACCGGAACGCCGATCACCGGAAGCGGTGAGCTGGCGGCCAGCACACCCGGAAGAGCCGCTGCTCCGCCGGCGCCCGCGATCAGCACGCCGATCCCGCGTGCGTGCGCGGTCGAGGCGTACTCGTGGGTACGCTCAGGGGTGCGGTGAGCCGAGGCCACCACCACCTCGCTGCCGACCTCGAGCGCGTCGAGGACCTTCACCGCTTCCAGCATGACCTCGAGGTCGGAATCGCTGCCGAGCACGATACCCACGCGAACTGGTCCAGTCACGGTCTCCTCCTCCGTCCGATGTCCGTCCGATAGTGCATGCCGTCGAACGAGATCTCGCCGATCGCCGCGTACGCGGTCGCGATCGCGTGCTCGAGCGTGTCGGCCGCGGCGGTCACACCCAGAACGCGCCCGCCCGCCGTGACCAGCTGCCCCTCGCGCGTCGCGGTGCCCGCGTGGAATACCTGCACGCCGTGCTTCGCCTCGGCGGCGTCCACGCCGCGGATGGGAAGCCCGGTGGGGTACTTGCCCGGATAGCCGCCCGACGCGACGCACACGCAGACCGACGCCCGCGCAGGCCATGATACCGGCGGCGGCCACGTGTCGCCTCTCGCCGCCGCCAGGAGCAGCGGGACCAGGTCGCCGGGCGCGCGCACCACGAGGGCCTGACACTCCGGGTCGCCGAAGCGGCAGTTGTACTCGACGACCTTCGGTCCATCGGCCGTGAGCATGAGCCCGACGTAGAGGACGCCCCTATAGGGCGCGCCCTGGCGGGCGAGCGCGGCGAGAGTCGGCCGCACGATCGTCTCCATCACCCGCTTCTCGATGCCCTCGTCGAAGGAAGCGACGGGCGAGTAGCATCCCATCCCGCCGGTGTTCGGGCCTTGATCGCCGTCGAAGACCGTCTTGTGGTCCTCGGCGGCGGCCAGCGGCAGGGCGTCGCTCCCGTTCGCCAGGACGAAGAAGGAGACCTCCTGGCCGACCATGAACTCCTCGACGACCACGCGCGTTCCAGAGAGACCGAAGGCCCGGCGCTCCATGCACTCGGCGATCGCCGCGTCGGCCTCTTCGAGGGTCCGGCAGACGATCGCGCCCTTGCCGGCGGCGAGCCCATCGGCCTTCACGACCAGCGGCGCGCCCAGCTCGCGACAGTAACGGCGCGCGCCGGCGGGCTGATCGAAGGTCGCGAACCGCGCCGTCGGGACACCCGCGCTTGACATCAGGCTCTTCGAGAACACCTTCGAGCCCTCGATGGCCGCCGCGCGCGCGCTCGGCCCGAAGACGGTCAGGCCCGCATCCGCGAGCTTGTCGGCGAGCCCGGCCACGAGCGGCATCTCGGGACCGACGACTGTGAGATCGATCCGCTCGCGCCGCGCGAAGGCCACGAGGCCGTCGTGCGCGTCCACGCCGATGTCGACGCACGACGCGTGGCGGGCGATTCCGGGATTGCCCGGGGCCCCGAGCACCGCTTCAACCAGCGGGCTCTGGGCGATTTTCCAGGCGAGCGCGTGCTCCCGCCCTCCCCCGCCCACGATCAGGACTCTCATCGCGGCGGGTCCGGCGGCTCGACGCCGTCGAGATGGGCCTGCGCGATGCGGGCCCACGGGCTGCCGGAGTCGAGCTCCAGGTAGCGCTGCCAGTGCTTGATGGCCTCGCCGTCGCGACCGTTGCGCGCCAGGGCCCCGGCCAGGTTGAAGTGGGCGTCGGCATAGTCGGGCGAGAGTTGGAGCGCGCGGCGATAGTCGAGGATCGCTTCCTCGGGCGCGCCGCGGTCCTCGTGGAGCGAGCCCAGATTGTAGGCGGCCTCGGAGCAGTTCGGATCCTGCTCGAGGGCCGAGGCGTACGCGCTCTCGGCCTCGTCATAGCGCCCCATCCGATGCAGGAGCAGGCCGAGGTTGTTCCAGGCGGCTGCGTACGTCGGATCGATGGCGACGACTCGGCGGTAGGCGACGATCGCGTCCTCCCACTGGGCCGGGTCACCGTCCCACTCGCTGGCCCGCTCGAACCATGTCTCGGCCTGGTCGGCCGGCGGCGCGAGGGGGCGAACGAGGCCCGTCGACAGGGTGGCGGTGGCCGCTTCCTCGAGCCCGCCCGAGTCGAGCGCCAGGACCATCTGCCCCGTGCGCGGGTCGAAGCGCACGCGATCGGACTGGGCGAGGAGGCGGTCGCCTTCCACGATCAGGCGGAGCTCGGCGAGGGGCTGCTCGAGCCCGGGATCCTGGCGGCGAAGCGCCGTCAGAGCGGCCCGGATCTGGCGCACCGAGGCGCCGGCGTCGAGCAACGCGCTCGCGGCGCGCAGCGCCAGGAGGTCGCGGAACGTGTAGCCCGAGTCGCCCCGCAGGAGCTCCAGCCGGCGCAGCTGTCCGGCGCGCCGCGGGGTGAGCGTCAGGATCCGCGTGAGCTCGCGGTAGCCGTAGATGCGTTCGGGCTGGCTCATCGGAAACTCGGGCCTAGTGGCGGAAGTGACGCAGCCCCGTGAAGATCATCGCCATGCCCCGCGCCTCGGCCGCGGCGATGACTTCCTCGTCGCGCAGCGAGCCGCCGGGCTGGATCACGGCGGTAGCGCCCGCCTCGGCCACAACGTCCAGCCCGTCACGGAACGGGAAGAATGCATCCGACGCGCACACGGTGCCCGCGGTCGCGAGACCCTGGCTCTGAGCGCGCATCACCGCCAGGCGCGCGGAATCGACCCGGTTCATCTGTCCGGCGCCGACGCCGATGACCTGGTCGGCCGTCGTCAGCACGATCGCGTTCGACTTCGCGTGCTTCGCGACGCGCCAGGCGAAGCGAAGCGCCTCGCGCTCGGCGTCGGTCGGGGCCCGTCGCGTGACCGTCCGGAGCGCCGCCGGATCCAGATCGTCGAGATCTACCGTCTGTACGAGCAGGCCCCCGAGGACGCTCCGATACTCAGCGAGCCGCGCCGGCAGCGCTCCGCGATCGCAGGACACCTCGAACACCCGGCAGCGCTTCTTCGTCCGCTTGAGCTCCTCGAGCGCGTCGGGCGTGTACGACGGCGCGAACAGGATCTCCACGAAGATCCCCGCGAGCGCTTCGACGACGGCGGCGTCGAGCGTCCGGTTGACGCCGACGATTCCGCCGTAGATCGACACCGGGTCAGACGCCTTCGCGCGAAGCATCGCGGCGCCCACCGTGTCGCCGAGGGCGGCGCCACAGGGGTTCGTGTGCTTGATGACGACCGCCGCGGGCCGGTCGAACTCGAGCAGGAGCGAGAGGGCCGCCGAGAAGTCCAGGAGGTTGTTGTAGCCGAGCTCCGGTCCGTGCAGCTGGCGCATGCTGCCGAGCCCGACCGCGGGCGCGCCGTCCTGGCGGTAGAACGCCGCCGCCTGATGGGGATTTTCTCCGTAGCGCAGCGTGAGGGCGCGTTCGCCCTGGAGCCTGAGCGTGGACGGAAACGCCTCGTCCGGAACGGCCGGCCGCTCGGTCGCCGAGTTGCTCTCCAGGTAGGCCGCGATCGCCCCGTCGTACTGCGCGGTCCGGCGGAATGCGTCCTGGGCCAACCGATAGAGCGTCGCCTCGCCCAGGGATCCGCCGCTCGCGCGAAGCTCGTCGAGGACAGCCTGGTATTGCGACGCCGCGGTGATGACGCCGACGCTCGCGTGGTTCTTCGCCGCCGAGCGGATCATCGCCGGCCCGCCGATGTCGATGTTCTCGATCGCCTCCGCCCGTGTCACGCCCGGCCACGCCACCGTCGCCTCGAACGGGTAGAGCGCCACCACCACGAGGTCGATCGGATCGATCTCGTGCTTCTCGAGCGCCGCGAGGTGCGCGGGCAGGTCGCGGCGGGCCAGGATGCCTCCGTGGATCCTCGGGTGGAGCGTCTTGACCCGACCGTCCAGCATCTCAGGGAACCCGGTGACGTCTGCGACCTCTCGAACGGGCACGCCCTCGCCCCGGAGGAGCTTGGCGGTGCCGCCGGTCGAGAGAATCTCGACGCCGAGCGTGGTGAGGGCCTGGGCGAATGCGACGATGTCGGTCTTGTCGTAAACGCTGATCAGGGCCCGCCGGATCTTCATCGGATGATGACCCTCCGTCCAACGACTTCCAGACGACCCTCGGCGAACAGACGAACGGCCTCCGGATAGAGGCGATGCTCCTCGGCGAGAATGCGGGCGGACAGTGACTCTTCCGTGTCGTCCGGCTGCACCGGCACGCTCGCCTGCAGGACTATCGGGCCGGTGTCCACTCCCTCGTCGACGAAATGGACGGTCGCCCCCGCGACCTTCGCGCCGTGCTCCAACGCCTGTCGCTGGGCGTGGAGCCCCGGGAAAGCGGGCAGGAGCGAGGGGTGGATATTCATGGCGCGCCCGGCGAACGCTCGCACGTACGGCACGGAGAGGATCCGCATGAACCCGGCGTGACAGACCAGGCCCACGCGGCGGGCCGTGAGCTCGCGAACCAGGGCCAGATCGAACGACTCCCGGTCGCTGAAGTCCTTGGGATTGACGAACAGCGCCTCGACCCCGTCGGCGCGCGCCCGGTCCAGGGCCCCCGCCCTCTCCCGGTCCGAGATGACCACAACGACTTCGGCTGGATAGTCGGTTCGCGCCGACGCATCGAGGAGCGCCTGGAGATTCGATCCCCGCCCCGAGGCGAGGACCCCGACCCGGAGCCGTTCTCGCGTCATGCCACGAGCTCCACGCCGCGCTCGCCCGGGACGATCTCCCCCAGCCGCGCTACGCGCTCTCCCGCTTCGCGCAGGAGACGAAAGGCCATCTCGGACGCCACGGGCGGCACGATCACGACGTAGCCGATGCCCATGTTGAAGGTCCGGAACATCTCCGCATCCTCCACGTGTCCGGCCTTACGGAGTACCTCGAACACGGGCGGGACGGACCACGCGCTTCGGGAGATCCGAGCGCGGGAGCCCGCCGGGAGCACGCGTGGCACGTTACCGGTAAGACCCCCGCCCGTCACGTGCACCATCGCGCGAACCTCGACCGATTCGAGGAGCTTCTGAATCGAGCGAACGTAAATCCGCGTCGGTTCGAGCAGCTCGTCCGCCACGCTACGGCCCGTGCCCGGGAACGAATCGCGAACGCCGAGCCCCATCACATCGAAGACGATCCGCCGCACCAGGCTGAACCCGTTCGAATGAAGCCCGGAGGACGCCAGCCCGAGCAGCTGGTCCCCGACGCGCACGGCCGTGCCGTCGATGAGCCGCGCGCGCTCCACGACACCGACCGCGAAGCCGGCCAGGTCGTACTCGCCCGGCGAGTGATCCTCCTCGTGCTCGGCCATCTCACCGCCCACCAGGGCGCAGCCCGCCTGCCGGCAACCCTCCGCGATCCCGCCGACGACGATCTCGATCTGGACCGGGTCGATGCGGCCGACCGCGATGTAGTCAAGGAAGTAGAGCGGTTCGGCGCCGTGGACGAGGATGTCGTTGACCCCCATCGCGACCAGGTCGATCCCCACGGTGTCGTGCCGCCCGGCCAGGAAGGCCACCTTGAGCTTCGTCCCGACGCCATCGGTGGACGACACGAGCACCGGCTCACGATAGCCGGCCGGAATCCTGACGAAGCTCGCGAAGCCGCCGACACCGCCCAGCACCTCGGCGCGGTTCGTCGCGCGGGCCAGCGGCGTGATCCGGCGGACGGCATCCTCGCCCGCGTCGATGTCGACGCCGGACTCTCGGTACGTGAGCGGCTTCACGTCAGGCGTCGAAGAGGCGGAGCTGCGGCGTCGGCTCGGGCTCGATGCCGACGCGATAGCTGCCGGTGAAGCAGGCATGACAGAAATGCGCCGGATCCGAGCCGGTCGCCTTCAGCATCCCGTCGAGCGAGAGGTAACCGACCGAATCGGCGCCGAGATATCGCCGGATCTCCTCGGGGCTGTGGCTCGAGCCGATCAGCTCCCTGCGCGTCGGCGTGTCGATGCCGTAGTAGCACGGCCACTGGATCGGCGGCGACGAGATCCGTACGTGGACCTCGCGCGCGCCGGCGCTCTGGACCATCCGCACGATCTTGCGGCTGGTGGTCCCGCGCACGATCGAGTCGTCGACGACCACGACGCGGCGCCCCTCGAGCATCTCGCGCATGGGATTGAGCTTCACCTTGACGCCGAAGTGGCGGATCCCCTGCTTGGGCTCGATGAACGTGCGACCCACGTAGTGGTTCCGGATCAGGCCCATCTCGTACGGCGTGCCCGACTCCTCGGAGTATCCGAGCGCTGCGCTGGTTCCGGAGTCCGGGACGGGGATGACGATGTCGGCTTCCACGGGGTACTCGCGCGCGAGCTGTCGCCCCATCGCCTTGCGCACGGTGTGCACGTTGCGGCCCCACAGGATCGAGTCGGGCCGGGCGAAGTAGACGTACTCGAAGACGCACTGCAGGCGCTCGCCGGTCGCGAAGGGACGGAGCGACCGGAGGCCGGCGTCCGAAACGATCAGGAGCTCACCCGGCTCGACGTCGCGCTCCCACTTCGCCTCCATGAGATCGAGCGCGCACGTCTCGGAGGCGACCACGTGCGAGTCACCGAGACGTCCGAGGGTCAACGGGCGGAATCCGTAGGGATCGCGGATCGCGTACATCGCGTCGAGCGTCAGGATGAGGAGCGAGTAGGCTCCCTGCACCTGCTTGAGTGCGTGGACGATCTGTTCCTCCAGGGGTCCGGCCGGGGCCCGCGCCAGGAGGTGCAGGATGACCTCGGTATCGGAGTTCGACTGGAAGATGGCGCCATCGCGCTCCATCTCGCGCCGCAGCGACTCGGCATTCGTGAGATTGCCGTTGTGGGCGATCGCAATGGGGCCGCGGGCGGTCGTCGCGGTGATCGGCTGCGCGTTCCGGAGATTCGAGCTGCCCGCGGTCGAGTAGCGCACGTGCCCGATGGCGCGGTGGCCCACCAGCCGCCGGAGCCGCTCCGGACTGAACACGTCGGCGACCCAGCCCATGTGCTTCTCGGTGTGGAAGTTGGCGCCGTCGGTGGTGGCGATGCCCGCCGATTCCTGGCCGCGATGCTGGAGC
>JBKPCO010000083.1:0-12061 GCA_046727415.1 Candidatus Methylomirabilota bacterium
GTGTAGGTGAGGCCGGAAGCCGCCCACATCTTCGCGTAGCCGCTCGTTGCGGTGAAGCCGGGGATCGTGTTGATCTCGTTCACCAGCAGGCGATCGCCATCGAGGAAGAAGTCGACGCGGGCCATGCCCGAGCAGTCGACAGCGCGGAAGGCGGCGATGGCGAGCTCGCGGATCTGCCGCGTGAGCTCGGGCGAGATTGGCGCCGGCACCGTGAGCCGCGCCTGCCCCTCGAGATACTTGGTCGAATAGTCGTACCACTCGGCGTCGTAGGTGATCTCGCCGGGTAGCGACGCCGTCGGCTCGTCGTTGCCGAGCACGCTCACCTCGATCTCGCGCCCGCGCACGCCGCGCTCGGCGATGATCTTGCGATCGTAGCGGGCGGCCAGATCGATCGCGGCTGGCAGCGCCTCCGCGTCGCGCACCTTGCTGATCCCGACGCTCGAGCCGAGGTTCGAGGGCTTGACGAAGCATGGGAAGCCGATCATTTCGGCCACACGCGCCGCCACGCGGCCGGGGGCGCTCCGCCACTCGTTCCGCCCGATCACCACGTGCTCGACGATGGGAAGCCCGTGCGCCTGGAAGACCGCCTTCATCGTGACCTTGTCCATCCCGACGGCCGAGGCGAGGACGCCCGCGCCGACGTAGGGAACGTCGGCGAGCTCGAAGAGCCCCTGGATGGTGCCATCCTCGCCGTAGGGCCCGTGCAGCATGATCACGACCACGTCGAGCCCCTGGCGAAGCTCGGTCGGCAGGCCACCGGCCGGCTCGGTCCGCGTGAGGCTCTGGCCGGACGCGCTATCGGTGGCCTCTGCGCGCCCCGCGAGGGCCTTCTTCACGGCGCCGTCGGCGTCGTTCGACGGCAACGCGACACGCGCCTCGGCCGCCAGGGCACGCAGCGGATCGCCGCCGACGACCCAGCGCCCGCTGCGGGCGATGCCGATCGGGACGACGGCGTGACCGAGCTCTTCGAGCGCCGCGATGACGGAGGCCGCGGAGGCGAGCGAGACTTCGTGCTCTCCGGAGCGCCCACCGAAGACGACGCCCACGCGCAGTGGAGGCATAGAAGTCATTCTAGCAGCAGACGTTGGGCCGACCGCCCGATCGCGTCGGGCCTACTGTGTGGCGATCAGGATGGCCTTGGCGATGAGGCCCGTGAACTCGTACGCGGGCCCCGTCCAGTAGGTGCGCAGGACCCATACGGCGACGGCGATGCCGACGTAGGCCGCGCCGAGGAAGATCCACTGCGGCAAGTCGCGAAGCGGGACGAGCATGCGGAGGATGCCAGCGATGACCGCGCCCACGAACGCCACGAGGCCGGCGAAGGCCGCCAGCGCCAGCGGCGTGAGCAGGACGAACATAAAGGAGGTGACGATCGCCTCGCCCCGACCGATGGGGGTGGAGAACCGCTCGCGCACCGCCGGCTGGTCGGCCAGGTGCTCCAGCGCCTGGGCGACCTTGGCCCAGCTGATGAAGCCGCCATAGGTGAGCAAAAAGAGAACGCAGAGCCCCAGGAAGATCCAGTGGCGCTTCTTGAGGAGTGTCAGCGGCCACATGCCCTATACCCTAGGCGGTTGCCGTTCGGAGCGCCAGCGTCGCCATTCGGCGAGGCGCCGACCCAGCTCGGCCTCGAGCCCCCGGTCGGTCGGCCGGTAGTACTGGCGGCCGCGGAGCGAGTCGGGAAGATCCTGCTGGTCGACGCGCGCACCGGGCGCGTCGTGGGCGTACTGATAGCCGGCGCCGTAGCCGAGGTCCTTCATGAGACGCGTGGGGGCGTTGCGGATGTGTAGCGGCACCGGCTCGGCGGGTCGCTGGCGCACGTCCTCCTTCGCCTCGTTGTGGGCGACGTACACGGCGTTCGATTTCGGCGCCAGCGCCAGATAGAGCGTGGCCTGGGCAAGCGCCAGCTCGCCCTCCGGGTCGCCGAGGAAATCGTAGGCCTCCTTCGCCGCCAGCGTGAGCGTGAGCGCGCCGGGGTCGGCGTTGCCGACGTCCTCGGAGGCAAAGCGCACGAGCCGCCTGGCGATGTAGAGGCGGTCCTCCCCGGCCTCGAGCATGCGCGTGAGCCAGTAGAGCGCCGCGTCGGGGTCCGAGTCGCGCAGCGATTTGTGGAGCGCGGAGATCAGGTTGTAGTGTTCCTCCCCCGACTTGTCGTAGAGCAGCGTGCGCCGCTGCGCCGCCTCGCGGATCGTGTCGGCCGTCACGCGGCGGCGCCCGCCCGCCAGGGGCGCCAGCACCACCGCCAGCTCGAGCACGTTCAGCGCGACCCGCGCATCGCCGTTCGCCACGGCGGCGATCGACCGAAGCGCCTCGTCGGTCCCCTCCGGATGGAGCTGGGCGAGCCCGCGCTCGCCGTCCGCGAGCGCCCGGCGCATGATCGCGAGCAGGTCGCCCTCTTCGAGCCCGCGCAGAACGTAGACGCGGCAGCGCGAGAGGAGCGCCGAGTTCACCTCGAAGGACGGGTTCTCGGTCGTGGCGCCGACGAGGACGATCGTGCCCTTCTCGACGTGGGGAAGAAACGCGTCTTGCTGGGCACGGTTGAACCGGTGGATCTCGTCGACGAAGAGGATGGTGCGCATTCCCCGGCGGGCTCGCTCGCGCTCGGCCTCGCCGATCACCTCGCGAATCTCCTTGACGCCCGACAGGACGGCCGAGAAGGCGACGAAGCGGGCGCCGGTCACGCGGGCCATCAACGACGCGAGTGTCGTCTTGCCGGAGCCCGGAGGGCCCCAGAGGATCATCGAGTGCAGCTCGCCCGTCTCGATGGCCGTCCGCAGGACGCGCCCGGGACCCAGGAGGTGCTCCTGCCCCACGATCTCGTCGATCGAGCGCGGTCGGACGCGATCGGCGAGCGGTGCGGGCGCCCGCGCGGCAGACGCGGCGGGCTCGGGCTCTGGGAAAAGCTCCACGCTAGCGGCGCGCGCGGGCGCGGGCCGCGAGCCAGGCCGGCAGGAGCGTCAGGTCCGTGAGATGGGCGATCGGTGTCACGCGCCAGCGATCGAGCTCGGTCTGACGGGCGCGATATGCGACGAACGGCACGCCGGCCTTGGCCGCCGCCAGGCCGTCGACCCAGGAATCGCCGACGACCACGGCCGGTGCGCCGTCGGCGAGCAGCGCCTTGAAGTGGCTCGAGATCACGCGCCAGCCGTCGGGATCAGGCTTGAGCGCCCGCATGTCGTCGCGGGTGACGACCAGCTCGAGCTCGCGGGCGAGACCGAGCCGCTCGAGCGCCGGCAGGGTGAGCGTGCGCGCGTTGTTCGTCCAGACCGCCGTCGCGAACCCGACCCGGCGCGCGCCGGCGAGCGCCTCGAGCGCGCCGGCCTCGAGCGTGGCGACCTTCATCGCGCGCCGCTCGTGGTCGAGGGCAAGGTCCCACGCCGCGGCCTCGAGCGTGGGCGCCTGCGTGCGGCAGTACGTGATCAGCTCGCCCACGCGGTAGCGCTCGCGCCGGTACGGCAGCGGGCCCGTCGCGGCCTCGATCAGGGCCCGCATGTCCGCCGCCATTGCCACCAGATCGAGGGGCGTCTGGATGAGGGTGTGATCGAGGTCAAATACGCACAGTGCCACGCTGAGACCGTACCACAAGCGTGCTACCATGGGCTGTCATCATGACGCGCACGCTGTTTCCGATCTTGGCGTTGGCGTCGCTGCTGGTGGTGGCCCTCTCCGCGCCCTTCGCCCTCGCCCTCGACGAAGCCGATCGGCTCTGGCTCGTCGGCGAGCAGGCCTCCGCCGACGGGCTTAGTGCCCTCGCGCGTCGAGCCCTGGAGCGCTTCGTCGCCGACTACCCGAACGACAAGCGTCAGCCGCAGGCGCTGCTCTTGCTGGGACGCGCGCGCCTCGCGATGGGCGACGCCGAGCCGGCGCTCGACGCCTTTCGCCGCTTCAAAGCGGCGGCGCCCGCTGCGCAGCGGCTCGAGGGGCGCTTCTGGGAGGCCGAGGCGCTCTATCGCTCGCGGCGCTTCGCCGAGGCGCGCACCGCGTACGACGACGTGATGCGGCAGGACGCGACCTCGCCGCTGGCACCCGACGCCTCCTACGGTCGGGCGCTGTGCGATCTCGAGCTGCGCCGGCCGGAGGCCGCGGTCAAGGGCTTCCGCGACTTCCTCGCCACGTGGCCGGACAACTCTCAGGCGGGTCCGGCGACGTTCTACCTCGCTCAGACGCTCGTCGATCTCAAGCGGGCCTCCGAGGCTGTGCCGTTGCTCACGGGCTACGCGGCCAAGTATCCGAAGAGTCGCCTGGTGCCCGATGCCCAGTATCTGCTCGGGACGGCGCGCATCGCCGCCGGCGAGCGCGATGCTGGCCTGGAGGATCTCAAGACGTTCATCGCGGCGTACCCATCGCATCCGATGGCCGCGGCGGCACGCCAGGCGATCACCGGGACCCTCGCCAAGTCCGGCAACAAGACGCAGCAGCAGAGCGCCTACACCCAGCTGATGCAACAGTCGCCGCCGACCCCCGAGGGCCTCTACGACGCGGGTCTGATCGCGGGGCGGCTGGGTCAGCCCCAGAACCAGGAGGCCGCGTGGCGGCGCCTCCGCAAGGAGTTCCCCAACCATCCCCTTTCTCACCAGGCTGCCCTCGAGCTCGCCCGCGCGGCGTTCAAGAAGAAGAACTGGCAGGACGCGACGACCCAGGCCAAGGCGGCCGGCGCGAGCGGCGACGACGCGGTTCGCGCCGAGGCGTTTCTCTTGGCGGGCGAGTCGGAGCTCAAGCTCAATCGATTCAAGGACGCGGCGAAGTCGTTCGAGTCGGTCGCGACGGTCAAGAACGTCGAGGCCGCCGATCGCTATCGCGCGCTCGCCGGCCTCGGGCTCGCCCGCGAGCAGCTCGGCGAGCTGAAGGCCGCGCTCACTGCGTACGAGTCCGTCGCCACGAAATGCCCCGACGCGACGCTACGGGACTGGGCGCGCGATCGGGCGGCGGCCGTGAAGGCGCGACTCAGTAAATCGTCTTCGAGCGGCGAGCGGCGCTCGTGATGCGGCCGAGGCTCGCGTTTGCCGTCCTTGCCGCGCTCGTGGTGTCGTCGGGACCCGCGCGCGCGGCGACCGTGCTGCCGCTGGTTCCGCCTCCGCCCGACTTGATCGGGCTCGTGCCCTTCGCCGAGGCGCCGATCGAGAAGCCGCCCGTCGGGGGCGTCGATCCTCCGATACCCCCGTCGCCCTCGGAGCTTCCGGCGATGCCCCTGGCGCCGCTCGTGACGGCGGCCGACAAGCTGACGGCGCCGCTCGGTCCGCCGAAAACCCTCGCGTGCGTGGGCGCGGCGTTCGGGATCGCGTCGAAGGCGCTCGAATGCGGACGCGCCCATTTCGCCAAGGGCGAGTACAACGACGCGGCCCAGGATCTCGAGGCGGCGGCACGCCGGGGCACCGAGCGCGATCTGGTGACCGAGGCCCGGTACTGGCTCGGCGAGACTTACTACCGCCTCGACCGGGCCCAGCAGGCCGACACCCTCTTCCGTCAAGTCGCAAGCGGGCCGAAGAGCGACTTTGCGGTGTGGAGCTCGTTCTCGAGCGGATGGACGGCGCTCCGGCTCAACCAGGCGGCGCGCGCTCGCGACACGTTCGCGCAGTTCCAGGCGGCGACGCCCCCCGAGCTTGAAGCCTGGTCCCGGCATGGCCTCGGGCTGGCCAACTACGCCCTCGGGCGTCACGACGAAGCGGTGGCCGCATGGAGCTCGCTCGGGAACCGCGCGCCGGCCTCGCTGTCGCGCGACGTCACGTTCTGGCTCGGGGAGGCGCTTGGGCGCGCCGGACAGTACGACCGGTCCGTACAAGAGCTGACCTCGTTCGTCCGGGGCGGCCCGCACCCCTTGCTCGAGCCGGGCTGGGCCCGACTCGGTTGGTGGAGCCTGACGGCCGAGCGCTATCCGGAGAGCATCAGCGCGTTTCGCGCGTATCTGGCGTCCCCCAGGAGTAACGGTCCCGACCGCCCGTGGGTCGAGGCGGGTCTCGTGCTGGCGCTGTACCCCTCCGATCCCGAAGCTGCCAAGACGATGATCCGCGGGCTGGAGACGCGGCGCTCGCCGATGGTCGTGCCGCTCCAGATCCGCCTCGCGCGTTACCTGATCGACGCGAAGCGGCCGAACGAGGTGCCCGGGATCGTCCAGGATATGCTGAGCGGCACTCTCACGAACGCAGTGCGCGCGTATGCGATTCTGTTGAAGGGCGAATCGTACCGGCTCGCCGGCAATCGCGACGAGGCGCGCACGCAGTACGAGCTGGTGCAGCGCATGGATTCCAGCAGCACGACGGGGTGGTACGCGACATACCGGCTGGCACAGACCAACTTCGAGCTACGGGAATTCGCCCAGGCCGCTCGCGACCTGCCCGGCGTCGTCTCTGCCGCGCCCTCGACCGACGCGCGCGTCGCCGCGCTCTTGCTGCGGGGGGAGGCCGCGTATCACGGGGGCGATCACGCGACCGCCGCGGCCGCGTTCCGGCGCGTCTTCGTCGAGTTTCCGACCCATCCGCAGGCGCCCGCCGCGCGGCTCGGGCTCGCGTGGTCGCTCTTGCGCTACGACCGTCTCGACGACGCGCGCCGGGAGTTCCTCGAGTTCGTGCAAGCCGCGCCCAACGATCCGCGCGCGCCCGACGCCCTCGAGCTCGCCTCCGAGCTGGCGCTTCGCAACGACGCCGACCGCGAGGACGCGGGAAAGCTCCTCGAGCGCGTCATCGCGACTTTTCCCCGGGCGCCGCGGACCGAATTCGCGCGACTCAACCGCGCGATCCTGATGGTACGCACGGGCGACGTCGGCGCCGCGCAGCCCGCGCTCCGCGACTGGATTCGCCGTGCGCCCTTCCCGCCGCTCATCGGGCGCGCTCAGTCGGCGCTCGGCGCGGCCCTGCTCGCCTCGGGCCGCCCCGCGGAGGCGACGAGCGCCTTCACGCAGGCGAAGACCGAGGGCGTCGGTCCCCTGGCCACGCTCGGCCTCGGCGCCACGGCGCTGGCGCAAGGCCAGCTCGAGCCCGCGACGCGGCAATTCACCGAGGCGCGTGACAGTGGCACGGCGGACGTGGCCGCGCTCGCGAACTACGGGCTGGCGATGGTCGCGTTTCAGAAGGACGGGATGAAGGACTTCAAGCAGCCGGCTCTGGCGGCGCTCGGGGCGGCGCCGAAGGGACGCATGGCGCCCGGCCTGCTCTACGTACTGACCGGGATCGCCGTCGAGGAGAAGGATTGGCCCACGGCGCTCTCCAACGCCAAGCGGCTGGTCGACGAATTCCCGACTGACGACGCCGCCGACGATGCGCTCGAGCGCGTCGGCTCGGGCGCCGCCGCCGACGGTGCGTGGCCCGTCGCGGTCGAGGCCTACACGCTGCTGGACAAGCGCTTCCCGAAGAGCCCGTTCGTCGAGTCGGCCCGCGTGGCGCTCGCCGAGGCGCAGGTGGAGACGGGCAAGCCGGAAGCGGCCCGCGCGGCGCTCGAGCAGGCCGTCATCCTCTCGCCGAACGATTCACGCGCCTGGATCGCCCTGGCGCGCGCCCGCGAGGCGAGCGGCGATCGCGCCGGCGCGCTCGACGCGTACGCGCGCGGCGCGAAGGACGGTGGCGCGGGCGCGCTCCGACCGGAGGCCGCGCTCGGCTACGGACGTCTGCTCACGCAGGAAAAGCGCTGGAGCGAGGCGCGCGGCACGCTCGAGCGCCTCATGAAGAGCGACGACACGGCCGTGGTCGCGGCCGCCTCGAGCGCCATCGGCGAAACCTACCAGGGCGAGGGCGACAATCTGGCCGCGGCCGAGTATTACATGACCGCCGCGTACGTCGCGCCCGAGTCGCCGACGGGCCGCCGCGCTCTGCTGGCGGCCGGCACCAGCTTCACCGCGCTCAAGCAAATCGACGCCGCCGAGGTCGTGTACCGCAAGCTGATCGCGCAGACGGGCGCGCCGGCGGACCTGGTCGAGGCGGCCCGCAAGGGACTGAAGGACATCGGGCGTTGAAGGGGTACGGCGGCCGCGTCCTGCATGTCGACCTCTCGACGGGCGCGGCGCGTATCGAGACGCTCGACGAGGGCACGGCCCGAGGGCTCCTGGGCGGTAACGGCCTCGCGGCGCGCCTGCTCTACGACCGGGTTCCGGCCGGCACGGATGCGTTCGCGCCGGGTAACGCGGTCGTCTTCAGTGTGGGGCCGATCACCGACACGACCGTGCCCGGCAACAGCCGCGCCTGCGTCGCCAGCAAGTCGCCGCTGACCGGCCTTTTCTTCGACTCGACCTTCGGCGGTCGCTTCCCCGCGACGCTCAAGCGCACTGGCTTCGACGCGGTGTTCATCAGCGGCCGCGCCGCGGCGCCGTCGTACCTGTCGGTGACCGAGTCTGGCGCCGAGGTGAAGCCGGCGCTCGAGCTCTGGGGCCGGACGACGCGCGAGGCCGTGAACGCGCTGGGTGAAGCCGAGGGCGGCGACGCCGACGCGATCGCCATCGGCCCGGCCGGCGAGCACCGCGTGCGCTTCGCGGCGATGGCCCACTACTGGAAGAATCGCGAGGGCGTATCGGGGCGCGGCGGCATCGGCGCCGTACTCGGCTCCAAGAACCTCAAGGCCGTCGTGGTGAGAGGCGCGCGCAAGACCGAGACCGCCGACGCGGCGGCGCTCAAGGCGCTCATCGACGAGACGCGCGAGCCGCTGAAGACCGGCACCAAGGCGCTCACGACCTTCGGCACACCGTTCCTGGTCGGCCCCATCAACGCCCTCGGGGGTCTCGGCGCCTATAACCTGCGCCAGGAGACGTTCGAAGAGGCGCGGCAGGTGGGCGGCGAGGAGATGAAGCTCCATTATCACGACCGCGACACGACCTGTCTGAAGTGCCCGGTCGCGTGCGGCAAGCAGTACGCCATCACGGACGGCGAGTTCGCCGGTACGAAGGCGAAGATGCCCGAGTACGAAACCATCTTCGCGCTCGGTCCGATGCTCGGCATCTCGAACCCCGAGGCGCTCATCCTCGCCAACGACCTCTGCGACCTGCTCGGCATGGACACGATCTCGATGGGTGTCACGCTCGCGTTCGTGGCCGAGGCGCTCGAGCGGGGCTGGCTCGACAAGCGGGAGGTCGGCGTGCCCTTCGGCTGGGGCGACTGGCGCGGCATGATCCGGCTGGTCGAGTTGACCGGGCGCCGGGAGGGCTTCGGCGCGCGGCTCGCCGAGGGCGCGTGGCGGCTGGCGGCGTCAGTGCATCCGGAAGGTACGAAGCTCGTCTACGCGGTGAAGGGGCTCGAGCTTCCGGCCCACTCGGCCCGCGCGCTCAAGGGGCTCTCGATCGGGTACGCGACGGCGACCCGCGGCGGCAGCCATCACGACACGCGGCCCACGCCACAGTACGCGCAGGGATTCGACCGGCGGGGCACGGCAGACAAGCCCGCCTTCGCCGTGAAGAGCCAGCACTTCACGGCGCTCGGTGACTCGCTCGTCCTGTGTCGCTTTACCTCCGAGCGCGGCTTCGGCGTCTTCATCGGCGAGCCGTACGCGCGGATGGTTCGCGCGATCACCGGCTGGGACGTGACGGTCGAGGAGCTCGAGCGTGTGGGCGAGCGCATCATCAACCTGGAGCGGCTGTTCAACGTGCGCGAGGGCGTCCGCCGCGCCCAGGACGTGCTCCCGTGGCGGGTGATGCACGAGCCGATTCCCGACGGACCGTCGGCCGGAATGCACTGCCCGCCCGCGGAGCTCAGCGCGATGCTCGACCAGTACTACGCGCTGCGCGGCTGGGATGCCGACGGCGTGCCGACGCCTGCCCGGCTGGCGTCGCTCGGGCTCTCCGCCTGAGCCGTCCCCGCTCGGCCTGACCCACGACCGCGGCCGTTCTGGTAGTCTCCCTGCCAATGTGAAGCCCGCGGGGGGTCCGATGAGTCGCAGAGCGCTGGCGTTGGCCCTGCTCATCGCGTGCGTCGCCGCGCCGTTCTCGGCCGAGGCGCAGCAGGCCGCGCGCGTGTACCGGCTCGGCTTCCTCAGCATGCGCGCCGGACCCATCGACAACCCGCAGCTCGACGCGTTCCGTGCCGCGCTGCGCGAGCTGGGCTACGTCGAGGGGCGCAACGTGGTCCTCGAGGTCCGATATGCGGGCGGTGACGACAAGAAGCTCGACGGCCTCGCCGCTGAGCTGGTGCGCCTCAACCCAGACGTCATCCTCGCCCAGAGCGGAGTCGCCTCCCTCGTGGTCAGGAACCAGACGAAGTCGATTCCCATCGTGATGGCGTCGAGCGGCGACGCGGTGAGGCAGGGGCTGGTCAAGAGCCTGGCCCGGCCCGGCGGCAACGTCACCGGGCTCACGCTGCTGTCTCCGGAGCTCAGCCAGAAGCGCCTCGAAGTGCTCCGGGAGATGCTGCCGACGCTCTCACGCGTAGGCGTGCTCTGGTGCGGCGGCACGAACGTGATTCCCGAGGGCGAGTGGGAGGGGACGCGCGCGCCGCGTCCGACGTGCTGAGGGTGAGGCTGGTTTCGCTCGAGGCGCCGAGCGCCCACGATTTGTCGAGCGCGTTCGACCTGGCGGTGCGACAGCGGGTCGATGCGATCCTGATGTTCGACTGCAGCAGCCTTCACCCGAGCGCCGCTCGAATCACCGAGCTGGCGATGAAGAACCGCCTGCCCGCCCTCTATCCGTTCTCGTACTACCCCGAAGCGGGCGGTCTCATGAGCTACGGCCCGAGCGTCAAGGATGCGGCCCGCCGGGCCGCCGGGTACGTGGACAAGATCGTCAAGGGCGCCAAACCCGCCGACCTGCCGGTCCAACAGCCCACGACGTTCGAGCTGGTCATCAATCTGAAGACGGCGAAAGCCCTGAAGCTCAAGGTTCCGCAGTCGCTGCTGGTGCGAGCGGACCAGGTGATCGAGTGACCACGGCCGCGGTGCTACGATGAGGCTCACGGGCGGATAGCTCAGTTGGAAGAGCGCGGCCCTTACAAGGCCGAGGTCCCAGGTTCGATCCCTGGTCCGCCTACCACTGAACTCTCAGTGGTTTCTACGGTTTCTCGCTGTCTTCGGCGCGGTGCTCGTTCACCTCCGAAAACCCGGAATCGCCCCGAATCGCCCCCTGGAATGGCAACGGGATGGCAACGGATCGGGGCCTGCCTATACAGTCGGTCCCGGGCGCTACTTAGCGGCGAGCCACATCTCCAGCAGACCCCTGACGAACGCCTCCGCCTCCACGAGCGACATGGAATAACGCGGCGCCGGCCGTCTCGGCTCGACTCTGTGCCTCGCCTTCTCGCTCAGCGCGCCCTGATCTACTCGTTCTCGGGCTCGTTCTCGGGCTCAGCTGAGTTGACGATTGTCCGAGGTCTCCGCCCTAATGAGGCAGAGGCGCCGTCAACAAGATCAACAGGATCGAGCGTGCGTTGCCATTCTCGTTGCCAAACGGAGGTTGCATGACGGCGCGCCGAAGCTACACCCGCCACGGTCTGAACGCCCCCATGGCCCGGATCAAACTAAGAGGATTCAGCGCGATTGACCGCCGAACGGCGGCGGCTCGCGAGCATTTGGCCCTCCGACGTGAATTGGCGAACTCCCTGGGAGGCGAAGCCCATCTCCCCCCTCAGCAGCGGAAGCGGATCGACCTGGCGGCGAGAGCGTCGCTGCTGCTCGACCACGTGGATGCCTGGATTTTCCAGCAGCCCCGCCTTGTCAACGCTCGTGCGAAGACGCTCTTACCGGTCCTCGTCCAGCGACAGGCGATCGCGGATCACTTAACCCGGCTTCTGGATAAGCTCGGCCTCGATCGCATGCCGCAAAAGGCTGGGCCTACGTCGGGAGGCCAGGTAGTGGTTTACATCCCCGACAATGGCCGCGACCCTCAGCTGCAACGCACGACGAATGGGCAGGATCCCACGGGGTCACCCGCGCCCGACTCGCCGAAAGGAATCGCCACCGTCGAGCTTCCGCCCCGCGACGCCGACGACTTCACCTCCCCGAATGGAGATCAGCGCCACGACGACATCAACGACTGTGGACTACACCGCCGTCGGCCAGACGACCCACCTGGCGGCGCGGATGGAACAGCTTGCGACTCCTGGGACGATCCGCCTCACGGCGGCGACGCTCGCCCTCGCCGAAGGCTTCGTGGAAGTGAAGC